>CAZPSQ010000148.1:0-13298 GCA_964588755.1 uncultured Prosthecobacter sp. | reverse complement strand
CCGCATCGAACGGCCGGTTGCGGAAAGTCCTCCCTGCGTCCGCTGATGGCCGGCAGCAGCCCGTCGTTGCCTGATGGATCCAACCCCTCCGCTGCTATAGTGCAGTCGGCTTCTGACGTTCAGTGCAGCCGTCTTCTGAAAACGACACAAAATCTATTCAAATCGCATCAATCGCGTAAAGTAATCTGGTACAGTTATCAATGTACAGATTAGGAGCGTTTGATGCGCATCGGCTACGCCCGTGTTTCAACACAAGACCAACGACCTGAGCTTCAGCTTGATGCGCTGGCTGGTGCTGGCTGCGAGCAGGTGTTTCAGGAAAAATTGTCCGGCAAGGATCGGGATCGTCCCGAACTCGAAACCTGTCTCAAGGTTCTGCGCAAAGGCGATGCGCTGATTGTTTGGCGACTGGATCGGCTCGGACGCTCGCTCAAGGACTTGGTGGATATCGTTAATGCCCTAGAGGATCGAGGGGTTGGTTTCCAATCACTGACCGAGAGCATCGACACCACCAATGCCGGCGGCAAGCTCATTTTTCATGTCTTCGCGGCGTTGGCCGAATTCGAGCGCAACCTGATTCGGGAACGAACCGTCGCTGGCCTTGCTGCCGCTCGTGCGCGGGGCCGCAAAGGCGGCCGTAAGACCAAGATGAGCAACGCGGATGTGCGCAAAGCTGCCGCTATGCTGCTCGATCCACTCATGACCAAGACCGAGGTCGCCAAGCATTTTGGCGTGTCTCGGGTCACATTGAATCTAGCGCTGGAGCGGGAAGGCTATTCGCAGAACCCCGCCGCGCCACAGGGAGAAAACATCGCATGACCGAAACAGAATTCAAGAAGCTGCTGTGGGATTCTGCCAACAAGCTGCGCGGCGCTATGTCTGCCGCCGAGTACAAATTCCCCGTGCTGGGCCTGGTATTCCTGAAATACGTCAGCGACATTTTCGATGCCCAACGCGAAGTGATCCGTGCGCGACTTGCCGATCCGGACTCGGACCTCTTCATGCCGGAAGACATACGGAGCGATGCCTTCGCCACCCTCTCTGAGGATCGCGATGCCTACAAACAGGACAATGTGTTCTGGATTCCCGAGGAGGCCCGCTTTTCTGAACTGCTAAAACAGGCTGCTGATCCCAAGCTCGGCAAGCTTCTGGACGATGGCATGGCAGCCATCGAGCGTGAAAACGAAAAGCTACGAGGCGTGCTCTACCGGGATTTCGCCCGTTTACCACTAGAGGATGGTGTATTGGGCGATCTGATGGGCATCGTCGCCAAGATGAAATTCGATCCGAAGCAGGACACCTCTCGCGACGTGTTCGGCGAGGTGTACGAATATTTTCTTGGCAATTTCGCTCTGTCCGAAGGCCAGCGTGCAGGCCAGTTTTACACGCCGCGTTCGGTGGTCAGCGTACTGGTAGAAATTCTGGCCCCGTTCGCCGGCCGCATCTACGACCCCGCCTGCGGCTCCGGCGGTATGTTCGTTTACTCGGAGCGCTTCATCGAAGCCCACGGTGGCAAGAAGGGGCAGGCTGCTATATATGGCCAGGAACTCTCCGCCACCACGCGCAAGCTGGCGTGTATGAACCTTGCCATCCGTGGCATCGACTACGACATGGGCCAGTCCCACGGTGACACCTTCCACAACGACCAGCACCCAGACCTACGGGCCGACTTCGTGCTTGCGAATCCGCCCTTCAACATCAAGGGCTGGGGGGCTGACAAACTACCCAAAGATCCACGCTGGAAATACGGCATGCCGCCGGACGGCAACGCCAACTACGCTTGGCTACAACATATGCTTGCCCGCCTATCTGCCGATGGCCGCGCAGGCATCGTGCTTTCCAATGGCTCGTTGACTACTAACACCGGCGGCGAAGGCGATATTCGCGTCGCCATGGTCAAGGCCGACGTAGTGGAGTGTGTGGTTGCCCTGCCGGCACAACTATTCGCCAACACCCCTATTCCTGCTTGCCTCTGGTTTCTCTCCCAGAATAAGTCATCCGGCAAGAACGGTAAGCACGACCGGCGCAAACAGGTGCTATTCATCGATGCTCGCAAGTTCGCATCGATGATTCTCGGTTCCCGCAAACAGAAAGAGTTCTCCGAAGCCGAAATCTGCCAGATCGCCCAGACCTACCACAAATGGCGCGGCACCCAATGGGGCGAAGGCAGTTACGAGGATGTACCGGGCTTTAGCAAGTCCGCGACCCTTCCCGAGATCGAGCAACACAGTTATGCCCTCACTCCGGGCCGTTATGTCGGCGCGACCGATATTGAAGATGATGACGAGGAGTTTGAGGTGCAAATGGCCAAACTGACGGCCGAACTATCGGCACTATTTGTACGAGGAAAAGATCTGGAGGCTGAGATACAAAGCCAGCTTGTGAGGGTCGGTTATGACCTCTGACTGGCGGCTCTCAACTTGGGGGGACGAAGTATCTCTTGAGTACGGCAAAGCACTCCGTGGCTACCAAGACGGAAAGCTTGGCATTAGGGTTTTTGGTAGCAACGGACCTATCGGCTGGACAGACAAAGCACTAGCTGCCGGTCCCGGTGTGATTCTTGGGCGCAAGGGTGCGTATCGTGGCGTCCACTTTTCGGCTGAGCCGTTTTTTGTGATCGATACTGCGTACTACGTCCAACCAAAGTCCGAAATGGACAAGCGTTGGCTGTATTACGCGATTCGGCACTATAAGCTCGGGGAAATCGACGATGGATCGCCAATTCCATCGACCACTCGTGCCGCAGTTTATGTTCGGGAACTTGAGGTTCCACCTGTTTCAGAACAAAGAGAGATCGGAAGAGTGCTTGTTGCACTTGATGACCGCATCAACCACAACCGCATCCTTGCTGCTAATCTGGAACGCATTGCTCGACGGCTATTCAAGTCCTGGTTCGTGGACTTCGATCCAGTACGCGCCAAGGCTGCTGGCGAAAAGCCCTCTGGCCTCGTCAACGACATCACGGCATTGTTTCCGGATCGGTTTGCGGAAAGCGAGTTGGGAGAGATTCCGGTGGGGTGGAAGGTTGGCACTTTGGGCAATGTTTGTGAACTCAACCCGGAAACATGGTCGACCAAAAAACATCCGGATATTCTTGAGTACATCGATCTATCGAACGTCAAGTCCGGGGGCATTGAAGAAGCAACCTCGTATCGCTGGGATGAGTCACCGAGTAGAGCTCGGCGTGTTCTACGTTGCGGTGACACGATTGTCGGTACGGTCCGACCGGGAAATCGATCATTTGCGCTTATAGCCACGGACGGCCTGACGGGTAGTACCGGGTTCGCCGTATTGCGTCCATCCCATTTGCATCACCGAGAATATCTGTACCTTGCTGCAACAGCGGAAGATGCAATCGAGCGTCTGGCTCACCTTGCAGACGGCGCGGCATACCCAGCAGTTAGGCCAGATGTGGTGACAGGTGCGGAAGTTGTCCTCCCGAACGACGAAATCATGAGGCAGTTTTCAATCATTACTTGTCCCATGTTCGAACAGATAGCGGTATGCCGAAACGAAGCCTCGGTGCTCTCATCGCTCCGCGACCTCCTTCTTCCCCGCTTGATCTCCGGAAAGCTCCGCGTCGAGGATGCCGAATCTCTCATCGAAGAGGCCATCGCATGACAACCAAGAAACCTTTAAGCAAGCTGGAGCGTGTGCCGCTGCGTGAAGCCTGGAAGCATGAAGCCAGCGATTTCACTCCCTGGCTGGCCGAAACCGACAACCTGAACGCGCTGGCCGACGCGCTGGGCATCAGCGAACTCGTGCTGGTGGCCACTGAGCATTGGGTTGGGGACTTCAAACTCGACATTCTCTGCACCGATGGCGACGAGCAGGTCATCATCGAAAATCAGCTCGAAAAAACCAACCACTCGCATCTTGGCCAGATCATCGCCTATGCGGCCGGCGTAGGCGCCAAGAAGGTTATCTGGGTCGCCGAATCATTCCGCCCTGAACATGCCGCCGCGCTGCAATTCCTAAACGACAACACGACCGACGAGCTCAACTTTTTTGCTGTCGAGGTCGAGTTGTGGAAGATTGGCGATTCCCCATTGGCGCCCAAGTTCGAGGTGGTGGTCAAGCCGAACGAGTGGGCGAAGGCTGGCCGGGAACAGGCTCGTGCGGCGGTTGCGACGACGCCGACCAAGCAGTTGCAACAGAAATTCTGGATTGCATTGATCGAACATCTGACGTCGAAGGCACCACAAATTCGACCCCAGAAGCCCCGGCCCCAGCACTGGCTAAACAATTCCATCGGTCGCGCCGGTTTTGGTCTGAATCCCACTGCGAACACCCGCGATGAACGACTTGGTGTCGAGCTATGGATTCCTGGAGCCCAAGCCAAGCAGCACTTTGCCAATCTCGCTACGCAGAAGCAGGAAATCGAGACCAAGCTGGGCTTCGAGCTCGACTGGCAGGAGTTGCCCGATGCCAAGGCCGTTCGGATCGCCTCCTGGTATCCCGATGCCTCTATTGAGGACGAGCAGCGCTGGCACGAGTACATCGACTGGCTGACCCAGCGGCTGGTCAAGATGGATTCAGTGTTGCGGCCTATCGTGAAGGCACTGCCATGACCGAGCAAGTTGCAGAATTGCCTACGCAACGCGAGCTGATTACATCAAAACTGCTTGATGGCTCGATTAGCGCAATTTCTGTCGATACATGCATTTTCTCGCGTGCTGGTTATCGGCTCGACCAAGGCAATTTGCGGCGACTAGAACAGTTCAAGGGAAATGCCTTTCGCCTGATATTCTCGGAAGTAACGCTCAAAGAGATCATGCGGCACATAGCGGCACATTCTGAAGAAGAAAAAGTTAAGTTCCTCACGGGGCTGCGAGGAATTGCCAAATTTTGGAGCGTGGATACCGCCAAACAGACTGCGGTCTCAAGCGATCTATTACAAGGGTTGGAACCCAAAGAACTCGCCAAGAAACGAGTAAAGGATTTCGTTACCCGATGCGGAGCGCAAATCATCGAAGCAAAAAAGGCGCTCGACGTTTCCGATCTGCTCAACCACTATTTTGAGACTTTGCCGCCATTTGAAGCATCTGGCGACAAGAAGGCAGAGTTTCCTGATGCCATTACCCTGCTGTCACTGGAGTCATGGGCAAAGAAGGCAAACACTTCTGTTCTGTTCGTCACCAACGATAAGGGTTGTGCGCGATATTGCGAGCACAGTTCGCGTCTTTTTGCCATTGATGATCTCGGCAGTGCATTGACGCTGATTCAGGAGCGCGACTCTCACCGAGCCCAAATGTGTGCTGCGATAGATCAGCAAATTGCTCTCGGGAAATACCCAAATCTCTTGAACATGATCGAATCAGCCGTAGCTGAAGATATTTGGTCTATCGACTGGATTCCAGAAGCAGATGCCGCTTTTTACTACGACCCTGAAATGCAGGATGTAGAGGTCATCGGTGCTTCGTTTCTCTCAAACAACGGGAGCGCAGGTTTACAGGCCGTCGATTATTGTGACGGTGCGCTGGTCGCACGAGCCACCATTTCTATTGAGATTGAGGCGTCATGCAATTTCACGTTCTCGGTCAAGGACGGAATCGACAAGGATATGGTCTGTGTTGGCGGAGCGGAAGTCAGCGCCAAGGACACCTTAAATGTCGATGTTCTGATAACTTTCCTTGAGCCAGGTGGTGACGAACCTGAAATCGAAGGTGTGGAGTTGGTTCCGGCCCGCCGCAGTATCGACTTTGGTTCCGTCTGGCCGGACTATGGTGACGAAGACCCTAACAGCGAACACTACTGACCATTTGCCTGAGTGCCATGACTGAAAACGACCTTGAACAAGCATGTATCGACTGGTTCCGCGAACTTGGGTGGGAGTATTCCCATGGGGAAACCATTTCCCCCGGCGGCTTCGCACCGGAGCGGGCACATTACAACGAGGTGGTGCTGGCACCCCGGTTTCGCGCTGCGCTAGAAAGCCTGAATCCCGATCTTCCTGCGACTGCTATTGATGATGCCGAAAAGCGTGTCCTCCAGTTTGCAGGTCAATCGCTCGTCGAAGCCAACCGCGATCTCTACGTCTGGCTGCGCGATGGCATTCCTGTGGATATCGAACAGGATGGCCACCGTCGACAGGTGGCGGTTGTGGCGTTCGACTGGAAAGACATCTCCCGCAACGACTGGTTGGTCGTCAACCAGTTCACCGTCAAAGGCAGCAAGACCGTGCGCCCTGACATGGTGGCCTTCATCAACGGCCTGCCGCTGGCGGTCATTGAACTAAAGAATCCGGCGGACGAGAAAGCGGATGTGTTTGCGGCATTCAACCAGATTCAAAATTACAAGAACGAAATTCCCCAGCTATTTGAGCCAAACGCCGTGTGCATCATCTCAGATGGCGCGGTAGCACGGGTTGGTTCCATTTCCGCAGATCAGGAGCGGTTCATGCCTTGGCGTGTCGCGCCTGGGATCGCTGCGCCTGAACAGCACCTGGAACTGGAGGTGCTGGTGAAGGGACTGTTCGAGCGACAGACCTTCCTGAAGTACCTGCGTCACTTCGTGGCCTTCCAAACATCTGGCGCTGGCACGTTCAAGGTCATCGCTGGGTATCACCAATATCACGGCGTCCTCAAGGGCGTAGACCGGGCGCTGGATTCGATTCAGCATCGGCACGACGGCAAGGGCGGCGTGATGTGGTTCACACAAGGTTCCGGCAAGAGTTTGCTGGCTGTGTTCTATGTCGGCATGCTGCGCGAGCACCCGGCTCTGGAAAATCCGACCGTGGTGGTGGTAACGGACCGCAAGGATCTGGACGGCCAGCTTTATGAGACCTTTGCCGCTTGCAGGATTCCCCTTCGCTCCAAGCCCGTGCAGGCCATTGACCGGGCAGACCTGAAAAGGCTTCTGTCCGAGCAGGTGGCTGGCGGCATCTTCTTCACAACCATTCAGAAATTTGCCCCGGAAAAGGGACACGATACCGTCGAGGAAATCAATCCGCGTTCCAACATCATCGTCATCTGCGATGAAGCACACCGCACCCAATATGGGTTCAAGAGCGACCTCGACAAGAAGGGCGAAAAGTATCGTTATGGCCTCGCCAAATATATGCACGATGCCTTGCCCAAGGCGCTGTACCTCGGCCTGACTGGCACGCCGATTTCCGAGAACGACCGCGATACTGAGGCGGTGTTCGGCACCTACGTGGACATCTACGACGTGCTGGCATCACAGAAGGATGGCACCACCGTTCCCATCCACTACGAGCAGCGCATCATCGACCTTTCGGTCAACAAGGCCGAACTGGATTCGCTTGACGAGGAACTGGATACGCTGCTGGAGGATGACCCGGAAGAACAGAGCAATAAGACGATTTCAACCCTGGCGCGTCTGGAATCCATCGCCATGGCCGATGGCCGCCTGGAGAAGCTGGCCGATGATCTGGTCAAGCACTGGGACGAGCGCCTGGAAGCTCTCGATGGCAAGGGGATGATTGTCGCTATTAGCCGCAAGGCAGCGGTGGCCCTTTACGACGAAATCATCAAGCGCCGCCCAGAGTGGCATGCCAAGGAAATCGATCAGGGCGTCATCAAGGTGGTAATGACCAGCCCGGCCTCCGACCTGCCGGCATTGCGTGCTCACGCTACAACGGCTCAGGAAAAGAAACTGTTGGAGAAACGCATCAAAGACCCTGACGATCCGCTCCGGCTAGTGATCGTGCGCGACATGTGGCTGACCGGGTTTGACGCGCCATGCCTGCACACCTTATACGTGGACAAGCCAATGCGCGGTCAGGGGCTGATGCAGGCAGTGGCCCGCGTGAACCGCGTATGGAAAGACAAGCCCGGCGGCTTGGTGGTCGATTACATCGGCATCGGCGAGGAATTGAAGGCAGCGATTGCCCAATACACCCGTGCCCGTGGCGGCGATCAGCGCGGCGAGCCGGTGGAGTTCATCGAAGAAGCTCTGGCCATTCTCAAAGAAACAATCGGCATTGTCCGAACCATGTTACATGGTGTGCCCTTGGAAGGGATTGCCGAGAATGCGAAAAAAGCGTTGGTGGCCCTACCCCTGGCGATGAACCATCTGGTCAAGCTAAACGTTAAGGGCGCCGAATCCGATCCGGAAGCCAAGCCACCAGGAGTGAAGCGTTTTCTGGACCAAGTCACCAAGTTGTCGAAAGCACAGGCACTGGCGGGCACGCATCCGGAAGCCTTGGCACTACGAAACGAAATCGCCTTTTATCAGGCCGTGAAAGCCGGTCTGGTGAAGTTCACGAGCGTTGGCGCCGGCAAGAGCAAGGTCGAGAAGGAAGCCGCCATGCGGCAGATCGTCGCCAAGGGCGTGCTGGTCAATGGCGTCACCGATCTCTACAAGACGCTAGGCGTCGACAAGCCCGACATCAGCGTGCTGGACGAAACCTTCCTGAAGAAGTTGGGTGAAATTCCGCAGAAGAACCTTGCCGCCGAACTGTTACAGCGTCTGATCAACGACGAAATCCAGTCACGGGGCCGCCGCAACACGACCCAGGCACAGAAGTTCAGCAAGAAGCTGACGGACGCGATCAATAAGTACACCAGTCGCGGCCTGACCTCGGCACAGGTAATCGAGGAACTGATCAAGCTGGCCCACGAGATTGCTGCCGACAAGCCGCCAGAGGATATGTCGGACGATGAATTCGCGTTTTATGAAGCGCTACGCGAGAACGAAAGCGCAGTCCGCGAGATGGGCGATCCCGTTTTGAAGGCGTTGGCTCATGAACTGACCGACAAGCTCCGAAAATCGGCAACCATCGACTGGCAGAAGCGGGATACGGCGCGCGCCCGCATGCGCCTGCTGGTGAAAGTGCTCCTGACGAAGTACAAGTATCCGCCGGATAAGCAGCCGGAGGCTGTGGAAAAGGTCATCGAGCAGGCTGAGTTGTACGCCGATCTGTGGGCTGTTGAGGGCGCGTAATCTGTATGCCGATTCTGAGTTACGAACTGGGCGCCAGATCAACCCCAAATGATCGTAGTACCACGGGCGCGAGAGATGGGTATGTGGCTGCGATCATCAAGCAGGACAGCGAACTGCGACCGGCACAGATTTATTCCGAACTAGCGGCAAACCGCTTGGCGCAGTTTCTCGGTCTGCCTGTAGCTGTGGGGGTCGTTGTTCAATCTCGGCGAGCGCCTGAATCCCTTCGCTTTGCATCGCTCAAGGCGGCAGAATCCGGGCTCGATTGCTACGACTTCACGGATCATGACGCATCATTCGATGATGACGGCGATGGGGATATCGTGCCGGGGATGCACGTTGAATCTGGCCATGTCAGCGCTTTGCGGAAGGTCTGCGAACGTTACCCGCTGGAAACGGCACAGATCGCGGTCTTCGATCTCTGGATCGGCAATGACGACCGTCCAGGTAATCTGAAGGCGGCATTGAGCGAAGAAAGTTTCGGTGCGATCTTCGCCATGGATCAGGGGGCTTCGCTGCTCAGTTGCACGGATCGTCGACTGGAAGCGCTGGCATTGCTGAACAGCCCAAAATTCCCTCGTTTCCATGCCTTTCAGAAACTGGTGTCGGCCATGTACTGCGGCGAAATGATCGAACGCATCTGCGCTATCCCAGACTGGGCTATGTACGCGGCGATGACGTTCGATGACAACGTCGGAAGTGTCACCATCGCCGAGCAGTACGAGGTTTGCGAGATACTAAAGGAGCGGCGCCGCTTCCTGCGAGAACTGGTCGAGCGGGTTTTGTTGTAAAGAATCAGCGGCGGATGCAGGTACTTCCATTGCGCTTGGCCCGTGATACCTGTTTGTGCGACACCAGAGGCGTACCCAGGATTGCCCTGCCCGCTTTAATGCCCGTTCTTCTTGCGCTGCATCCTGGCGTGAAGGAAACTCCCTCACGGCCATGATGCAATAGGGACGATTTATGCGCGTAAATAGCGCCCCGCGCCCCGCGACGTGCTGCCGGAATCGGCACTCAACATCTAGCGCCATTCCAATGTAGATCCGACCGTTGAAGCACATCAGGACATAGGCGAACCAGGGGCGATCATTCGTCATCTTGTTCAAGGAACGCTCGACGGTATTCTTCGGCGGCATCGCGATCAAGTGCACCGTTGACACTGTGGCCGGCCATTTTAATAGCCCGCTGAATAACTGGAATGCTGACCTTGAGTTGGTCGCGCAACACCACTGTTCCCATGGTTTTCTGGCCAGCACGGAACATGTTAACTACACCCGTGCGACGCAAGACCTCGCCCTTGTGGCCGGATGCCTCACGGATTTTATCCGAGGCCACTGTTCGGGAAATGAAATGCTTGCTTCTGCCAGGGAGGACATATTCATATTCAGGTTGTCCCAAATATCGGGAATGTTTGTCGGCCAAACTCAGGCATTCGTCCAGAGTAGCGGATACCTCAGGTTCCAGTTCAAACCCATCATCATCGCTACGTTTGACGATCCAGCAGCCGGATTCCGGATTCCGAACAAGATCGCAACGACGAAGTGAACTACTTGCCATGATTGTTTGACTATACAGAAGGGCCATGAATGCCAGAAACCGTCCTCGCGGGTCGGAATGCGCACAAATCTGATCGTAGGCTGCGCGAGCTTGCTCCAATGAAAGAACATCGAACTTTTCAGACTCCCGGTCGCGTATCGATTTGCCATTACGACGAGTAAAGTTAAGCGCGGGAATGAAACGATTGGTCGTCTTGGCCCAGCGGTAGAATTTGCTTATCGAATATCCATAAGTAGGACGGAGATTAAACTCTGCCATGTACCTTGAAAGCCACATTCGGCCAGCTTCATGAAGATCTCGATGACCGTGCTGATAAAGCCAATCCAAGTAAGGCCCAATCTTGGAAATTATCTGCTTGATCGTGCTTAGTTTAACGGCCACCAATTCACCAAACTGGTCATTCTTGAACCCGAACTCCATGATGTCATAGTGGTGTTCGACATAGCCAGACAGCAATTCGGCAAACTCGGGGCAATCACCCTTCTGACGCCATTTATCGATCTGGCGATCAACAGGTTGAATGTCATTGATTGATGGGAAGCGTAGCTTCTCCGATTTCCAATAAGGTAGGCCACCGAGCGCCGTGGTAACGGTTACTGTACGATGTTGCTTGAGTATGGCGCGGTACCAAGCCAAGGATGGCTCACCAGAGCCAACTTCGTGGATATAACGAAGCAGAATATCCCCCCTGGCTTCGCGGACTTCCGGTTTTTCCCCATGTCTACTCGCGGTAGCTTTTGGTAAGATAGCCAGCGCAGCGCGAGTATCTTCACTACCGTTGTTTCTGTTGATCCAACATTGATTTGGTAGGTTCTCTTCAACTCGTGCGGTCACTGCCTGGCAGCAGAAAAAGCGGGTGTATTTCACCTCCCGGCCATTTGCCGGAATGGCCACCCCACAAGCATCACAAGCCTGAGGAATGGTGCGCTCAGAATAGCCTCTTGGACTCATTGATCCTTCTTCAGTCCTAACACGGCAACTTTCGGCCCTAAAAGAGCCGACTTGCGTTTGTCCTCTGCCTTGCGCTTGGCGGCGTCAATTTCTTGGGCAACTGTGGCGTCCGTAGATTTCTTGGGATTTGCCGCCTTGGGTGTAACGACTTTTGGCTTTTGCTGCTGCTTCGGCTCTGGCGCAACTTCCACTAGGTCGAACAATTCGGATGCCTCGCATCCAAGGGCCTTACAGATGGCGACAAGCAACTCCGGCCGAATGGCATTCGGATAGGGGGTCATCTGCCGGAAAAAATGCGACGATGAGATGTCAAATCCTTGCTGCTTCACAAGTGTATAGAGATTTGCAACGGTCATGTCTCGCTCGGCGAGCAGGAGTTTGATTCGAAATCTAAGCTTGGTTTGGTTTGTGGATGATTCAGTCATGGTTCCCTCGCGAAATTTCAATCAGCCTTATCTGTGCGGTTCTTGTAAAGGTGATTGACGTGTTGCTTTATGGGGTCGCCCTTGATGGAGGACGCCTTGCGGTAATAGCCTTCAGTGGTGGTCGTCATTGAATGCCCTGCCAAATCAGATGCCGAACTAAGACCAAGCGTATCAGTCATCGCGGTCAGGAATACGTCGCGCAACCGATGCGGGCTGACATTCCGAGTCACGCCTGCCTGGCGGAAACGCAGTTTCACGGCCCGCTCGATGGCAGTTTTCGAGATGCGCTTGCGGCAATCGGAAAAGAACATGGCACTCCGTTCCTCTGGCGCAACACCACCGTTGGACAACCAGTGCGGCCGGATCACTTCGATGTAGTGCTTCACAAACTCGTACATGCCCGGCACAAGAATCGGCAGCGTGCGTTGTTTCTTCCCTTTGCCGATGACATGAAGCAAGCCGTAGCTTTGATACTGAGGGCATTCAGGATCAAAGTCGAAGTCAGTAAGATCGACACGGCGCAGTTCATCCTTACGGAGGCCGTAGGAATAAAACATGGTAATAACGGCGCGATCCCTGAGTAAAGGGTAGAGGGATTTGCTGTTGGTCTCTATAGCTTCCAGTATCTCGGCCTCGAACCATTCGAAAACCTGCTGTACCTCATTCGGCGTAGGGCACGTCAGCTTCTTTTTGCGCTGCCTTGCGCCCCGTACCAAGGCTCGGCTCTTGTCGTCCGCAACCTGCTGGAAGTTGCCACCAGGGTGGCGAGAAAGAATTTTGTTGGCAACAGGACGGTCTGCCAGGATCGAGAGGCAGAAGTCTTTGATGTAGTGATGCCGACCACGAATCGTGGCAGCAGCCAAACCCTGTGTCTTGAGGGAGGCGATGTAGTGCTGAAGATGCTGTGGCTGCCAGAACCAAGGTAAGGTCTTGCAATGCTCCAGAAAGGACACGACCGCGACTACGGCCTGTCTGCCGCTTCCGGGTGAGTTGCCATCGCTTCCAAGCTTGTAGGCGAAGAACATCTCCAACAAGACGACAGTATCCGCACCATCCAACCCGCCATTGAAGAGATTGTGAGCGCGCCGCAGGTAACTCTCGATTTCCTGCGTGAATGTCAGACGTCCTACCCGTCCTTCCGGAAGGGTAACTTGCATCTGCACCACATTGGATTCTCGCTTGGCAGCACTCATATGCACACCATAGCACTAAGTCGCGTATGTTGCAACAAATTCTCTTATGTTGAGAATTTCATTGTCCGCTATGGACATAGAATTACCCCCTCTTCAAAGCTAGTGGTATCCAGGAAAATGGACGCCCCCTCGTTGTTCATGGGAATTATTCCCAAATAATGAGACTAGCCGTGCTTATGTGATACTAAAGTGGGGTTAAGTAGGGTTAAATGATCGGGTACCTGGAAATGCGCAGGGGCTTGACCACGAAGACCTCGCTGGCCTT
>CAZPSQ010000147.1:0-13341 GCA_964588755.1 uncultured Prosthecobacter sp. | reverse complement strand
GGGTTCACGGCGCTGCCCATGACCTTGGCGTAGCGGGCCTTGATGTCCTTCTCGGCGTCGGTCTGCGGGTTCTCGGGCAGATCGGGGAGCTTGTAGCCCTTGGCCTGCAGCTCGGCGATGGCGGCCTTCAACTGCGGCACAGAGGCAGAGATGTTCGGCAGCTTGATGATGTTCGTGGTCGGCTCCAGGCAGAGCTTGCCCAGGTAGGAGAGGTCGTCAGACTGCTTTTGGTCGTCGGGAAGGAGGTCGGCAAAATTCGCCAGGATGCGGCCTGCCAGGGAGATGTCGCGCGTTTCCACTTCAATGCCCGCCGGTTTGGTGAAGGCCTGCACGATGGGCAGCAGGGAGTAGGTGGCCAGGAGCGGGGCTTCGTCAGTGAAGGTGTAGATGATTTTGGGGGCGGACATGGCGGATTTTGGGGGAATGGAAAGCTGGTGAGGTTAACGAGGCAGCCCCGGTGTGCAAGCGGGGGCAAAGACACGCTTCTACACTGGTTCTCGAAAAGGCTGTCATTGATGATCCGGCACGCCAGCCTTGCCATGAAGGCATCACCGGTTCAGGTGACTCCGATGAAAAAGGATGCTCTCATGGACACGCTCGCGGCGGCATTGGTGCTCATGATCGCCATGAGCTTTGGGCGGTTTGCCTTCACCGGGCTTTACCCTGCCATGGTTTCGCAGGGCCAGATCACCGTGGAAGGCGGGTCCTATGCCGCTTCGGCCAACTATGCCGGCTACCTTGCCGGGGCGCTGCTCACAGCCTTTTGGACCGGCATTCCAGGTCGAAGACAATGCGGATGGTCGGCGGCGATGACGGTCATCACCCTGGCGCTGCTGGGTGTGCCGCTGCCGGAATGGCTGGTGGTGGTGCTGCGTGGCCTGGCCGGGGTTTTCAGCGCGTTTGGGCTTGTGGGCGCCTCCCACTGGCTGATTCAGGAACGGCAGCATCGCCATGGCGCAGCCGCCATGTTTGCAGGTGTGGGCGCGGGCATTTTTGTCTCGGCAGAACTGATCGCCGCCGGGAACGCGGCCGGACTTTCGAGCTATTCCATCTGGCTTATCCTCGCCGCCGCGGCGTTGGTGCTTGCTGTGGCGGCCGCGGTTTTGCAGGCGCGCACGGCCCGGGCAGCCCCGCCCCTGCCCTCCATGGCGAGTCTTCCAGAACAAGAAGGGAAAGGCGCGCTGAAAGCCGCCCAATTGGTGGGGGCGTATGGACTCGCCGGCCTTGGCTACATCATCACTGCAACCTACCTGCCGCTGCTGCTGCGCGCGACTTTTGCGGGCATTGACCCGGCGCACCTCTGGGCCGTCTTTGGACTGAGCGCCGCGCCCTCCTGCTTCCTGTGGCATGGGCTGCATGTGCGCTGGGGCACGCGGCGCAGTCTCATCACCAATCTGGCTCTGCAGGCCGTGGGCGTGGCCCTGCCGGTGATGCATGCGTCGGCGGCCTACCTTCTCAGCGCCCTGCTGGTCGGCGGCACCTTCATGGGCACCGTGACCATCGCGCTGCCAGCCGCCCGCAAGCTGGCGGCCGGAATGCGGCTCAACATGATCGCCGTCATGACCGCCGCCTATGGCGTCGGTCAGATTGTCGGGCCATTGATTGCGAACACTGTTTATCGGCGGACCCAGTCTTTTGACACCTCTTTGCTCATCGCGGCGGGCGCGCTTTCCCTGGCGGCCGGGCTGTGCTTCAGGTCAAAAGACTGATCCGCCCGTGTTCTCCTCCGGCCTCATGGCTTGGGAAGGAGGCGGTCTGTCTCCTCCAGCTTGAAGCGGGTGCTGACGACCGAGTGCTTTTCCGGCCCTGGCGCATACTTGATGTATGTCGTGGCCACGATGGTGCCGTCCGGCAGCAGCTCCATGCCGGGATAGCCGCAGTCGCCCCCAGCGTGGCTGTGCAGCAGCTTCACGCGATACTGCCCCGGCCTGCCCTGTTTCAAATCGTCATAGGCGCCCACCCAGGCGACGAAGTGGCCCTTTGTAGGGCTGCCGATGGCCTGGTCGCGGAAGGCGACGACGAAGCGGCCGTCTTTCGTGAACACGCCCGCATGGCGGTCGCCCGTGAGCCCCCAGGGGGTGTCGATGGGTGCGCTCCAGGTTTCGCCTTCATCCTGGCTGTACATGACGAGGCTGCGGCCTTTGTGGGTGTTTTCCCGCAGCAGGCAGCACAGTTCGGAGGCACCCGGCGCGCGGAAGACAAACGGTTCGCAGGGGTTTTTGCCCGGCACGGCGGCCACGACTTTCGGCGTGCTCCAGGTGAAGCCGCCATCGGCGGTGATGGTCTGCAGCACCTCCAGCGGTGCCTTGTCCTTGCCGTCCGGTCCTTTGTGGTAAAGGCCCAGATAACGCCCGTCCTTCAGCCTCACGATGCTGCTGAAGGTCATCACGCACGGGAAGCCGAGCGGGGGCATCTCCTTCCAGGTTTTGCCGTCGTCCTCGCTCATGATGCTGGGCATGCCGGGGCCTCCGCGCTTGCCCAGGGCGGCGGAAAAGACCCAGATGCGCTCTTTCCCCGCGGAGTCGGTCATGCGGTAGATGCTAGGACAATTTTGATGCGTCTTGAAGCCAGGGGGCAGGATGCCGGAGTCATCCAGGCGCGCCCAGCCCAGGCCTCCGTCATCGCTGCGGGCCATGGGGCCGGCCGCCCCCCCATGGTTGACACACCAGACGCACAGGATCGTTTTGCCATCCGCCAGCAGTGTCGTGGTGGGATGCCCCTGGTAGATCTGCTCTGTGCCTGCGGCGATGACGACCTGCCGGTCTTTTTGATCCGAGAGGTCCAGGATGGGCAGGTCGGGCTTTTCCTCGGCATGGAGGAAGGCGGTGGTGAGGAAGAGCAGAGAAAGGGCGGCTGGGCGCATGGGAGGAACTGTAAAATGGAGGTTTAACGCTGAGCGTTGATGAACTGAAGGATGGCATGGCGCGCCGTGTCGCCGGGCTCGCCAATCCTGTTGCCCACGCTGCTGTGGTCGCGGTCAGGAATCATGAGGCCGGTCACGTTTTGTCTGGCTGCCTTCAATAGGGCGACGAGGAAGACGTTTTCCTCACCACGCGTGGCCATTTCGTTCTGCGCCCACAGCACAAGCATGGGGGCGATGCCCCTGGCCTCGGCCCAATGCGCGGGGGCGGCGTCATCGGCAAGGATGCTGTATTTGCCCACGCCGCGCTCACCACGGACGGTGTAATGCGTCATCACCTGACCGCTCACAGGGATGAGGCCTGCGAGGTCGCTGTGCCTTGCGCCGTGCTTCGCGAGGTGCTGTGCGTCCATGCCCAGCAGCAGGGTCAGATACCCGCCGGCGGAATGCCCGCCCACAAACACACGCTTGGAATCGCCACCATGCTGGGTGATGTTTTTCAACGTCCACGCCACGGCGGCCGCCGCATCATCCACATAGGCGGGATAGCTGGCCTTCGGGCTGAGGCGGTAGTTCACCATGACCATGCCCACCCCATCCCCTGCCAGGGCATGACCGATGGCACGGATGCTGGCCGATTCCTTGCTGCCGCCAGTGAGGCCGCCCCCGTGAAACCACACCAGGGTGGGAAAGCTTTTTTTCTGCGCTGGCAGGTAGAGGTCCAGCTTGCAGCGCTCCTTTTCATAGTCCGTCAGCCCGCCCCCGGTCTTGTACGCAATGTCTGCCTGGGCAGGCGGCGGCGATGACGGCGCGCCCTCCTTGGCGGACAGAGGAAGCGCGATGGCGGAGAGAAGGCAGAGCAAGGGGACGAATTTCATCAAGGAATGCGGCGGGGTGACAAACACGTGAGAAAGCAGACGTCCGATGTTGATGGAAGATTTCAACATCGTGGCACAGGCCGCCCCCCTCCCAAATCCACCGCCGCCGGTCCCGCCAGATGCCATTGCTAGCTGCGAACCGACTTCAGCAGCGCAAAAATGAGCCATATCTGCGCGAAGCCGATGGCGATAAGTAGCACGGCCAGTTCCACGGCGCTGTCCTCCACGGGAACGGCCAGACGCAGGATGAAGGACAGCAGCACGATGCTGACAAAGGACAGCACCACGCCAAACACCGGGCTTCCCGAGGATGTGGGCTCTGACATGGGGATGTGGGTCGGCAACTCTTCCCGGCCCCTCATCTGATGGTCCGATGGTTCGCGCATGGCGTGGCTGGCTTGCATGGGAGGGAGTCGTTGAGGGTGACGACACGGCAGCCATGTGAACGAATTCTTTAAGTTGGAAAACGCAAATGACGAAACGTGACCACCTCCATTCCCCCAATGTCGACCGTCAGTCCATAAGAGGAATATTTAAAATAACCGGACTCAGCTTTTCCTCCTCGAGGCAGTCGGCGGCTCCTCCCGCCAGCCGACCGATGCCCAGGCTGAAACGAGCCGGAAGTGGGCCGCAGAAAGATGTCAGAAACCCGTGTTCGGGAACCAGCGGCTGAAGTAGTTTTCATCCAGCCGCGTGAGCGGGATGGTCAAAGGCGTGGGCACGCCCTCCTTGGCCCAGCGCAGCAGGTCGTCGCGGTGGCCCAGTTTCCCCAGGATGTCGAAGACATTGCCAGGGGAACCCTCCGGCCAGCCCTTCATCACCTGCGGGTCCCAGATGGCGACGCCTGGGTCTCCTTGCAGGAGATAGGCGCCGACCTGCTTGCTCAGATCCTTCGGCTTGCCCGTCTTCCACGCAATGACCATGGGGTAGGCCTTGGTGTTCGTTCCCTTGGTGATGCGGCGGTAGTAGTCCATGTCCACCTTGCCCGGTGTCTTGGTGAAGGAGGTGTGATAGGCGAACCACGTGGTGGCCAGATCATCCACCAGGCCGCGCTGAATCCACGTGGGCAGATCGAGCCCCCAACGCTGGTTGTCCGCCTCCTTGGCAAAGGTGCCGAGGGAGATCTTATAGCGGACTTTGCGGCCTTGCCTGGCGGCGGTTTCATCCAGCAATGCGCGCACCTCAGTCATAAAGTCGGTCATGATGGCGGCGCGTGTGGCATGGATGCGGGGATCGTCATCCGGCACACTCTTGGCGTCCGCGTTGTGCATTTCCTGGAAGCGTTTGCAGAAGGCGTCCTCCCACAGCATGAGCGGCATGCCGCGGTTGAAGACAAAACCCACCCCCTCGGGCTGCAGCTCCAGCGTCTCGCGGAAGATTTCGATCAATTGTTTCCGCACCTCGGGATTGGCGTAGCTCATGTAAAAAGTGGGCGTGCCGTCGCGGTCGATGCAGCGCCACTCGGGGTGCTGGTAGTAGAACTTGCTGTTGAAGGTCTCCTCATAGGGCATGGAACCCACCCAGCCCCCGGGGCGCAGCATGACGTGAAATTCCGCGCCCTGCGCCTTGGCGGCGTCCCGCGCGACCTTCAGCGGGTTGATGCCTTTTTTGAACAGGGTCTCCAGGGACTTCGTGTAAACCGCATAGGCCCCGGTGGGAAAATCGACCGTGCCCTCGCCCGGATAGGTGCCCACCTTGCTGGGATAGCACACAAGGTCCGAGCCGGTGACCTGGAACCACCACTTCCCCACGTCGGTGCCCTCAAAGCCGCGAAACTCCTCGGCCAGCTCCTCGGCGGTGCTGGGGTTAAAGGGCCAGATCCAGCTATGCCCGTCAAAGGTGGCGATGGAGGTGCGATGCTTCGAAGGCGTCTGCACGGTGGTGACCTCGGCCGCGGTCATGGGAACGACCTTCACGTAGCAGACTGTGGCAGGCAGGCCGCGCATGGGCGCGATTTCCAGCGACTGCCCCTTGAGGTCTGCCACGGTGAGGAAGCACTCTTGAATGACCGCACGTCGGTTCTCCATCAGCGCGAGGTTGTTGGCCATGCGCTTGAAGACGGGTTCATCGCTGAGCCTGGCCTTGATGCCGTTGCCGCCGATGTTGAAACCGCCGGATGTGGTGGCCAGGCCGATGTAAACGGCGTGCCAGCCCTTTTGGGTGAGCGGCAGCCTCACCACAGGCGGATTCGTGGCACTGTAGATGGAGAGCGCCGTGCCCTTCAAATCCGCCGTGGTGAAAGGGATCATCTTCCACTTCCCTTTCTGCCGCTTGCCGGTGATGAGCGCGCCCGAAGGCTCCATCTTGGAGAGGTCTGTCAGCACCACGGCCTTGGACACCTGGGAGAGCCGGCGGGAGTCGTTTTGGAGGTATTCTTCGGCCGCGGTGTGGGTGGCGAGCACGGCAAGAATGATCGGGAACAAAAGGTGCTTCATGTGGGAACATCAAACGGCCTTTGACCGAGGAACTTGTCATTTTGGGGCGACAGCAAAGTGGCCCTCCATGACTCCGCATCGGGGTCATCCCCGCCGCTTGAGGATCACGCGGAGTGGTGTGAGATGCGGAGAGCTGGCAATTTTTTGGAGAAAAACGGTCGCTGTCAGCAGCAGCCGCTGCCCGGCTTGCAGCCGCCTTTGGCCTCCATCACAAGCTCGCCGTCGCGGTAGGTCGGCACAGGCTTGCCAGGGCGGAAGTGCTCCTCATGATCCAGCGTGGCAGTGAGGCCGAAGAAGCTGGAGGAAACCTCGCCAAGGCCTGCATTCACGGCCACGACCAGCGCGGCGGGGTCTGTCTCCGCGCGCAGGTTGACGATGAGCTGCCCGCCTGTGGTTGGCTCATCCAGCTCCATGCCCAGCTCGGGCACGTAGTCGCTGCGCACAAGATTGATGCTGCCCAGCTCGCCCGCAATGCCGTCATCCGGACTGAAGGTCATCTTGAAATGCGCGATCTCAGCGCCTGCCAGCTGCAGGCGGCCCTGCACGTCGGTGGCCAGACGCCGGAGGAAATCATTGGCGTCGAACTCATCATCCGACTTCAAGGTCACGGTGGCGTTCAGCCAGCCCAGCAGGGCCTCGCCATCGGCGTACACCTCGTAATCGACAGCCATCGGATTACGCCGCGACTGCTCGCCCCCCATGAGGCTGCTGAAGAGCTCCTCCAGCCCAGTTTCCTGGCGTGGGGACGCGGTGATGATTTTGGCCAGGGGGAACTCCTTGCCCAAGACCGCGCGCAGCTCCCCGCGCTGTGTCTCATCAATGATGTCGCTTTTGCTGATGACGATGATGTCGGCCTCCTCGAGCTGCTTTTTGAAGATGTAGGCCACCTTGGACGAGAAGCTGCCGCCCTGGTCCAGACCGAAGACACGACGGGCGCGCACAGGATCCACCAGCACACTCAATGGCGCGACGGTGAAGTCATCGCCATACATGCGGCGCAGCGGATAGGTCACGGTGGCCACAAGGTCGGTGCAGCTGCCGACGGGCTCTGCGATGAAGACATCCGGCTTGGTGGCGTCGGCCAGTTTGTGCGCGGCATCCACCAGGGTGTTGAAGCGGCAGCAGAAGCAGCCGCCCGCGATCTCCTCCGTGGCAAAACCCTGGCCGCGCAGCAGCTTGGTGTCCACCAGACCTCCGGCCTGGTCGTTGGTGATGAGGCCCACCTTGAGCCCCTGGTCGCTGAGATGCTTTGCCAGCCGGCCGACGGTGGTTGTCTTGCCGGCGCCGAGGAATCCGCCGATCATGATGTAACGTGCTTTGCTTTTGGCTTGGGGGGCTGGCATGGGCGGTGGTTGGGCAGGCAGGTTCGGCGTGGCGACCTCGGTCTTCAACCATGCAAACGACGATGCGGCGGTGCTTTTCAGCGCCTGCCAGTCATGCACGTTCACGGCTTGCGGCACGCCTTTGATGAAACGATTGCCAAAGTCATCCTCCATGGATGCCTGGGGGCCGAGGTACACGACGGTCTGGTCTTTTTTGGAGGAGCGGAAACCGGGCTTCGTGGCGGTGACCAGCACCTCCCGCAGCGGCACGCCTTCCGCCTCAAAATAGCCCTTCTCGGAGAGCTTGGTCAGGCGTGCGTTGCGAAAGCCCGCCGTCTGCAGCAGCGGGATGAGGCCGGGAAAATCCGGCACATGCCGCACGGCCGCCGCCGGCCCCGGCAGCATGGGTGCAGGACCGGTGAGCGGGCGGTCTCCTGCAAGCCCATGCACGCTGATGGTGCCGCCGGGCTTCAAGATGCGCAGCGCCTCCCTCAGCAGCGCGGGCAAATCCAAGGATGCCGGCGCGGCATTGACGGTGCCTTCCAGCACCACTTCCTGCACACTGTTCGTGTCCTGCGGCAGTGGCAGCACCACGGCCTCGCCAAGCTGATGGGTCCAGGTGATGGCAGGTGCGGCTTCTTCTTTCCCTCCGCCCATCAGCGCGGGCAGGTCATCCTCCGGCGCGTGCCCGTCGCCATGGTCGTCGATGTCCTCATGAAACACATAGAGCTCCAGCAGCACACCATCGGGGTCGCGCACCCAGAACTTGGTCTGGCGGGAGTAGCAGCAGGCCACGCCATCCTCCCGCAGGGTCTTGTGCCCTGCCTGTTCCAGGCGGAGCTGGATGGCCACAAGCTCTTCTGAAGAGAGCAGGCAGAGGCCCACGTGATTCAGCGCTCCACCTCCCCCGGCACGGCCGGGGACGAGGGAGAAGACGGCTGGGGGAGACTCGACCTCAAACTTGGCGTAGTCCGGGTGGTGCTTTGCCGGATCGAGGCCGAAGAGCACACGGTAAAACGCCACCGAGCGCCCGAGGTCGGACACGTTCAGGGAAAGGTGAAATTTGCGGACGGGAGCAGGGGCGGCGGAATCAGGCATGCGGGCGGGGCTTCAAAAGCAAGGTGAGCAACCCCACTAAAACGCACCCCGGAGCGGCATAGATCAGCGTCTTTGCATAAGTGCCGAAGAAAGCATGTCCACGCTCCAGCAGCAGCGGACCGAGGGCGGAGGCAAACACGCTGCACATCTGCGCCACGCCCTGGATGCGGCCGAGGTGGCGCTTGCCATAGGCATCCGTCCAGATGGCAAAGAAGGCCACGGTGATGATGCCGCCGGCAATGCCAGAAAAAGCCGCCAGCACCCAGAGGTGGGACTGGGTGGAAATGAAGCTGTAGGCGGCCAGCGCGGCGGCCTGGCAGATGAGCGCGCCGCCCAGCCAGAAGCGGATGGAGAGCCAGCGCATGCCCACGCCGCAGATGATCTGCCCCAGCAGCGCGATGATGAAGGAGGCCGCCTGGAATTTGACAAACATTTCCTGGTCAAACCCGCGCTCCGCCAGCAGCGCCTGATTGAACAGGCCCACACCGGAGGAGATGGCCGCAAACGCCGCGATGCCCGTGCTGTAGGCCCAGAAAGAGGGTGCTCTAAGGCACTGCGCCAGGGTGAAGTCGGTGTCTTCTCCTGCCTCCACCTGTTTTGAGGCAGCGCCACCGCGCAGCCAGAAGGCCACTGGCATCAGACATACGAGCCCCACGGCAATGCCCCCCCAGGGACCACGCCAGCCAGAACTGCCGACCGCGCCGCCCACCACCGCAAAGCTGATGGCAAAGAGCACAGAAAGCAGGATGGCGTAGGAGCCTGCGGCAGCCCCAGAGCCATGCCGAAAAGAACGGCCTGCAACCGCCAGACTCAGCACCGACATGGCGCCCTGCCCCAGCGCGCGGGTCAGCAGCACCAGCACAAACAGGATCGCCACCACCTGGGGGCCGCTTTGCAAAAAGACGCTCATGCAGCCCACCACAGCGGCCAGCGCGGGCAGCAGCACCAGCGCGCCGATGCGCAGCCCCATGCGGTCCAGCCAGGTGCCCACGGGCAGGCAGACCAGCGCGCCGAGCAGCGTGGCCCAGAGATTGATCTGCGCGTAGCTGTCATGCGAGATCTTCAGGTCTGCCAGCAACGGCTCCGTGATGAGGCCGAGGCCATGGGTGCGGCCGGGCAGCGTGGCCAGCATGAGGAGGGCGCCCGCGATGACCTGGGTCCAGACCGCAGGTGCGAGTGAGGCGTGGCGGGAGGTGTCGTGACTCATCGGAAGTAGGTCTCGGTCTTGCCGTATTCCGCATACCGCTCCTGCAGCCAGTTGTGGAAAAATGTGTAATGGGAGGCGCGCAGGTCGCCGCCATCGCGCTCCGCGCTGTAGCTGAGGTAGAGCAGGCGGCGGGGGTGGGGCGACTTGTTCGGCGCGGAGCAGTGCGGGGTGAAGCCGCTGAAAAAGGCCACGTCTCCCGGTTGCAGGTCCAGTGTCACCCCCCTGCTGCGGTCCACCTGGTCGTCCTTGAGCTGGTGGTACATGCCGTCGCGCGGACTCATGCAGCCCTGCTGGTGGTAGCCGGGGAAGACCTCCGTGGCACCACTGGACGCGTCGGAGGGATCAATGGCCACGATCGCGGTCATGAAAGACTCCGGGAACCCTTCAAAGGAGATGAAGTCCTGGTGCATGTCGTAGCCCTTGGCGCCGGAGGGCTTGAAAATGAGCTTGTCCTTGAAGAGGTGGGCGGGTTCCCCGTAGATCTGGGCGGCCATTTCCAGGAGCAGCGGGGAGCGGGCCACGCGCTCACACACCGGACTGATGTCGATGACGGGGTCGAAGCAGTCGAAGCGGCATTCCCCCGTCTCCGCGTGGTCCTGCCAGCGGCAGCGGATGTTGTTGGAGTCCATCAACGGCGTGAGCGTCATGAGCCGCTCCGCATCCTGCTGCAGGGCGGCGGCCTCGGCGGCAAAAACTCCTGGGACAATGACGAAGCCGTCGCGATGATAGGCGGCAGTTTGATCGGGGGTCAGAGGCATGGGAAACGAGAGGTCTGTTGAAACGAACAACGGCGGCCAACGGCGTTTTATCGCCGTCAACCGCCGTCGTACCGTGTGTGTCTCGACTAAAACTTGATGCCGGTGCGAACGCCGAAGGTGAGCGGCGTGCCGCTTTCACCCACATAGCCGGAAGGGGCGATGCCTGGGAAGCCGAAGGCGATCGGCACGTACTCGGCGTCGAGGGCGTTGTTCACAAACCCTTCCACGAACCAGTGCTGGTTGCGCACGCCGAGGCGGAAGTTGGCGATGGTGTAGGCGTCCTGGCCCGCGGTGTTGGAGGTGTCGTAGTTGAAGGAGCCCATGAACTGCACTTCCGCGCGGGCATACACATTGTAGCCGCCGCCGACTTCCCAGGCCACCTGGGTGCCCAGGGCGGCGGTGTAGTCAGGGGTATAGGGGATCTGACGGCCACCCAGTGGTGTGGACGCACCACCCACATTGTCACGGGCACCAGCGTTGAAGCGGGTGTCCGTCCAGCCGGCGGAGCCAAAGATGCTCCAGTTGCTGGTGGGGGCGTAGCTCATGTCGATTTCGATACCGCGCGCGGAGGCACTGCCTGCGTTGGCGATGTGGAAGGTGGCCGGGCCGCCGTTGGCCACGTTGAGCTGCAGGTCGCGCCAGTCGGTGTAAAACAGCGCCAGGCCGTAGCGCAGGCTGTTGTCCAAGGCGCGGCCTTTGAAGCCGAACTCGTAGTTCCAGCTGCGCTCTTCCGCGTAGGTCTCGGTGCCTGCTGGAGAGCCTGCATTGAAGCCACCCGCCTTGAAGCCGCCGGCAAAGGTGAAGTAGGTGATCAGGTCCGGCGTGATGTCGTAGGAGATGGCGGCCTGCGGTGTCACCTGGTCAAAGCTGCGGGAGAGGCCCTGGTTGGTGGTCGCGGCCGCTGGAACGGCCGCTGGAACGAGCGCGTTCGAGAAGCTGGAGGTGCTGGTGGCCAGATCTGCCTCCTTGTCCTCATAGTCATAGCGCACTCCGGCGGTGAGGTGCAGCTTTTCCCAGAGGTTCAAGGTGCCCTGCAGGTAGAGGCCTGCCCCCATGTCCCGCAGGCCGGAGCTGGTGCCGGTGAAATTGCCCGCGTTGATGCCGAAGAAGCCACCAGCAGCGGTGAGCTCACGCCGGCTCTGGATGGTGGACTGGGAGTAGTCCTGATAGAAGAGAAAGAGGCCGGCCTGCCATTCGAGAGTGGCGGACTCGCTGAGGATCACCGGCTTGTCCTTCGGATTGGAGAAGCGGAACTCCTGGGTCCAGGTGGTCTGCTCCTCGTTGTTGAGACGGGTCAGGTAGGTGCCTGGGAGCGGATCCAGGGGCTGTCCAGCCGGGAAGAGGGAATAGTCCAGGTCGGTGAGGTCTTCCGTCTGCCACCAGACAAAGCCGGTGGTGGAGGTGAAGTCAAAGCTGTCGGCGTGGTAGATGACCTGCAGCGTGGGCATGAACACATCGCGGGTGGTGTAGCCCACCAGGTCACGGGCGCTGCGGCGCGGGTTGTTGCGGAGCTGGCCCAGGTCATTGAGACCGTAGTCACCATCATTCGCGCGTTCGCCAGCGAGGATCAGGCGCACCTCAAGCTCCTTGGACGGGGTCCACAGGAACTGTGTTTTGCCGAACCATGCGTCGCGGTCGTCGATGGGGCTGTTGGTCACCGTGTTCTTCGTGTAGCCATCACGGGACTGGTAGCCGCCGGCGAAGCTGAAGCCCAGGGTGTCTGGAATGAGCGCGCCCGTGATGCTGCCACGGTAGTCCTGCAGGCTGTAGTTGCCATGGGTGGTCTCCAGGCCGCCGTGCCAGCCGTTCAGGGAAGGGCGGTTGCTGGTGATGTTGATCAGGCCGCCGACGGTGTTACGACCGAAGAGAGCCGCCTGCGGGCCGCGCACGAAATCAACCTGGGCCACGTCCAGCAGCATGAGGCTGGAGGAATTTCCATTGAACTGAGGCACACCGTCATAGTAGGTGGTCACGCCCGGGTTCATCGGCGAGCCGCTGATGCCGCGGAACTTGGGATTGCTCAGCTTGCGCGCGGTGAACTCGTTGAAGAAGGTGTTCGGCGCGTAAAAGGCCGCGTCCTTCACGGCGGTGATGCCATTTTCGTCAATGGTCTTGCCCGTGGTCACCGTGGCGCTCAGGGGCGCTTCCAGCAGGCTTTTGGACAGCTTGGGAGCGGAGATGACGATCTCATTGAGGTCAACGACATCGACCGGCTTGACCGGAGCGGGTTTTTCAGCAGCGGGCTGCGCCAGGGCGGCGGAGCAGGAGCCCAGGGCCAACGCGGCCAGCAGGCGCGTGAGCATACGTGGTGTGTTTGTTGTCGGGAGGAGCATGACGGGAGCGCTTGTACCTTATATTTGCCTGTTTTGGCAAATATTTTCCCATTTTACGACATCCAGACCGTCTTCTTGCGCGATTATCACCCTCTGCTAAGGATTGTTTCCATGCCGTCGCGTTCCGCACCACGTTCGTTCGACTGCCTCAGCGCCATGCGGGCGCTAGGCGAGCCAACACGCCTGCGCCTGGTGCGCCAGTTCATCGACGGACCGAAGGCGGTGACGGAGCTGTGCGACAGCCTGCACGTGACACCTTACAACGTCTCCAAGCATCTCCGTGTGCTGAAGGAGGCAGGTCTGCTGGAGGTGCAGAAGAACGGTCAGCAGCGCATTTACTCCCTGGCAGCGTCCTTCCGCGCCAAGCTGGCGGAGAACCCGCACACCCTGGACCTGGGCTGCTGCCAGTTCGACTTTGACAAGCTGCCAGCGTGAAGGGGAGGGCGGGTG
>CAZPSQ010000146.1:0-13393 GCA_964588755.1 uncultured Prosthecobacter sp. | reverse complement strand
GGGGGGATGGGTGGGGGACTGGGGATGTCAGGTGGGGGATTTGGAGCAGCGGCCGCACAGGTTCATGAAGCACTGGGTGGCCGCAACCCAGGAGTGTTTTTTTTCCACATCCTCTCGTCCTTGCCGGGCCAGCGCCGCCAGCAGGGCGGGGGCACCCGCCGCACGTACCAGCTCGCGCGCGAATGCTGGCGCGTCATCTGCGATGAGGATGTTCTGTCCGTGTGTGATCTCCAGCCCCTCCGCGCCGATCGTGGTGGACACCACAGGCACTCCCATGGCCATCGCCTCGTAAATCTTGATGCGCGTGCCGCCACCCGCCTTGAGCGGGACGACAATCACATCACACTCATGCACATGCGGCTGGATGTCTTCCACCGTGCCGCTGATCTCGATGGCGCCGCCCGTCGTCCCGAGCTCCCGTATGGCGGGTGCCGGATTGCGGCCGATGATCTTGAACCGGCAGTCCGGCAGCTGCTGCTGCACCAGCGGCATGATTTCGCGGGCGAAGTACAAGCACGCGTCGATGTTGGGCATCCAGTCCATCGATCCCAGAAATCCCATGGTGAAGCGGCTGCCCGCAGGCCGGGCAGGCGCGGCTTGGAAATCTACCGTGGACACCCCTGTGGGCACATGGCCCAGCACATTGCTCAGGTGATAGTCCGCCCTGGCCAGCGCCGTGTCCTCCGGAGACACGGTGATGACGCCGTCAAAAAGGCGTGACAGTCGTGCTTCCCAGCGGTGCATGCGTCGGTATTGCAGATGGAGATACCAGCGCTTGATGGGGGACGGCTGGCTCGCGGCCAGCCGTTTCCAGATCTGTGCCTCGATGTTGTGCTGAAACAGCACCACGGGGCACGGGAACGACACCTGGAGGAAATTCAGGGCCGGTGCCAGGAAATCACAGATCACCAGGTCAAAGGCATCCTGCCGGGCCAGTTCCCGCAGTTTGCTTTGCAGAACTGGCGCGGCGTAGCGGTGCAGCGCGTACGGGCGTGAGGTCAGCACCGTGCTGCTCGCCAGGCTGAGCCAGAATCTCAGGCTCAGCTTCGGCGGTGTCTGGCTGCGCAGCCATGTCTTCTCCGCGGCATACGGCGTCTCCTCCTCCTGTGCGTGGAGTGCCTCGCCCTCCGGCAGCAGGGAAAGATACACCACATGATGCTTTTTGCTGATCTCCGTCAGCATGGAGTGGGTGCGCCGTTTGCCACCCGTGTCTAGCGGGAGGAGGGGGCCGGTTTTAACCCAGAGAATGCGCATCGGGCGTGGGAAGGGAAGGAAGGTGGGAAGATGGAAAAGGGTGGGGCAGGTTTCCTGCGGACAATTACCGGACTTCTGGCTTCATCTGCGGGTGGCGGGGGCCTGCCGCCCAGATGAGCAGTGGGTCCTTCCGGCAGCGCAGATAAGAAAAAAAGGCGCGCGCGCAAGTCCACTGTAACATCAAAAAGCCGGAGGGGATCGTGATCCAGCGCGCCTTCAGCCTGGGGAAGAAGCTGCCGATGACGGCCAGCGAGTAGCACAGCACCTGGAGCCACAGCAGCAGCCAGACCACCGGTGTCTTTGGCTGCATCAGAGTCAGCAGCAGCGCCACCACCATCAGCCAAGGCACCATCAGCCGTGCGTATTTGTGGGAGATGATCTGCCACCACAGGCGGTTGCGCCACGGCAGCAGCCAGCAGGGATGTTGGAACAGCATCTGGTAGTTGCCTGCCAGAGTGCGCAGCTTGCGCTGTTTTTCCTTTTCTGGCGCCAGGGGCTGCGGATCATGGGCCACCGCGCGTGGCTCGTAGGCCACCCGCCATCCTTGGCTGGCGATCTGCATCGGCACCACCACATCATCCAGGATGGTTCCCGCCCGCAGGTCGGTGAACAGTTCCCTACGGATGGCATGGATGGCTCCCGTGCTGCCGATCACCGAGTCCACCCGTGCCTCCCATTCACGCAGCTTGGTTTCCATGCGCCAGTAGATGTCCAGGCCCTTGCCCCCTCCCGCCTCTGATGGTGCGATGCGGAGCAGCCCGCTGACCGCGCCCACGGCGGGATCTCGAAAAGCCGCCGCCAGCAGGGACAGCGCCTGTCTGTCAAATGTTTGACGAAGGTCCGCAAACACAATGACCGCATGGCGTGCGTTTTTGACTGCGTCATTCAGCACGGCGGCTTTGCCGCGCTGCTGCGGAAATTCCAGCACGCGCACAGCCACGGGGTCCGCTTGCGCGGCCAGGGGCGCCGTGGCGTCGGTGCAGCCATCGCAGCACACCAGGATCTCACGCTCCCCATGCCACTCCAGCTCCAGCAGGTTGCGCAGCCTCTTCTCGATGCCAGCCGCCCCGTTATGAACACAAAGAATGATGGAGACCGCCTCCGGCATCGGCAGCGTGGGCTGGCTTTTGCGCGGGCACAGCCGGGCCAGCGCGCCCATGATCACGGCATATCCCACCTGGACATAAACGATGGCGGCGAGAGTCAGGCACAACAGCAGGAACATTGGCGTGCTTCGACGTAGCGAGTTATCGTCCAAAGTAAAGATGGGGCTTGAATTTAGAACCATCCGGCGGCAAACCGCCTGCTGTATGTGTTCTCTTAAAGCCAGAACAGTTCTCGAGCCATGATCAAAGCCATCGATCGCTGGCTGGTGCCGTGGCTCAAGGACACACTGTTTCGGCGCAAAGCCCCCATCACAGATGTCATGGTGGCCGTCTGCGATCACTTCGAGCCCTTTCACCATGCCGACAAAGCAGGGGCGCTGCGCCGCATGACGGAGTGGCACGCCCGCCTGCCCGCGTTGATCGGACCCTCCCGCGACCACGACGGTCAGCGTGCCAGGCACACCTTTTTCTATCCCATAGAGCAATACGACGCGGACATCATCGCCTCCCTGGCGGAACTCTGCCGCGTCACCGGCAACGAGGTGGAGGTGCACCTTCATCATCACAATGACACGCCCGAGAACCTGGTGCGGAGCCTGCGTCAGGGCATCAAGGACCTGCGGTCGCATGGCCTGCTCGGCGGCGGGGAAGACGCGAAATTTGGCTTCATCCATGGCAACTGGGCGCTGGATGACTCGGACCCCCAGGGTTGTGGCTGCGGCGTGCGGGATGAGCTGCGTCTGCTGAAACAGGAAGGCTGCTATGCGGACCTCACCATGCCGTCCGCGCCCCACCGCACTCAGGCACCGGTGGTAAATCAGTTGTACTATGCGAAATCCAGCCCCGCAGGCTGCTCGCATCACCATGGAAATCCCGTCACCGCAGGGCAGGGGGGCACCCGTTTGTTGCGGGAGGATCCCGCCCGGCTTCTCCTGGTGCAGGGGCCGTTGACCCTCGACTTCAAGCGGCGCAAGCTGGGGGTCATGCCCCGCGTGGAAAATGCCGACCTGGGCCCTAAAAACCCACCCACAGTGGATCGCATGCGGCAGTGGCTGCGGTGCGGCATCTCCGTCCGTGGCGCGGAAGGCTGGTGCTTTGTCAAACTGCACACCCACGGCGCGCCGGAGCACGGTCACCGTGCCAACATAGGCCCGGAGCGCGCGGCCTTTCATACGGGCATCCAGCAGCTCGCCCTCGCCCAGGGTTTCCGCCTGCACTATGTCAGCGCGCGCGAGATGGTGAACATCCTTCATGCCGCGGAGGATGGCCACGGCGGCGACGCCGGCGTTTGGCGTGACTATGTTTACGCCCCTCCGCCGCTGCTGCACAGGTCCGGTGTGTTGCCCAGGCAGGTCACGCGCGGCGCGCCCTTGTGAGATGCCATGAAGCTGCTTTTTGTCTCCAATCTCTTTCCCGACCAGCGTGAGTCCTGGCGCGGCCTGGACAACGTCACCCTGCTGCATGCCCTGCGGCAGCAGGAGCCGGGGCTCGATGTTCGTGTGCTGGCCTTCCGCCCCTCGCTGGGCTGGTCAGGCCCTTTGCCCGGGCTGAAACCCCGGCCAGGGGATGAGGCTCTGCTCCCCACCTACCACAAGGCGGCTTATGTGCCCAGGTTCGGCGGGCTGAACCATCACCTCTTCGCCTTCTCCCTGGCACGCGCTCGGCGTGCTTTGGAGCCAGATTTCCAGCCTGACGCGGTTCTTGCGCCGTGGTTGTTTCCAGACGCCTGCGCGGTGGCCGCATGTTATCCCCGCGTGCCCGTTGTGGCCGTGGCGCAGGGGTCGGATGTGCATCAGTATTTGCGCCTGCCCATGCGCCGCCGCGCCATTCTGGGCCTTTGTGACCGGGCCAGGGCGGTCGTTACCCGCAGCCAGGATCTACGCCACCGTCTCGTCTCCGCCGGAGCGGATGCCACGCGGGTGCATGCCGTTTACAATGGCGTGCATACCGGCGTGTTCCGGCCTGCGTCGCGGGCGGCAGCCCGCGCGCAATTGCAGATGCCTGTTGAGGGGGCGCTTGTGCTGTTCGTGGGAAATTTCCTGCCCGTCAAAGGCATCGATCTTCTGGTGGAGGCTTTTGCCCGCGTCTCCAGGGGCAGTGCACACCCTGCCACTCTTGTGTTGATTGGCAGCGGTCCTCTGGAGCCCGCCATCAGGCAGCAGGCTGCGGATCTTGGCATTGGCGGATGCCTGCGGTTTGTTGGGCGTCAGCCACCGGAGGCGGTGGCGCTGTGGATGCAGGCGGCCAATGCGGTGTGCCTTAGCAGCCACAATGAAGGCGTGCCCAATGTGGTGCTGGAGGCCGTGTCCTCCGGGCGGCCCATGGTCAGCACAGATGTCGGCGGCATCGCGGAGGTCATTGAGCCGGTCATGTCCCGCCGTTTTCTGGTCTCAGGCCGGGATGCCGCCGTCTATGCCGCCGCCTTGCAGGACGCGCTGGATCACCCTCCGGACGAGCAGGAGCTGCACCAAAAAGCGCAGCAGTTCTCCTGGGCAAACTGTGCCCAACGATACCTGCAACTGATGCATTGAACCGACCGGCGGAGCATCACCACGCAGGGTGGCGGGCCTCAGCTCTCCTCGCAGACGTCTCAGGCCCGGGCAGGGCGGTCCTTCATACCGCCTGGCTCAGAATCGGATCAGTATCAGCCCCGGCATCAAGCGGCGCCATCTGGCCCGTGTCGGCTTCCACTGGCATTTGGGCGGAGTAGCGGTTCTTGGTGGCGTTCTGCAGCCCGCCGCCCAGCACGACTCGCACCGTGTCCAGCAGGATCAGGCTGTCAAACAGCACCCCTGCGTGCTTCAGATAGTAAAGATCATACTCCAGCTTGCACTTCGCATCCTCAATGGAGGCACCGTAGGGGTAGCACACCTGCGCCCAGCCCGTGAGGCCTGGCTGCACCATGTGCCGCTCCTGGTAGTAGGGCAGGGTCCGGGCCAGCTTCACCACAAACTCAGGCCGCTCAGGCCGGGGGCCGACGAAGGACATCTCCCCCCGCAGCACGTTCAGCAGTTGCGGAATCTCGTCGATGCGGTACTTGCGCAAAAAAGCGCCCCCTGGGAAAACACGTGGATCCTTGCCAATGGATGACCACACCGCGCCGCCCTTCTCCGCGTCTGTGCGCATGCTGCGCAGCTTGTAGATCTGAAAGCGCTTGCCGAAGCGTCCAACACGCTCCTGCCGGAAAAACATCGGCCCCTCCGGGGAGAACACCCGGACCACAGCCATGCCAAGCAGGAGAAAGGGGGCCAGCAACACCAATAAAATCAGGGAGGTGACCACGTCAAAAAAGCGCTTCAGCTTGCTGAAGTACAGATTGCGGGAGGACAGCTCCGAGATCAGCAGCCAGTTCATCGTCACCAGATGCAGCGGGACATAATGCAGGTGCTTCTCGCAGATGGTCACAAGGCTGGTGCATTGAAACCCCAGGTAGCTGAGCATCCGGAACTCTTGGCGCACCTGTTCATCCTCCAGACGCTTTTCCAGAAACACAATGCGGTCCAGCCGGTGCTGGCGGATGAGCTTGCGGGTGTGGCGCAGCCTGCCAAGGAAGTCGCCCTGCCCTTCGGCATCCACTTCAATGCCGATGCGCCCCACAAGCTGCACCCCTGGCGGGCAGCACTCCTTGATGCGCAGGTACTCATCAATCTCCTCCGGTGATTCCGCCACCAGGGCGATGCGCTCGGGGGAGAGGCGGTGCTTGTGATAAAGCAGCCAATGGCTCACCAGGAGAAGCGGCAGTGAAAACAGGCAGCCCAGTGCCATGAAACCACGGCCGATTCGGAAATCAAAACTCAGATAGCCCGTGATCGTGATGGCCACCAGCGCCAGCGAGAAGGCGAAAGCCAGCAGGATGGCATGCAGCAGAAACGAAGACCGGCGGTGGGACTCCACGGAGTACAACCCCATGATGTAGTTCGCGGACATCAGAACCAGGGCGCCCGCCACAATGGACGGCACATAGTCATCAATGCGCCACAAAACAGTAAAGCGCGCGTAATTCGCCAGAAGATAGGCCCCCACAAACAGCAGCAGGTCACGCGTCGCACGCATGCCCACTTTGAACCAGTGAGTGGTGAAAAAGGAATCCATGTATAAGTGACACTAGATGATGACTGGGCCAGACCCGGTCATCAGAAGTTTCAGGCAGGAACTAAGCCGGGGGAAAGAGATGTGCCACAATGGATTATGAATATTTTGCCCCACCCCAGGACCAGCACAAGGCATGCCACGACTAACGGTGGGTAAACATATCCTCGGATTAGTTATTTATACTTAAGAATAAAAATTTATTTATGTAAAGTGTTAAGCTTAGGATAATCAATTGAACCGCCTTGTTGGCACGACCCGCCTTCCGGCACGGGCAGTGGTCTTTACTTGCGAGCCTTCTTAAGGACGTGCAGGCCAAGAAGGCCGATCGAAAAGGCCACCCCAACAGCGAGCACATGGGCTCCAAACAACAGGTCTCGTGCCAGATTCAGATTTACAAAGCCCGAAAGAGTCCACTTCACCCCGATGTAAGCCGCCAGAGCCACACAGCCGCAAATCGTGGCCAGCAGGGTGAAAAACAACACGCCCTCATCCAGGTTGATAAGCCTGTTTGTGAGCCTTGTGGGCTTGTCCTCCCCCTGGAGATACAGCATGCAGCCAAAAAGATAAAACTGCGCCCCAAAGATGCTTGAAAGCAGCAGCAGCGCCTGGCTGTGCATGTCGAAGATGTGGAAAATACCCGCCACATTGACAGGCCCTGTGCAAAAGGCCACGATTTGCAGCAGCGTGGTCAGCAGCAGCAGCGTCAGCCCCAGCACTTCAAACAGCTTTGGCTTCTCCGAAAAAATAAACAGCAGATGCCGCATGCCATCCCGCCAGGTTCGCAGGTGGGCCACACGTCCAGGGGGGCCGTTGCGCAGGCCGGACTGGATCTCCACGGCCACCGCCCCTTTTTTGAGCGCCTTGATCAGCAGCTCCGAGGCAAACTCCATGCCGTTCGAGCGGATCTGCCACGTGGCAAAGGAAGTCTTGCGGATGCAGCGGAAGCCGGAATTGCAGTCCGTCAGCCGGCCATGAAACAAGGTGTTGATCAGCCAGGTCAGCACCGGCGTGCCCAGCCAGCGGTGCAGGGTGGGCATGGCCCCCGGCTCAATGGTGCCCGTGATCCGGGAGGCGATGGACATGTCCGCGTTGTTCTCCCGTGCGCACTGGTGCAGTCGTCCCGAGTCACTGTACAGATAGGTGTTGTCCGAGTCGGCAAACATCACGTATTCGCCATAGGCCGCCTCGATGCCCCCTCGCAGTGCCGCGCCATAGCCGCGCTCAGCCACCGGCACCACCCGGCATCCCAGTTCCGTGGCGATCTCCCGTGACCTGTCCGTGCTGCCATTGTCCGCCACCACAATCTCGTAGGCCGGCTTGTGCGGCGCCTGGTCCAGGCAGTCCTTCACCTGCTGGATGCACGACCCAAGCGTCCGCTCCTCGTTCAGACACGGAAAGACAAAGGTCAGATCGACCGTGGCGACTGCGGCGGGAGGGGGCAGGGACATTATGGGCGCGCTTACACCAGCCCTGGTGCGCCTGCAACCAGCGAAACGGCGGGACGTCGAAGGATGGGGCCATTCACCGGCTGGCAGCGGGGGAGTCACCCGGCTCCCGTAAGCACCTTGCGTAGTGTCTTCAGCAGCGTCTCGGCGGTGTAGGGCTTGGGAATGAAGTGATTCACACCCGCGCTGATCGCCTTCGCCACCATCGTGTTAAGGTTCAGGCCGCTGGCGCCGATCACGCGGAGCTGCGGATTGATGTGCTTCAGCACCTTGATCATCGCCGGCCCGTCCATGAGCGGCATCATCATGTCGGTGAGCACGATGTCGATGGCCTCCTGGTTGGCGGCATACACCGCCGTGGCCTCCACGCCGTCGCATGCCACCAGCACACGGTAGCCAAAGGTCTCCAGGGTCTGGCTGGTGATCTCACGCACAGGGGCCTCGTCGTCCACCAGCAGCACCATCTCGCCATTGCCATGCGGCAGCTCGCTCTGTTCCACCGGGCTCTCTTCGGTGCCGCCACCGGGCTGGGCGGGGAGATGCACGTCAAACAAAGTGCCCTTGCCCGGCTCGCTTTGCACCCGCACAAAACCACCGTGGCTCTTGATGATGGCCAGGGAGGTCGAAAGGCCCAGCCCGCTGCCCTTGCCGATGTCCTTGGTGGTGTAGAAAGGCTCAAAGATGCGCTCCACCACGTCCGGCGGCATGCCTGTCCCTGTGTCCTGCACCTGCAGCCGCACATGCGGGCCGGCCTTCGCCTCCTTGTTCATGCTGGCATAGTTCTCATCCAGCATCACGTTCTCTGCGGAAAGGGTCAGCACCCCGCCTTCCGGCATGGCGTCGCGTGCGTTCACACACAGGTTGAGCAGCACCTGGTGCAGCTGCGTGGGGTCGCCCTTCACCACCCACAGCCCGCCTCGGGGCGTGCTGTTGCGCACCTCAATGTTTTTCAGGAAGGTCTCGTTGGTGATCTTCTCGATGTCGTTGACGATGTGCGCCACCTGCACCTCGATCTGCTGGCCCTCCACGCCTCGGGCAAACGACAGCACCTGTCGCACCATGTCCGCTCCACGCTTCGCGCTGCCCTCAATGGTGGACAGCATCGTCAGCCGCCGCGCATCCTTCTCATTCAGCTTCAGCAGGTCGATCGACATCAGGATCGGCGCCAGCACGTTGTTAAGGTCATGCGCGATGCCGCCCGCCAGTGTGCCGATGCTCTCCATCCGCTGAGAGCGCAGGTGCTGCTGCTCAATCTTCTTGCGCTCCGTGATGTCCTTGTTGATCGCCAGGATCTGCTTCGGCTGCCCTTGCTCATCCCGCACCAGCGACCAGTGGCCTTCCACGATGATGGCTCGCCCGTCGCGCGTGGTCTGCTCGATCTCCCCGCTCCACTCCCCATCCTGCAGGGTCTTCGCCGTGGCCTGCAGGAAGTCGGCATGGTCGCGGTATAAAAGCTGCCCCACGTCCCGGCCGCACGCCTCCTCCGCAGGCCACCCGTACACCCGTTCCGCGCTCTTGTTCCAGTACAGGATCTGGTGGCTCATGTCCCGCACCAGGATCGCCTCCTGCGCCTTGTCCAGCAGCGCCGCCTGCTGCCGCAGCGTCTCCTCCGTCCGCTTCCGCTCCGTCAGGTCGGTGATCCCTCCGATCATGCGGACACCCTTCCCCTGCTCATCGCGGATGATGTGCCCCCGGTCCAGCACATAGGCATGGGTGCCGTCCTTGCACATGTAGCGGTATTCCGCCGCCCACATCGCCGCGTCTCCGGCGATGGCCTGCCTCAGACCCTCGACCACAGCGTCCCTGTCTCCGGGGTGGATGCGCTTGATCCAGGAGTCGATGTCGGACTGCTGCTTCATCGTAATCTGGCCAAACAACGTCTCCAGACCATCGTTCCACCACAGGCTGTCGGTGATCAGGTCCCAGTCCCAGATCGCGTCATTGGTGGCCTTGGACAGCAGGCGGAACCGCTCCTCGCTGGTGCGCCGCTCAGACTCCGTGTGGATGCGCTGCAGCGCCCCGCCGCAGTAGTCGGCCAGCAGTTGCAGCAGGTGCAGGTCCGCCTGGTTGTAGGCATTGGCCTTGTGGCTCTGTAGCGACAGCAGGCCGATGCTGCGTTTCCCATCGCGGATGGGCGCAAACATCTGGGAGGCCATGCCCTTCTCCACCCCTTCGGCAGGTGGCTCCCCCTCCTCGTCGGTGAAGGTGTGCAGCAGCAGTTCAGCCCCCTCCTCCAGCATCTGGCGCTCCAGCTCGGTGGGACGCTCGCCCGGGTGGGAAGGCGGCACATGCGTCTTCACCCCGTTCACACACTGCACCGTCAGCACCGGGCGGATGAGGTCACGCTCAGGCGTGTAAAGGTCCAGCGTGGCGGCATCCCAGCCGAAGAGCCCCTCCGCCACCTCGGTGATGATCTCCGCCGCCTCGGCGGGCGCATGCGTCACATTGAGGCGCTGGCCGAGGTCGGACAGCACATGCAGGTGCTGCTCCTGGCGTTTTCTCTCCGTGATGTCGCGCAGGTACACCGCCAGCCCCTCCTCGCACGGGTAGGCCCGCACCTCCAGCCACTTGTCCAGCAGGGGGGAGTGGTCTTCAAAGCCCACCGTCACCTGCTGCTCCACCGCACGTCGGTACTCCTGCTCAAAACGGCTGCCCACCGTGCTGGGAAACATCTCCCACAGATTGCGGCCCAGCATCCCCTCCCGCGAGTGCCCCAGCAGCCGCTCCATCTCCACGTTCACATAGTTGAAGCACCAGTCACCGTCCAGCGTCAGGAAGGCGTCAGTGATGCTTTCCAGCGTCCGCGTCAGGCGGTCCGCCAGTTGCCGTGCCTCCAGTTCCAGCCGCTTGTGCTCATGGATGTCGATCCCCGCGCCATACCACTTCACCAGCCGGCCGCTGGCATCCCACACAGGCAGCGCCTGCACACGGAACCAGCGGTACGCCCCATCCCGGCCCAGCACACGGTACTCCGTGCTGAAGGGCTTCTCCTCGCGTATGCATTCCATCCACACCTCCATGGCCGGCTCCAGGTCTTCCGGGTGCAGCCTCGGCTGCCAGATCGTCATCACCGGGTCCTCCACCGAGGCTCCCGTGTAGTCGTAGAACTGGCGGTTGCAGAAATCCACCACGCCGTCCGGCTGCGCGGTCCAGACGACAAAAGGCATCGCGTCCGCCAGCAGGCGGAAGCGCCGCTGGCTCTCCACCAGCGACTGCTCCGCCGCCTTCAGCGCGGAGATGTCCTGCATCGCCCCCTGCACCCGCACGATCACCCCCTTGCTGTCCCGCACGGCCTCACCGATGGAGCGCACCCACACCTTGCGTCCCTTCGCGGTAAGAATTTGGGCCTCCAGGCTAAAGGCGGTGCCGTCACGCGCGCACGCCTCGAAGGCCTCCCGTATCATCTGCCGGAACGGCGGCAGGTAATACAGGGTGGAGGCGCCAATGGCAGGTGAAAAGCCCGGCGCCTCGTCATGCAGCGCCGCCGTTTCCTCAGACCACGTCAGCTCAAACTCCGGCACCGTCACATACCACCCGCCAAGCTTGGCCGCCTGTCCCGCGATGCGCAGCAGCGCCTCGCTCTGCCGCAGGTTCCGCTCGCTCTCCTTGCGCTCGCTGATGTCAAGGTGCGTGCCCACCACGCGGGCTGGGCGCCCCGCCTCATCCCGGGCGATGATCTTTCCGCTTGCCCGGATCCAGCGCCAGTCCCCCTCCTTCGTGCGCATCCGCTGCTCGCACACATAGGCCTCGCTCTTGCCCTCCAGGTGCACCTGCATCAGGTGCAGCGCGCGCGGCAGGTCCTCCGGGTGTACCCGTTTTGCCCATTCATCCAGCCGGGCTGCTATCTCCGTCACCTCATAACCCAGCATCGAGCACCAGCGCTCGGAGTAGTACACATCGTCGGTCTTGAGATTCCAGTCCCACACGCCCAGGCCGTCGCCATCCATCGCAATGCTGAGGCGCTCCTCACTCTCGCGCAGCGCCTCCGCCGTCTTCTGCTGGTCCTGCATCATGCCCGCCAGTGCCGCCTGCGTGCTCTCCAGCTCGCGCATCTTGCGCTTCAGCTCCAGCCGCATCATCACCTGCCGCCCCAGCGCCTCCAGCACCCGGACCTGCTGCGGCTCCAGCGTCCGCGGCACGCGGTCCGCCACGCACAGCGTGCCCAGGGTCTCCCCGGCGGTCGTGCGCAGCGGCGCTCCCGCATAAAAGCGGATGTGCGCCTCTCCAGTCACACAGTGATAGCTGGCCACACGCTCATCCAGCGTCGCGTCCGGCACCACCAGCACGCTGTCTAGCCCCAGCGCATGAGCGCAGAAAGACTCCTCCCTCGGCGTCTCGGTGGCCTCCAGGCCCACGCGCGACTTGAACCATTGCCGGTGCTCATCCACCAGCGTGATCAGCGCGATCGGCATGCCAAAAGTTTCCGCCGCCAGTGCCGTGATGTCATCCAGCTCCGCCTCCGGCGGCGTGTCCAGAATCCCATAGGAGCGCAGCGCCTCCAGCCGTCGTGCCTCATTCACCGGCAGCCGCGCCCCTGCCGGCGCGGGCGTTTCCGCCTCACCTCTTTCGGCCCCCGTCCTGTCCTCAGCCCCGCCCGTGCCCAGGGCGCTTCTTCCCGCATGGGCCGCCGCAGCCGCCTCCACCGCCGCCGCAATGGCATTCGCCACATCGGCCGCCACGCTGAGGCTCGTTTCCTCCCTCCACAGCACATGTCCCTGCTCCAAAGGCACGGAGGGCGGCCCAAGTTGGGACACTCGCATGGCAGGAGGCGCGGGTAGGGGTGCTGCTTTCGCCGGGCCAGTCACGCCCGTGCTGGTGTCAGGCATTTTGGGACGAATGAGGTGGGAAGGGAAGGGACTGCGCACACGCAACTATCTCAGAATTAACATAATTTCCATAATAAACAGATGTTTATTCACCTCTCAGACACTCAAAGAATGAGTTTTGAGACCTCAAGTAGCCGCTGCGGAAAGCCAACCACGCGGAGTTCCGATCCAAAAACGCCACTCCGGTCACGATTGTGTCCCATCATCTTGCCAGCAAACGTGGCTCCGCTCAACCCACTCCCCCAGCCTTGCGTCGCCGGCTCAGATATGATTGAGCAGAGAGAACGAAATAGAGGCGCCAGCTCTTGCGAACTGGCGCCTCAGCACAAACACACGAAAACAGACCACCCACTGTGTGCGGCTGGTTATGCCGTGCAGGACGCACTCTGGGCAAAACATCAACCTTCCGCCATTGGCAGACCTGCCAATAAGGAGGACGGAGGGCATGAAAAAAGGGGAGAGGGGCAAAAAACACCGCTGCATCTCACGGGCGCTTCCCCTTGACCCTGGGCACGGATGTGATAGCCTGCCTTCCCAACTCTAAACGGGGGCGTACTGGTTTCGACGGGTAGTCTTAGTTCGGAGCTGCATGCCGAGGATGATTCGTTGGCCTCGTTAAACACCGGATCAAAAACATAAATGTGAACTCTAACGAGCTCGCTCTCGCGGC
>CAZPSQ010000145.1:0-13510 GCA_964588755.1 uncultured Prosthecobacter sp. | reverse complement strand
GATGTCGATGGAGAGAATCTCAAACGCGGTGCCAGCGTCCACGCCCTTGTGCAGCACCAGCTTGGAGATGCTGTCCGGATTTTCCAGCACGTCCTTGTAGGTGGTGGAGGAGCCGATGCAGGTCACGATGCCCTCGCCCACACGGGCGACGACGGTTTCCTCCGTGGCGCCACCGACAAAGCGCTCCAGGTTCGTGCGCACTGTCACCCGCGCGCGCACGCGCAGGGAGATGCCGTCCTTGGCCACGGCGTCGATCTTCCCGCCACGGCCCATGTCCGGGTGCGGGCAGTCGATGACCTTCGGATTAATGCTGGTGCGCACGGCTTCCAGCACGGTCTTGCCGGTGCCTTTGCACGCCAGGTCGATGGCGCAGGCGCGGTCAAAGTTCAGCGGGATGCCCGCCTTGTCTGCGGCGATGAGGGCCAGCACCACATGGGTGACCTCCCCCCCGGCCAGGAAGTGTGCCTCAAGCTGGTCGGTCTCAATGGGGATGCCCGCCTTCGCCGCCGTGATGCGGGTGTCCACGATCATGGCGTTGGGCACGCCGCGCAGCCACATGGCCAGCAGCGTGGTGAAGCTGACCGGCGCGTTCGCAATCAAGGCGCGCAGCCAGAGATTGAAAAACTTGGCAACGATAAGAAAGAGGACCAGCAGGGCGATGGCGCTGACGCCGTAGATGAAGTACCAAATGTATTCAGGCATGATGAAGGGAGTGGGTGGTGAGGTTCGGGTGGATAAGGATGATAATAGATCGGTGGCTGAGGCTCAGTTCTTCGTGCGCAGCAAGGTTGATCGTGGGAAAGCAGTGTTTGGGATGGGCATTTGTCCTTTTTTCAGGCGCGCGGCGCCAGACTTTGTCGTGCTGGCATCAAGGCACCGGCGACAGCACCCGCACCAGCAGGTTTCCAGGTTCGGAGGCAATGACCTCCACGGGCGTGCCTGCCGCGGCCCTTCCCAGGTGGCAGCGCACATCATAGGACCGCCCGCCGATCTCCGCACGGCCCAGCGGACGCAGCTCGGTCAGGGCCACGCCCTGCTGTCCCACGGGGGAGGCTTCCTGCCCGCTGGCTGTCCCCACGCCGGAAGTGGCCTTCAGGGTGAGCATGCTCTGAAAGAAGCGCCCGGCAAAAAACTTCAGCCACAGCGCCAGCACCATTCCGGCCAGCACCAGCACACCGCTGGCCATCAGCCCGCGCATGCCCAGGCTCCATCCGGCGAAGTCCTCCGCCACAAAAAAGAGCCCCGCGCCTGCCAGGATGAACAGCGCGCCGAGGACGCCCACGATCCCACCGGGAACAAACGTCTCCAGCATCATCAGCATGATGCCGAACAGCGTCAGGATGGCAATGTTCGCGAGCATGGGCGCAAGCTGAATGCTACGGGGAGGGGCGTCAACCCAGGAGCGTTTACAATGCGGAACGATTTTGGGAAGCACCTCCAAGCACCATGCGCCCACGTGGAGGCTCAAAACCTCAATCATTCCTCCCCACTCCCAAAAAAGATCGGCCCCCGGCAACTTGCGTCGCCGGGGGCCGATACGTGGTGTGAACAGGCCTAGATCAGGCCTGCGTGGTGATTAGTAGGTGCCGGAATTGTACTTGACCTGCTTGTTGGCGGCATCCCACTCGAGGTAGGACTCAACCTTCACAGCTTCCTGGGCGTCGATTGGGCCGGAGGTGAAGATCTTGCCCGCGAAGGCACCATCAGCCGGGGACACACCAGTGGTGGCCTTGTCGATCAGGGTGTTGGTGGCCCAGCCGGAGGTGCTCACGCCAGCGGCGACGGCGGCGTTCAGCACGGATGCCACGGTCTGCGCATTGCGCTTGGCGGCGGCATCACGGGCGCTGTCGTTCAGCGCGCCGATGTTCGGGATGGCGATCGCGGCGATGATGCCGATGATGGCGATCACGACGAGCATTTCGACGAGGCTGAAGCCAGCCTTGCGGGAGGTGTTGAGCTTGATGTTTTTCATGTTGTTCTGCGTGTGTTTGGCTGTTGGTGTTGTGCCTTCGAGATGACCATCTCTGGGAGCTGCTCAGCATCGAATTGTGATATTTATAGCTAATATAAAGGATTTATTCAACATATATTTTATAATTTTCACAAAAACCTGACAACAAAGTGGCAGTCAGATTGTCTTCTGTATGCATTCTGCTCACTCTGCTGCGAGTTCCCTCTTCATGAAGCTTTTCGCCGCCACCCTCCTCAGCCTTGCACTCCTCCTCTGTCCACAGACCCAGGGGGCAGACACGCAGCCACCCGCCGTGGAACTGCCTGCCGTCGTGCATGAGATCGACCCTGCACAGGTGGAGGCCTACTTGGTCGAGCACCAGGACACCGTCATCATCGACCTGCGTACCGAAGATGAGCGCCGCACCCGCGGCCACATCCTGAATTCCCGCAACCATGACTACTTCCACGGCAAGCAGGCTCTGGATGCCCTGTCCCAGCTCGACAAAAGCAAGCCCTGCATCCTTTACTGTGCCATGGGGGGCCGCGCCCGGCTCATGGCCGTGGAGATGCACAAGCTCGGCTTCCAAAAGCTCCTCCTCCTCAAAGGTGGCTTCAACACCTGGGTCGCCGAAGGCCAGGCCGTGGCGAAGTAAGCGCGTGCCGTGGCAGATGTTCGCCGTTCTCGGTTCTCAGTTTTTCGCGCCCTTTTGCGGCCCTTTCATCCGGCTTTTCTCACCTCAATCCGCTCCCCGCACCGCATCACCCGGCACGGCTGCTCCAGGCGTCCGCAGGCCGTGGTGAATTCCTCCGTGGTGGCCGTGTTGAACTCAAACATCTCGTAGTGGCACGGCACCACCTGCCTCACTCCGCAGGCTTTCGCCAGGGCTGCCGCCTCGGTGCCATTGAGGTTCCCCGCCACACGCCGCTCCGGCTGGTTGCCATTGATGGGCAGAAAGGCGATGTCGCACCCCGGCGCGTGATCCCGCAGAGTCCGCACAATGTCATCATGCCAGAGCGTGTCGCCACTGTGATAGAGGGTGAAGGGCCCGCACCTCACCAAAAAGCCGACATAGGCGCTGTGCCCCGCCGCATCCCGCACCACCTCATTGTGTCTGGCCACCACGCCGCGCACCTCCCACCGACCATGTGTTATCACCTCCCCGTCGCTCAAGCCGCAAATCCGCACGTCCGCCTCCTGCGCTGCCGCAGGCTGGTGAGGTGTGGATGAAAAGCGAGCCTCATCGCTGATTCCACACAGAGGCACACCGGCCACTGCCGCCGCATCGCACAGCCGTTTCGCCGCCTCTTTCATGATGGGGTGCGGCACCAGCAGGCACAGCCCCGGATTTCCCCGCACCAGCGGCAGCAGTGTCTCACCATCCAGGTGGTCTGTGTGCAGGTGGCTGGCCGTGGCCAGGGAGATGCCCCGCAGCCGCGCCGGGTCCACACAGCGCTCCGTCATCCGCACATGGGGCTTGTCCGTGCCGGCATACTTCCGCGTCAGAGAGTCGGACAGATACGGATCAAACAACAGCCGCTCCCCCGCCCACTGCACCAGAAAGCCGCTCTGCCCCAGCCACCAGACATGCAGCGTGCCCTCGTCCCGCGCCGCCTCCACCGCCGCCATGTCCGCCAGCAGCGCCTCATCCTGCAAAAGGGGTTTGATCATCATGCCTCGCAGCAAACCGCAGCCCCCTGCCCCGCACAAAGAGAAAACAGGACCCTCCATTTTTACCGCCGCTCCAGTCCATCCCCCCCAAACAAGCCCCTGGCCCAGACGTCACGCGCCAAACTGAATGGCCGCGATCTTCTCCGCCATGTCATGGCTGGCGCAGAAGGCCAGCTCCGCCGCCGCCGCACGGGACAGCCGCGCCCGCATGCTGATCACCGGACCGATGCTCTGCCCGTCCACATACGCCTGCACCGGACGCTTCTCCGCGTTCTGGCAGCGGATCTCCACCGTCGTGTCCGGGGAAAGCAGCGCGCTGCGCCAGTGCGCCGGCTGCAGCACGTTTGACCCCACCAGCAGCCACGCGGGCGTGTCCGCCAGCAGTGGGGAGGCACCCATGCTGCGCGCGTAGGCCGTGGACCCGGCGGCCGTGGCCACCAGCGCGCCGTCGCTCACCAGCTTGGGGATGCGCCTCACGCCGTTCACCATCACCTCCAGCCACGCGCTCTGGCTCGTCGCGCGCTCCAGCCACGCGTCATTGAAACCATAGGCCGTCGTTTTTCGCCCTTCCGCATCCTCAAACTCCAGGAACAGCATCGGCAGCTGCCGGAAGATCACATCCTGCGGCGGATATCCCGCCTCCCGCACCTGCTCCTCCCCGTTCATCAGAAAGCCGATGTGCCCGGCATTGATGCCGAAGAACGGCAGCCGCGCCCGCCAGTGCTCGCGGATGCTCCGCAACATCGCGCCATCCCCCCCCACCACGGTGATGAACTTGGCCTGCGCCTTCTCCACCATCCACCGCGTGTCCAGTGCCGCGCTCACGGTCTGCACCTTGGGCACCCTCATGTCCGCCTGGAGAAAACAGGGCATTTCCTCCAGCGTTCCCCGCGCCCAGTGGCTCGGGATCGGCGCACGATAGAGGCCATACCTCTCAATGTAAGCCCGCGCCTGCGGGTTCAGCATGGCCGAGACATCCTCCCCGCGGCCGATGCGCTCGCGGATTGTTGTACTGGCTCCCTCCACCACCAGGTCGATGATGCGGGCGTTCGGCGGCAGGTCCGCCACAAAGGCATTCGGCGCCGACATGCTCTCATACCCCGGCCGGCGCAGCACGGCAAAGTTCGCCGTCTCCCACAGCTCCGCCCCCCTGGCCCATGTGCGCTGGATGGCCGACTGCCCCCGCGCCCCGCCGACGATCAGGTCCTCCCCCACCACATGCCAGGCCTCCGCCTCGGGATCATTCCCGAAGCGTTCCTGCAGCTCGAAATTCCGCGTGAAGGTGTCCTGCTCGAAGTCACTCAGGTCCACCACAACCTTCCGCATGCCGCCAAACACCAGGTCCGCCAGCGCGGCGCGGAACACCGGCGGCACCATCCCCGTCACCGGCTTGTCCGGCCGGGGGCCGCAGGGGATGACCCGCACCTCGTCAAACATCTCCGCCAGCTTTCCCGCGATCGCCGCATGGTGGTTTCCCGGCGGATTGAAGCTTCCGCCAAACAGAGCGATGGTCTTGGGGGAGTGCCGGGACATGCCGCGTATCCTGCGGAGCGCGCCGCCACGGTCAAGGCCCCGTCGATCCCGCCGGTGAAACACCCACCGGTCTGCCCCCGTTAGCATTCGTGGCATGCCGTCCCACCCACCCCCAGCCGCCAGCGCCCTCCTGCGCGACCAGACCCGCCGCCACTTCTTCAGCCAGTGCGGCATGGGCATCGGCTCCGTCGCGCTCGCCTCCCTGATGGCGGAGCGTGGTCTGCACGCCGCCAGCGCCGCCGCCGGACCGGGCGTCATGCGCCGGGGGGACGTGGCGCCTCGGGCCAAAAATGTCATCTTCCTCTTCATGGCGGGCGGCCCCTCCCAGCTTGAGCTGTTTGACCACAAGCCGAAGCTGGTGGAACTCAGCGGGCAGCCCATCCCGCAGAGCTATGTGGAGGGGAAGCGCTTTGCCTTCATGGGCACCAGCAACGGTTTCAAGCTGCTGGGCACACGCCGCGCCTTCAAACAACACGGCCAGAGCGGAGCCTGGGTCAGCGACATGCTGCCGCACACCAGCGGCATCGTCGATGACATCAGCATCGTCACCACCTGCAAGACCGAGCTTTTCAACCATGCCCCGGCCAAGCTCTTCATGAACACCGGCAGCGGCCAGTTTGGACGGCCCTCCATGGGTTCGTGGGTCTCCTACGGCATCGGCAGCGAGTCGAGCGACCTCCCCGGCTTCGTGGTGCTGCAAAGCGGCCCGCGCGGCCCCCGTGGCGGCGCGGTCCTGTGGGGCAGCGGCTTCCTGCCCACCACGTACCAAGGAGTGCCCCTGCGCGGCACGGGCGAGCCGATCCTCAACCTCACCACACCCGCCAGCCACAGCGCGGCCAGCCAGCGCCGCGTCATCGACACCGCGCGCGAGCTCAATCTGGCCCGCCTCGTCCAAACTGGCGACCAGGAGATCCAGACCCGCATCAATGCCTATGAGATGGCCTGGCGCATGCAAAGCAGCGCGCCGGAGCTCATCGACATCCGGGGCGAGTCCAAGGCCACGCTGGACCTCTACGGTGTCGATCCTGCGCAGCCCTCCTTTGCCCGCAACTGCCTGCTGGCCCGCCGCCTCGTCGAGCGTGGCGTGCGCTTCGTCCAGCTCTACCACACCAACTGGGACAGTCACGGTGGCAAGGGGGAGACGCTGGAAGATGACTTCCCCAAGGTGGTGAAGGATGTCGATCAAGCCTGTGCCGCCCTCATTCGCGACCTGAAGTCACGCGGCCTGCTGGAGGAGACACTCGTCATCTGGGGCGGCGAGTTTGGCCGCACCCCGATGGGCGAAAACCGCGACAAGACGGGACGCAACCACCACATCGACGCCTTCACCATGTGGTTTGCAGGCGGCGGCGTCAAAGCAGGACAGACCCTGGGCAGGACGGACGAGCTTGGCTTCGGCGTGGCGGAGGACCCCGCCCACGTCCATGACCTCCATGCCACCATCATGCACCTGCTGGGCCTTGACCACGAAAAGCTGACCTTCAAATTCCAGGGGCGTGACTTCCGGCTCACGGACGTCCACGGCAAGGTGCTGCACAAGCTGCTGGCGTGACGGCTGAAGCCTCCTGCCCACATCTTGCGGCGGGATTCCCACCGCTTGGCAAATTGTCCTGCGGGCCTGCAGTGGGGAAAGATTGCGGGTTGCGAGCCATTTTGCACAGTCTTATCGGGGGTGTGCGCCGAATGCATCTCTGATGAAAGCAGCCTCCCTCCCCCCCACCCCCCACTGGCATCATCTTGAAATATCCGAGGTTGTCCGGCTGCTGGACGTCAGTTGCCAGAACGGCCTCGATGCGGCCGAGGTGGAGCGGCGGCAGGCGACGCATGGCCTCAATGTGGTGACCGCGCGCGGCGGCACCCCGGCCTGGCGGCGCTTCCTCCAGCAGTTCAACCAGCCGCTGGTGTATCTGCTGCTGGCGGCGGCGGCCACAACGGCCTTTTTGCATGAGTGGGTGGACAGCGGCGTGATCTTCGGAGTCGTGCTGGTCAACGCCATCATCGGCTTCATCCAGGAATCGAAAGCGGAGAAGGCCGTAGAGGCGCTCAGCAACATGGTTGTCACGGAGACCACCGTGCGGCGCGAGGGCCGCCGGCAGCGCATCCCCTCCGCCCAGCTCGTCCCGGGAGATGTGGTGATCCTGCAGAGTGGCGACCGCGTGCCTGCGGACCTGCGCCTGTTTCAAGTGAACAGCCTCCAGGTGGATGAATCCCCCCTCACCGGCGAGTCGTTGCCGGTTCACAAGCACGCTGAACCGCTGATGCTCGACGTGGTTCTCGCCGACCGCAAAAACCAGGCCTACGCGGGCACCTCTGTCACCTACGGCTCCGCCGAGGGTCTGGTGTGGGCCACCGGGGACCGCACGGAGACGGGCCGCATCGCCTGGCTCATCGCGGAGGCGGTCGAAATCACCACCCCGCTCACGCAAAAGATCGCCGCTTTCAGCAAAATCCTGCTGTGGGGCATCCTGGGCCTTTCCGTGGTGGCGTTCTTTGCCGGCGTGGCGCGCGGCCAGCCGCCCGTGGAAATGTTCATGGCCGCCGTGGCCCTGGCTGTGGGCGCCATCCCTGAAGGTCTCCCCGCCGCTGTCACCATTGTGCTTGCCATCGGCGTGGCACGCATGGCAAAACGCCGCGCCATCATCCGCAAGCTCCCCGCCGTGGAGACGCTTGGCAGCACTACCGTCATCTGCTCCGACAAGACAGGCACACTCACCGAAAACCAGATGACCGTGCAGCATGTGGTCGTGGGTGGCAGTGATTATGAGATCACCGGCGGCGGCTACGAACCGCGTGGCGAGTTCCAGCTCGACGGGCAAAACATCGATCCCGCGCTGCATCCGGCGCTGCTCGAATGCCTGCGTGCCGGCATGCTCTGCAATGACTCCATGGTGGTCAAGGACAAGGAGGGCCGCCTAGCCGTCCAGGGAGACCCCACGGAGGCGGCCATGCTTGTGGCCGGGGCCAAGGCAGGCCTCGTCCAGGAGGAGATGCTTCAGGCCGCGCCCCGGCTGGGCATGATCCCGTTTGACTCTGAGCACATGTTCCGTGCCACGCTGCACGTCACCGAAGGACGGCGCACAATTTACAAGGTCGGCGCGGTGGAGCGCCTGCTGGACCGCTGCACAGACACCCTGTCCGCCGACGGCACGCCTGCCCCGCTGGACAAAGAGGCCGTGCGTGCCGCCGTGGAGCGGCATGCCGCCAACGGCATGCGCATGCTGGCCCTGGCGCGCCGCCACCCGGACCACGAAGGCCCAGACCTCTCCCATGAGCATGTGGGCGAGGGCCTCACCTTCCTCGGCCTTCAGGGCATGATTGATCCCCCCCGCGCCGAGGCGGTGGACGCCGTGGCCAGTTGCCGCCGCGCCGGCATCCGTGTGAAAATGATCACCGGAGACCATGCCCTCACCGCCCGCGCCATCGCGGAAAAGCTGGGCATCGCGGATGACAACGGGGTGCAGGTCATGACCGGCCGCGACCTGGAGAAGGTGAGCGACGCCGACCTGCCCGGCGTGGCCCATGGTGTGGATGTCTTCGCGCGGGTCGCCCCGGAGCAGAAGCTGCGCCTCGTCAGCGCGCTCCAGTCCCACGGCCACGTCGTCGCCATGACCGGGGACGGCGTGAACGACGCCCCGGCCCTGAAGCAGAGCAACATCGGCATCGCCATGGGCATCGCCGGAACAGATGTGGCCAAGGGGGCTGCCGACATGCTCCTGACCGATGACAACTTCGCCACCATTCAGGCGGCCGTGGAGGAGGGCCGCGGCGTCTTCGACAACCTGCGCAAGTTCATCGTCTGGACACTTCCCACCAATGTCGGCGAAGGCTCCATCATCCTGGTGGCCATGCTGCTGGGCGTGGTGCTGCCGGTCGTCCCCGTGCAGCTCCTGTGGGTGAACATGGCCACCTCCATCTTCCTCGGCCTCATGCTCGTCTTCGAGCCGAAGGAACATGATCTCATGGACCGCCCGCCCCGCGACCCGAAGCAGCCGCTGCTCACCCTGCCCCTCTTCATGCGCACCGGGCTCATCTCCCTCATCATGATCATCGGCGGCTACTGGCTCTACTTCTACGAGATCAATGTCGGCGGGGAGAGCATCGCTGCGGCGCGCACGGCCGTCATCAATGTCATTGTGATGGTGGAGACCGCCTACCTGATGAGCTGCCGCTCCCTGAACCACTCCTTGCTCCACGTCGGCTTTTTCAGCAACCCCCTCGCCCTCGTCGGGGCGGCGGCCATGATCGGGGCGCAGCTTCTCTTCACCTATGCGCCCTTCATGAACCACCTGTTCCACTCGGCACCGCTGGATTCCGAGGCCTGGCTGCGCATCACCGGCGTGGCCGTGCTGTCCTTCCTCCTCGTCGAGCTTGAAAAGTGGTTCCGCTTCGGCCGGCACAAAGGCGCGGCCCGCCCGGTGGACTGAGTCCGCCCATCAGCATCAGGAACGCCCCACCAGCAGCCAGCCCATGTAGATGACATGCGTGGCCACGAACAAGCCGCCCTCAAGGCGGCTGACGCGTCTGCCTGTCACAAACACCGGCACGCAGGCAAGCATCACAGCCGCCATCAGCGGGATGTCCACCAGCAGCAGTTGGCGCTCCACCGGCACCCCGGCGGGAGAGACCACGCAGGTGAGGCCCAGGATCACCAGGATGTTATAAATGCTGCTGCCAATGAGATTGCCCACGGCCACATCACGCTCGTTCCTCAAGGTGGCGATGATCGTGGTGACAAGCTCCGGCGCCGACGTCCCCATCGCCACGATGGTGAGCCCGATGACCGCCTCGGAAATCCCCAGCCCCCTGGCAATGCTCACCGCCCCGTCCACCAGCCAGTGCGCGCCCACCACAGAGCAGACCAGCCCCGCCACCAGCAGGAGGCTGGACCGCAGGCGGACCGCCAGATGGCTTCCTTTGGCCGCGGCTGCCGTGTCATCGCTGCAAACCTCCGCAAACTCCTCCTTCACCGCCCGCGTCTCCCTCCGGCTGAGCCGGATGAGCGCCATCGTGTAGAGAACGGCCAAGGCAAACATGATGCCACCGTCCACCCTGGTCAGGATGCCGTCCCATGCCAGGGCGGTCATCAACGCCACGGCCAGGATTGTCACGGGAAGCTCCAGCTTGAGGATCTGCAGATGCAGGGGCAGCGGCCTCAGCAAGGCGCTGAGGCCCATGATGAAAAGAATGTTGAATGCGTTGGTGCCGGCGATGTTGCCCACCGCCAGCGCCCCGCTCCCCTGCAAGCTTGCCGTGATCCCCACCGCCAGCTCAGGCGCGCTGGTCCCAACGGCGACCACCGTCAGCCCCAGCACAAGAGGCCGGACACCCAGGGACAGGGCCAGACGCGACGCCCCGCGCACCACAAGCTCCGCCCCGACAACGAGCAGGCCCAGGCCTGCGATGAACCAGGCCGCCGCGGTGATGCTCACTATGCCGCCCCCCCTGCTTTCCGCTGGTTCACCACCAGGACATCCACCGGGAGGTTTGACAGCAGATGCTGCGCCACACTGCCCAGCAGCAGGCCGGCCAGCCCGCTCCGCCCCTTGGTGCCGACAACGACCAGATCACAGCCCTGGGACTCCACCTGCTTCTGCAGCATCTCCGCAATCTCGCCATGCTCGCATGCCGCCTGCACAGCACGACCGGAATCAGCCAGGGCCGGCGTGGCGGCCAGAAACTCCCTGGCCTCAATCATCGCCTGGTGCGTTGCCGCCTCAAGCCCGGCCCTCTCATCATCGGCCAGACCGTCAAAGATCGTGCTGATGCAGTGGAAGAGCCGCACATTGGCGCCGGGCAGCAGGGTGGCCGCCGCCTCCAGCGCATGGCGGGACCCCTCGGAAAAGTCAGAGGCCACAATCACATTCTGGTACTCCCTGACGGACCTGGACTTCACCACCAGCACGGGCATCCCCGCCTGACGGGTCAGGGCCGTGACTGTGTTTCCCAGAAACATGCGCCCCAGCGTCTCGTCACGCGCCACGCCGGTCACGATGATCTCACATCCGAGGCGTCTTGAAACCTCGGCGATCACCGAGGATGGCTCGCCGCTTTCGACGATCACTTCCACTTGAACGCCTTCCGTCTCCCTCAGATCGCGGCGCACGCGGTCAACCGCGGCCTGATGTACGCCAAGATGCCGCCAGGATGGCAGCTCTTTGTTTTGTCCCGGCTCCTGCAAAACATGCAGGACCACCAGCGGGGCCTTCCACGCCGCCGCCAGGGAGGTGGCCCGGTCCAGGGCGCGGTCACATCTGCAGCTGAGGTCCGTGGCGAGAAGAATGGGCTTGCGTGTCATGCTGGGCAAAGTTTGTGCGTTGATTGGAACGCCTGACGGCATGTTTCACCTGCACTTGAATGCCGCCCCACGCAAGCCGGGATGCGGCCGGGCACAGTTCATGGGCCAACAGGGGCAATATCAGCGCTGATCCATCCTACTTGGACAGCTCTCCTGGACGTTCATGAAACCCATCGGGAAGTCGTTGAGCACATCTGGCGGGCTGGCAAAAAAAAGCCATGTAACGTTTTCCGCGTCACAGGCTTGTCCCTGATGACATGTCCCCTTCCTTTCCCGCAGCCTTGTCGCGCATCAGCATTCTCATGCTGGCCTCCGCCAGCCTTGCCGCGTCGGCGCGCCTGCCACCGGGCAGTGTGAGCATGACCACGGAGGGTGAGTACCGCCGCATCCAGGCCAACGGCATTCCCGACCATGAGCCGGGCGCATTTCCTAACCGCAACAATCCCCACTCAATCTCCGAGCAGCACTACGAATACAAGGTGCCGCTGCACCCAAGGCTGGCGGCGCGGCCCACCGCCTACCGCATGCAGCCCTTTGGCATCGCGGTGAACGGCATCGTGTTTGACCCCTTTGCCGCGGAATGGTGGAACGGCAGCCCGGACTGGCAGTACGAGCCGCATGGGGGAGCCATCAACCTGGGCCTCGACTCCAGCAACGCGCATGTGCAGCCGAATGGCGCGTACCATTACCACGGCATTCCCACCGGCCTCATGGAAAAGCTGGGAGGCGGCAAGAGCAGGATGACCCTCATCGGCTGGGCGGCGGATGGCTTCCCCATCTATGGCCCCTGGGGCCACAGCAACGCGAAGGATGCCAGCAGCCCGTTGAAGAAACTCACGTCCAGCCACGCGCTCAAAAAAGGCCAGCGTCCGGCTGGCTCCCCCGGCGGCAAATATGACGGCTCTTTTGTGCAGGACTATGAGTACGTGGCAGGCTCCGGTGATCTGGATGAGAGCAACGGCCGCGAGGGTGTGACGCCCGAGTTTCCCCAAGGCACCTACCACTATGTGCTGACGGACGCATATCCCTTCATCCCGCGCCAGTTCGCGGGCACGCCGGATGCCAGCTTTGAGCGGCACAGACCACCACCGGGTGGCGGCGGTCCCGGCGGGCGGCGCGGCCCGCCCCCCGGCGGTGGCAGGCGTGGGGGACCCGGCATGCGGCCACCGCCACCGGGTGGTGGCGGTGGCTTGGGCGATTTCTTTCCGCCACCGTTTTGAGGAGTCACGCCACCTCCACCCGCACCGCGCTATGCTTGTAGCTGGGCTGGCGGCTGTGGGGGTCAAAGGAGGCGTGCGTGAGCTGGTTCACGCGGCGGTCATGCATGGGCAGGAAGACCTCCCCCGGAGAGACGCAGGTGGTGAGGCGGGCCTTGGCGGTGAGCTCCGCACGCGGGGAGATGACGCGGACGCGCATGCCTTCGGTGATGCGGAGATTCTGCGCGTCAGCCACATTGAGGTCGAGCATGAGCTCCTCGGGAACCATCTTGGCCAGCACGGCGGACTTGGCGGTGCGGGTCTCTGTATGCCACTGGGCGCTGGTGCCGCGGCCGGTGATGAGGATCAGCGGATACTCCCCGCTGCGCTGGTCAGGTGGCGGCACGGGGACGTCGAAGATGAACCTCGCCTTTTTGTCCGGCGTGTAAAACTGGCCGTCCTCAAACAACCGGCGCTCCTTGAAGCTTGCTGCCTGGAACTTGGAGCCTTGCTCCCGATTGAGGGGCCACTGCACGCCTCCGCTTTTACGGATCATGTCATGGCCGGTGATGCCGGTGATGTCGCAGGGCTGGTTCTCCGTGCAGCGCTGCAGCACACGGAAGACGGCCTCCGGACTGGTCCAGCCGCGAAACAATTCCTCACAGCCCCAGTAGTGGGCGATGAGACGGAAGATGTGAAAGTCCGCCAGCGCCTGCCCGGGCGCACGGCGCACCTTGGGGCTGTGGCCAATGCGGCGCTCGGAATTGATGAAACACCCCTCCTTCTCCCCCCAGCCTGCGGCGGGCAGCACGAGGTGCGCGCGCTGCGCGGTCTCGGTGGTGCAATACATGTCCTGCACGACGA
>CAZPSQ010000144.1:0-13580 GCA_964588755.1 uncultured Prosthecobacter sp. | reverse complement strand
GTACTTTCCGCTGGCGAATGCCGGGAGTACCGCTGGCCCATTGGCCTGCGGCGAGGGTCTCCTGACCCTCGCAAACACCTGGTCTGGATCGATTTTCCCCTCGCCAAAATGCCGGGCATCGCTTGGATAGCGGACGTCTTAAGCAAAAGGCAGAATCACAGCAAGAGTCGCTGCTGTCGCTGGACTGTCTGCTGTATCTCCACCCTCCAGATGTCTTCCACCACCACTACGACAACCACCGCCACATCTGCCAAACCCGGCCAGTTCACGGCGATGATCAGCAGCACGGCGGTGGATCTGCCGGCGCATCGTGCGGCAGTAAAGGAGGCCTGCTTGGCGGCGGGGGTGTTTCCCATCGGGATGGAACATTTGCCCACGCGGGATGCCACCGGCGTCACCGTGTCGCTGGAGATGGTGGACAAGGCGGACATTTACATCGGCATCTATGCCTTCCGCTACGGCTGGGTGCCGGAGGGTGGGGACGTCTCCATCACGGAGATGGAGTTCAACCATGCGCTGCAGCGCAAGAAAGACGGACACCTGCATGAGCTCCTTATCTTCATTGCGCACAAGGATCATCTCTTCACCCAAATAGACATCGAGGCAGATGCCACCGCGCAGAAGAGGCTGGCTGCCTTCAAGGCCCGTGCCTGCGACGGCCGCGGGCGGGCGCAATTCTCCTCCGTGGAGGAACTCCGCCGCCAAGTGTCTTGCGCTCAACCAGCAGGCGGAGGCCCTGGCCGTGGCAGCGGGGGATGCTGAAAACGCGGGCTGGCGGGCTTATCAAACGGGCATGATTCACTATCGGCGCGGGCAGGCAGACACTGTGCTGGACTGTGCGGGCCGGGCGGCGGCGCATTGGGCACAGGCTTTCCCCCCACCAGTCAGAGGCACAGATGCCGCCATTCGCGCGAGCGCATTTGCCAATCGCCTGCACGGCATCGGGCACGAAATGAAGAAGGACTACCCTGCCGCCATCACAGCGTTTCGCGAAGGGCTGGAACAGCATCGCAGCCTGTCTGCCGAGAGTGTGGATGTGGCCATGGCCCTGAATGACCTCGCTGAGTCGGAACGGTATTCCGGCGATTCCGCCGCAGCGGAGCGGGAGTATCGTGAAGCCCTGCGCGTGGCACGCGCCGTGAGGTATGTCGAGGGGATCGCCATCTACACTGGCAATCTGGCGGAACTGGCCCAGCAAGAACAAAACTGGCCGAAGGCCGACGCGCTGGCCCGTGAGTGCCTGTCCTTGGCTGAGAAAGTGGGCCGTCAGGAGTTGATTGCCTGGATCTGTGCCAGCCTCGCCGAAACGCTGGTGCGGCAGGGAAAGAGCGCGGAAGGGCTAACCCATGCCCGACGCGCTGTGGATATCTTCACCCGGCTCGGCTCGCACGAACTCGCCGGTGCCCTGGCAACGCTGGCTGGGTGTGAGGCGGCGATGGCTGAAGCAGCAGAAGCAGCAGAAGCAGCAGAAGCAGCCAAAGGCTGACGCGCCACTCTGGCCGCTCTTCCGGCCTTGCTGGCTTGCTGGCTTGCTTTCTTCTTTTTGACTCAACCTCGGACGGGCGATGCGGCTGGTGGCCCTCTACCAGTCGAGCGGGTGAGCGTTAGGGGTGGGTGGGAGAAGGTTTTTGGACCTCCTTGGTCATCGGGGGTGCGCGGCGGCGCTTGGAGGACCAAGCGCCCTACCCGCCCCACCTGGCGCTCACATCCCGGGCGCGGGGATCACCCAGGGCGCGCGGGGGGTGGGGGCGGCGGGGGTTTTCAGGAAGATCCCCTGCCCTGCGGGCAGGAGGGGGGCGTTGTTCTGGGCGGCGTTGGTGTTGCCTGTGGTGGACAGCCAGGTGGCGGCGGGCTGCCCGGCCGGGCGGGACAGCCAGTAGCCCGTGTAGCCGGTGGCGCCGGCCTTGGCATCCCCGGCCCAGAGCTGGATCTGGTCCGCCCGGGCGATGGTGACGCCGGGGATGAAGGCGGCGCCGGTCATGCCGGCGGTGGCGGGGGTGGCGGGCACCGGCCAGGGGTTGGCCAGCAGGCTGTAGGCATGGGTGGCAGGCAGCAGGCGGACAAAGGGCGTGGTGCGGACGCTGCCGGTGAAGAGCACGGCACGCGGCGCGGCGGAGGCGGGCTGGAGCATGACCCCGGCGCCGGGGGGGATGATCCTGCCGCCCACGTCGGCGAAGGTGGCATCCCCCGCCAGCAGCCAGCGGCGCTGCACGCCGTCGTCAAAGAGCCAGCAGGTCTCGTAGGCGGTGCCGTTGTGGAAGAGCACCTGGTCGGCGCTGGCGGCCTGGGCGGCGGCCTGGAAGTGCGCGGGGTCAAACACATCCGCCAGGGTCACGTGCGGGCGCAGGCACACGGTGGCGGCGGCCCAGTCCACGGCTCCGGGGGGGAGCGTGGTGTGGGGGGCGGCGGTGGCGATGCTGCACACGCCGGCGGCGGTGATGTGCCGCACCTCCAGCCGATGCCCGGCCTGCGGGCCTGCGATGATCTCCAGGTAATAGGCGCGCGCCGGGTCGATGGCGGAGGCCAGGCCGCCCAGCGTGGTCGTCAGCACCACCTCGCCGCCCTCCGGGCTGCTGCCGGCGGTGGCCGCGCCGGTGAAGACGGGGGCGTGGGTGAGGTTGATGCCGCAGCTCTGCACGCCGGTGCGGGCGGCCACCTGCTGCCAGCCGACCGGCTGGCTGGTGATGCTGCCGCCCCAGCTCAGGGCGGTGCGGGCGCGCACGATGCCGCGCGGCAGGCCCAGGCCGGACAGGTTTTGCAGGTCGGGCCATGTCACGCGCTCCAGCCCGCCGCCGATGTTTGCCAAGGTGGGCTGGATGGAAACGCGGCTCCAGCTCACCAGATCGCTGCTGGCCTCCAGCATGAGCGTGCCCTGGGCCTGCGCGGCGGGGCGCACCAGCACGGCATCCACGGCGGTGTGGCCGCGCTGCACGATTTGCAAAGCCGCGCTGGCGGAGGAGGAAGTGGCATTCTGCGTGCCGCTGTCGGTGGTGGCGGCGGCGGGCAGCGGCGCGCCCAGGGTGGCGGGCGGCAGGGTGTTTCTGGCGGCCAGCGCGCTGGCGCTGGCCGTGCCCTGCTGCGGGCGGAAGGCGCTGGCGGGCACCGCCTCGAAGGAGGCGCCGGGGCCGTCCCAGAACAGGCGGGCCATGGCGCCGCCGGTGTTCTCATAAAACTCCATTTTCACCGTCACGGGCACCCCGGCGGTGAGGCCCAGCGTGGCGGTGTCCCACTCCTCGCCATGGTCGGTCCAGTTGTCGATGACGAGCACGCCGTTGAGCCACAGGCGCACGCCGTCGTCGCTGCGTGTGGTGAAGTCGAACAGGCCGGTGGCGGCGGGGATGATGCTGCCCTGCCAGCGCACGCTGAAGCCATCCGCAGGCAGGCCTGCGGCGGGCGCGCCATCCCAGGTGAAGTCGATGCTGGCATCCACGCGGCTGAGCAGGAGCTGGTCAAAATTTCTGCCGCTGTAGTAGTCCGCGCTCACGCCTGTGACGGCCAGCGGCGGCGCGTGGGTGAGCGTCAGCGTGTTGGCGGCGGCGCTGCCATTCCCTGCCGCGTCCTGGGCGGCGCCTGCGGGCAGCGCCACGGTGACGATGCCAGCGGCGGCGGGCGCGATGGTGGCGGACCACACAGCCCCGGCGGCGGAGGAGGACAGCGCGGTGAGGCTGCCGTTCGTCACGGTGAAGTCGGCGGCCTGCAGGCCGCTGACCGCCTGGCTAAACAAGGCGGTGACGACGAACGGGCCGGTGACGCTGGTGGAGGGCGTGGAAAGCGCCACCGTGGGCGGCGTGGTGTCGCCATGGGCCACCGTCAGCACATTGGAGGCCAGGTTCGCCTGGGCGGTGGCGTCCCGCGCCGCGCCTGCGGGCACGCTGACGGTGACGCTGCCGGGGGCGGGCGTGATGATGAAGGCGTAGGACCTGCCCCCGCCGGTGAAGCCGGAGAGCGTGCCATTCGTGACCACCACGTCCGCCGCGGTGAACTCATGGGTGGCGGCGTTGAAGATGGCGGTGACGGTGAAGGGGCCGTCCACCGTGGCCGCCGGGGTGCTGAGCTCCAGGGTGAAGGGCAGCGGCGCGCGCACCGGCTCATCATCCAGGCTGGCCACGTAGGCCACCAGCCGCGTCAGATCGGCGGTGGAAAGGGCCACGCCCTGGTGCGCCTGGATGGCGTCGGCCAGGGTGGCGGCGGAGCCGTCATGCAGATACGGCGCGGTGGCCCACACGCCGCGCAGGGTGGGCACGTCCAGCCCTGTCAGCGGGCCGCCCAGGCGCTGGCCGGTGGCGGGCTTCACCGTGCCGATGTTTGCAAACACGTCCAGCGCGCTGCTGGTGAAGTTCACCCCGCCGTGGCAGGAGGCGCAGTTCTGCGTGCGGAAGATTCCCTCCCCTTCCGCCGCCTCCGCCGTCAGCCCGCCGGTGGCGGTGCGGGCGGGGCTGGCGCCGTGGGTGGAAAGAGACTCCACATACGCGGCCAGCGCGTCCAGGTCGGCGCTGCGCCCGGCATTGGACGCGCCCATGGGCGGGTTCGGCGTGCCGTCGGCGATGAGGCCGGAGCCGCCGGCAAAGTTGCGGATCTGGTTTTCAAAGTCCTGCACCTCGTCGAAGTTGCCGGACCAGTGCAGGGAGCCGTTCCCGGCGTGCCCTTTGAGGGTGATGGTGTTGCGCAGCCCCTCGCCAAAGCCGGTCATGTCCCACACGCGGCCGTCGTGGCCGCCGTCGTTGTGGCAGGAGGCGCAGCTCATGTACTCCTGCAGCGCCAGGCGCGGGTCCTTGGCGTCGTAGAAGAGCTTCTTCCCTTGCAGCACCTTGGCGGAAAGCGCCTCCCGCGTGATGGCGCCGAGGGTGGCGCGCAGGACGGGCGCGGCCTCCCCGCCACGGATGATGCCGCCCACGTCATGCACGGTGACGGTGCGGTCCATGAAGTTCTGCACATACAGGGTCAGGCCGTCGGGCGACAGCACCAGCCCCTGCGGCGCGCGGCCGGCGGGGAAGCGCAGCACCTCCTGCCGCGTCCACACGTCCAGCACGGCCACCTCCCGGCTGGCCTCCAGCGCGGTGAAGAGGTACATGCCCCAGGGGTCAAAGGCGGCGGCGGAGGGCATGCCCGCGTTGTCAATGTCCACGCGCGATCCGGGGACCTCCGCCTGCGCGGCAAGGCTGATGCGGGAGACGATGGCGCGCACGGTGGTCTCATGGTTCAGCGGCCGCCCGTCCCGCAGGGTGCCGCGCTGGATGTTGTCCTGCTTGGAGGGCACCCAGGCATGCTGGCCGTCGGGGGAGATGACGGCCGCGCCGAGGTAGTTCGGCAGGCCGCGGGCGGAGGTCTCCGTGTCGGCGGCGGTGCTTGGCCCCAGCAGGAGGGTGCGCTCCACCTTCAGGCTGGCTGTGCTGATGACGACGACCTGCCCGCCGCTGCCGGTCAGCACGGGGGTGGCGGTGGCCTCCCCGCTGACGCGGGGGGTGATGAAGCGGGAGGCGTAAAGGCGCGCGCCATCCGCTGCCAGGGAGAGGTGCCGCACCGGGCCGCCCACATCCACCGCTCCCGTCTGCGTGCCCAGGACGGCGGTCAGGCGCAGCACGCGGCCCAGCCCCTCCAGCGCCACCCACACGGCCCCGGCGGCGGGGGAGAACACGATGCCGTGCGGCCGCGCCCCGCGCGGCAGGGCCACGGTGCGCACCACGGCCAGCGTGGCGGTGTCGATGATGCTGAGGGTGGAGCTTTCATCATTGCTGACCCACAGCCTGCCGTCCGGCGCAAAGGCCAGCGCGCGCGGGCTGGTGCCCACGGCGATCTCCGCCACGCGCGCCTGGGTGACGACGTCAAAGCCGGAGACGCTGTTGTTGTCCGGGTTCACCGTCCACACGCGGTCATTGCCGGAGGCCAGATCCTCATACGCGATGGTGGCGGAGGCGGCGGGCCGCCGCGCGGTGAGCGGCGCATGCACGGACTGGTAAAAGCTGGAGGTCAGCAGGATGCCGGTGTCGTCCGTGGCGGTCAGCGTCACCAGATAGCGGCCGGGATGGGCGTAGGTGTGGGTGGCGCTGGTGCTGCCGGACCACGGTGTCTCCGGCGTGCCGTCGCCAAAGTTCCACTTGTAGCGTGGATTGAGGCCGTTGACCGAGACGGCCGTGTAGGTCTGCGCGGTGCTGGCGGACTGCGGCAGGGCGGCCAGGGGCTGGAGGGTGAGCACTGTCACCACCCGCCAGGTGAAGGCCACGCTGGCCGGTGTGCTGAGGCCGTCCGTCACGCTGACGGTCACATTGTGGTCCCCCAGCGTGGTGAGGGTGCCGGAGATGACGCCGGAGGTGGCGGAGATGCGCAGCCCGGCAGGCAGGCCGGCGGCGCTGTAGGTCAGCGGGTTGTTTTCCGGGTCCACCGCCTGCACCGGCAGCGCCACCACCTCCCCCCGGGCGCTGATGTGCGGGCCGGGGCTGGTGATCTGCGGCGGCTGGTTGGCCGGATCGGTGACGTGGCGCAGCGCGGCCATTTCCTGGATGTCCACGGCGGAGAGCGGCCCGTGGTGCAGCGTCACCTCATCCAGCGCGCCGTTGAAGAAGGCACCTGCGGCCGCGCCGGAGGCGGCCACGTAAAGCGGCTGGGCCGTGTTCACGCGGCACACGGCGTTGTCCTCCGCCACCAGCAGGCCGTTCACATACAGCTTCCGCACGCCTGTGCGGGTGCGCGGCACGGTGGTGTCAAACGTGGCGGCCACGTGCGTCCACTGCCCCGGCACGGCGGGCGGGCCGGTCAGGTGGCTGCTGGTGCCGCCCGTGCGGAACTGCCACCGGCCGTCCGTGCCGATCCACAGCCCGTAGCCGTTCCCGCCGCTGTCCTGGGAGGCCAGCAGGCACGCCCCGCCGCCGCCGCCCACGCTGCCATCCAGCCGCACCCACAGGCCCACGGTGAGGTCGTCCGGATTCAGCGCCGGGCTGTACGGGATGACGACATGCTGCCCTGCGCCTGCGCTGAAGACGGCGCTGCGCCCGGTGCCGGGGCTGCCGCCCAGCGCGGGGCTGGCGGCGGTGGTGGCGGGGCCGTTCACAGCGGCGCCGTCCAGCCGCAGCACGCCTGTGGCGGAGGCGCGCACCTGCCCGGCGGCGGCGCTCCAGCCGCTTTCGTCAAAGCTCCACAGCAGGGCGGGATGCTGCGCCGGCAGGTAGGGGGAAAGGAAGCCGCCGCTGATGACGCTGATCCCCGTGTCCCCTGGCTTCTGCCAGCCCACGACGAGGTGGTCGTCGCTGGTGCGCTCCTTCACCACGGCCTCGATGTAGTAGCGCCTGCCCGCCTCCAGGGTGATGAGGGCGGAGGCCTGCTCCGGGTACCAGTCCCACGTGCGCGGCGGCGTCCAGTCCGGCTGGAAGGCCACGGAGACGGCGTTGGCCGGGTTTTCATCCGTGCTCAGCAGCAGGGTGGACTGGTCGTCGCTGCTCAGGTAAAAGCGGTACGGGCCCGTGACCGGCACGTGGAGGAAGCCGCGCACGCGCTGGGCGGTCTGCTCCCCCCAGTTCTGCGGGGTTTCAAAGGAGTCCAGCAGGTCCCGCCCGCGCGGGGTGCCGGGGTAGGCGCGGTCGATGCGCAGCTCCAGCAGCGTGCCGCCGTCGATGTCCGCCCACCACTCCCGCAAAAGCTGGCCGCTGCCCAGCGCCGGCCGCGCCACCACCCAGTCAAAGGTGACGGTGGCAGGCTGCCCGCCCCCGGCGGCGGTGACGACGACCGTGCTGCGGTAGGTGCCCGCCAGCGCGGCCACCCCGCCGGAGATCACGCCCGTGGCCGGGTGGATGGAAAGCCCCGCCGGCAGGCTGCTGGCGGCAAAGCTGAGCACGCCGCCCCCGGCGGCGCTGGCGCTGACCGGCAGCGCCACGGCGGCGCCCTGCGCCACGTTCTGCGTGCCGGGATTCGTCACCACCACAGGCTGCGCCGCCTCCGTGACCTGGATGATGCGGGAGGGGGACCACGCGCCCGCCGCATTCACGGCAAAGAGCATCCAGTAGCCCGGCGTCAGCACATGGCGGCTGCCGTGGGCGGCCAGCTCGTAACGCCCCTCCCCCGCAGCGCTGTGGGGCAGCCGCAGGTGGCGCTGGTCCGTGCTGATGGAGTGCGTCAGCGAGGCCATGCGGATGAAGCTGAAGTACCGCACCCCCGGCGTGGCCGTGACGGTGAACACCGACCCGGGGCCGATGCGGTCCGGCGCGGTCAGCACCTGCGGGCGCGGCGCGGGGCTGCCGTCCGCATTGAAGAGCGGCGCGGGCGTGTAGATCTGCGCGTCCTGGTGGTCCACCGCCAGGTCCCCATACAGGCCGCCGCCGCCGGACCACACCCGCCCGTCTGGCAGCAGCAGGGCCAGGGAGTGGTAGTTTCTGGGAACGGCGGCATCCGCCGCGGCGCGCCACTTCTGCGTCACGGGGCTCCAGATTTCCGGCGTGTAGATGGTGCCCGCGTCACTGCCCAGGTAGCCCACAAACGTGCCGCCCACCACCATGACCTCCCCGTTCGGCAGGATGACGGAGTTCGCCAGGGCGCGGGGGAAGGCCATGGGCTCCACCGTCGTGACCACGGGCGTGGCGCCGTTCATGTCCACGGTGAAGGCGGAGTTGACGACGTCGTATTGCGCGATGGACCGCATGCCGCCCGCCACCAGCACCTTGCCCACGTCATACATGGCCCAGGCGGCCTGCTTCGGGTAATGCGTGCCGGGGATGGAGGCGCCCGCGCCGGCCAGTGATCCGGTGCCCGCGGGGGTCAGCCAGTGCAGGTCACGATGCGGCCCGAAGTGGGCGATCCGCCCGTCCGGCGCCAGCATCAAAAAGGGGTGCCAGTTCGGCTCGTTGGAGTTTGGCACCTCGGACCGCACCACGGAGGCCCAGTCGATCCCGCTCATGCGCCGCCAGCCCGTGGCCCCCTGCCACAGGTCGATCGTGCCCGCGCCGCTGCCCCCGCCATTCCCGCCGGCGGTGAACACCGTGCCGTCCGGCAGCGCCACGCTGGTGTTGTACCAGCGGCCGGTCGCCATGGTCTGCGCCTCGCCCCACTCCCCGGTGCGCCAGTCGAACACGCTGGAAAGGGCTGTGGTGCCCAGGATGCCATTCCCGCCATTGACCAGCAGCCGCCCGTCCGGCAGCAGCGCCAGCCCGCCGCAGAACATGTCATGGCGCGGGTTGTTGATCTCGGTGAACGCGCCTGTGGCGGGGTCCCACACCGCCGCATAGGTGCGCTGCGGCCCGTCCGGGAAGGTCGTGCGCTCGCTGGAGGAAAACGTCAGCAGCCGCCCGTCCGCCAGCACCGCGGCTGACACCGGGATGTGCGGCGTCCAGGGGATGATGGCGCTCCACTCCCCCTGCGTGGCCCGGTCCACCGGTCCGGCCGCCAGAGTGGCCGCCGCAGCCTGCGCCGCCGGCTGCAGCCCCGCCGCCTCCGTCAGGAGGCCGTCCAGCCCCGCGTGGTGGCCATCCACCGCCCAGGAAAACACCGGCAAAAGCAGCAGCAGAGCGCCGAAAAAAGCCGCCACACGCCCCGCCCTTTGGGAGCCTCTTTCTTTTCCGAGAGTCATTCCTGAGTACATTCTCAAATTTCCATAAGGATTCTGAGAATCGGCCCCACGACAATTCAGGAATTTGTAAATTCTTTAAGGGCACCTCTGGAAACCGCATTTCCCGGGAGCGGCTTTCGGCGGCGTGATTGGTGCGCCATGTGCAGGGGCATGAAACGCCCGCGCAAGACCGAGCGAGGGGGGGGAGGCCTCTTCAGCGCCACCGAGCATGAGCAGGCCGTGGCAGCCACAAACACCGGCATCCTCAAGCTGCGCGATGTGAATCCTGTGGGAGAGCTTCCGCCCGCTGCTGGAGGAACTCACCGGCTAGGCCACGCGCCACTGGAAGAAGGGCGGCAAGCCGCCCTTCGACCCCGTGCTCATGTTCAAGGTGCTGGTGCTGCAAAAGCTCCCCCCCCTATCCAGAGCTGCGCTTGATACGATGATCACGGATTCACCACGTTCACCGGCCTGCCTGCCAGGAAGGCCTGCACGTTTTTCGCGGTGAGGTCGATGAGGCGGGCGCGGGCCTCCCGGCTGGCCCAGGCGACGTGGGGGGTGATGAGGCAGTTCTTTGCGGTGAGCAGCGGGTTGTCCGCCCTGGCAGGCTCCACGGACAGCACGTCCAGCCCCGCGCCGGCGATGCGGCCTTCATTGAGGGCCTGCGCCAGCGCGGCTTCATCGATCAACGGCCCGCGGCCGGTGTTGATGAGGAAGGCCTCCTTCTTCATGAGGCCCAGCGTGCGCTCGCCCACCAGATCCTTCGTGGCATCCGTCAGCGGGCAGTGCAGGCTGATGACGTCCGCTTTGGCAAAGATGTCGTCGATCTCCGCGGCCTCCACCCCGGCGGGCGGCGGCGCCTTCCACGTGCGCTTGGAGGCAAGGACCTTCATGCCCAGGGCGCCGCCCACGCGCGCCACGGCGCTGCCGATGTCGCCATAGCCGATGATGCCCAGCGTGCGCCCGGCCAGCTCGATGATGGGGTGGTCCCAGTAGCAGAAGTCCGGGCAGCGCACCCAGCCGCCCTCCCGCACGGAGGCGGCGGCATGGCCCACATGGTTCGTCAGCTCCAGCATCAGCGCGATGACGTGCTGCGCCACGGCTGGCGTGCCGTAGCCCGGCACGTTGGACACCACAATGCCGCGCTCCCTGGCGGCGGCGATGTCCACACAATTGAAGCCCGTGGCGATGACGCCGATGTACTTCAGCTCCGGCAGGGCCTGGATGATCTCGCGCGTCAGCGGCGCCTTGTTGGTGATGACGACCTCCGCCCCGGCGCAGCGGGCCACGGTTTCCTCCACCGGGGTGCGGGGGTGCACCTCGCAGGGGGCGATGGATTCAAGCGGCTGCCAGGAAAGGTCGCCAGGATTGGCGGTGTGGGCGTCGATGAGAACGATTTTCATGAGGGGAAAGGTGGAACCGCATCCATGGCCGAAAAAGCAGAAAAATGTGAGAAAAACTCGCCCAGGCGCGATAAAGCTGCCCCCAACATGCGCCCCACCCTCCTCACCCTCGCCTTTCCCATCGTCGCCTGCCTTGCCGCCATCACAGCCATCACGCTGCCCGGGCAGGAGGTGAAGCCCGCCACCGAGCTGGCCAGGCCGGACACCACCAAGCCTGCGGAGGAGATCCAGCCCTCCGAGGCGGAGGTGAAGCCGCTGAAGGTCCTCATGATCTGCGGCGGCTGCTGCCACGACTACGAGAACCAGAAGATGATCCTCAGCGAGGGGATCAGCGCCCGCTCCCACACGGAGTTCACCATCGTGCATGAGGAGGGCCGGCAGAAGGGCGACCGCGAGCACCAGATCAGCATTTACAAGGAGAAGGGCTGGGCCAAGGGCTACGACGTCATCCTGCACAATGAATGCTTCGGCGCGGTGACGGACGTGCCTTTTGTGGAAGGCATTGCCAAGGCGCACTTTGAAGGCGTGCCCGCCGTGATGCTGCACTGCTCCACCCACAGCTACCGCACCGCCCAGACCGACGAATGGCGCAAGTGCGTGGGCCAGACCTCCATGAGCCATGAGAAGAACCGCGACCTGCTGGTGCGCAACGTGGCGCAGGAGCACCCCATCATGAAGGCCTTCCCCAAGGAGTGGCTGGACAAGAAGGACGAGCTGTACAAGAACGACAAGCTGTGGGAGAACTTCAAGCCCCTGGCCACCGCCTACGGCGAGGACACGCAGAAGGACCACCACGTGGTCTGGACCAACCAGTATGGCAGCGGCCGCGTGTTCGGCACCACCCTGGGCCACGGCAATGAGACCATGCAGGACCCGGTGTTCCTGGACCTCGTGACCCGCGGCCTCCTGTGGGCCTGCGGCAAGCTGGACGAGGAGGGCAAACCCATCCCCGGCTACGAAAGCCGCCAGAAAGTGGTGAAGGAAGAGGCGACGAAGTAGGCGTAGGCGGCGGGAGGCTCGATGTTCAAAGATCGAGCCGAAGCGAGCCGCATGGAATCAAAGCAGAAAGGCGCCTGTGTTTTGCAGGCGCCTTTTTTTGTGGCAGGCACGCAGGCTGACGCGGGGGGGGAGAGCCAAGCGCTGCCCCAAACCCCCCCGGCACTTTGGCAAGTGCCGCTCCTTGGGGTGTTTCCCGGTGTGTTGTTTGTTTTAGGCGAACTGGGTCTCGCCGGGGCGGGGCATGGGGGTGGGCTGGAAGGAGTCGCTGAATTTGAGGCCGTCGGGGGCGAGGTCCTGCTGGGAGCTCAGCATGGCCAGGGCCACGCGCTGCGGGGGGGCGGCTTTGTCTTTCTCTTTGGCCTGCTCCTTGTCTTTGCCCGGTTCCTTTTTCTCAGGGGCGGCGGGGGCGGGGGCGTTGTCGTCTTTCCAGTTGAGCTTCTGGCCGGTGTAGGCGGCCTCGCGGCCCATGATGCCGACCAGGGTGGAGAGCATCATGCGGTCGCCGTCGTTGATCACCTCCCCTTTGCGGATGGCGTTGAAGAGGGCGTCGTGCTCGGCCTGGTGCATCTGGCGCTCTCCCTCGCGGTGGCGCCAGCGCTTGGCGCCCTCGATGTAGGGGTACTGGCCTTTGCCCAGGACGAGGCGGCCTTTGCTGCCGGTGACGATGTCGATGACTTCGGAGTGGGTGCCGCGCTGCTGGCGGGAGCAGAAGTGCGCCTGCACGCCGCCGGCCCATTCGTAGGTGACGTTGAAGTGGTCGTAGATGTTGCCGCCTTCCGCGGGGACCTGGCGGCCGCCGCTGGCCACGCAGGAGACGGGCGGGACGTCCTGCATGGCCCACACGATCTTGTCGATGCTGTGGACGGCCTGCTCCACGATGCTGTCGCCGGAGAGCCAGGAGTAGTTGTACCAGTTGCGGATCTGCCATTCCACATCGGCCATGTCCTTGGGCCGGCCGCTGGCGGGGGGCATGGGCTTGACGGGGCCGGTGAGGTAGCTGGCGTAGATGCTGGTGATGTCGCCAATGTCGCCGCCGTGCACGCGCTTGTACGCCTCGATGCGGGAGGCGCTGTAGCGCCAGCAGAAGCCGGCGACGAGGTTGATCTTTTTCTGCCGGGCTTTTTCCACGGCGGCCATGCAGATGTGGTAGCCCACGGCGTCCACGGCCATGGGTTTTTCGCAGAAGATGTGCTTGCCGGACTCCACGGCGGCGGTGAGGTGCTGCGGGCGGTAGCCGGGGGGGGAGGCCAGCAGGACGACGTCCACATCGGCGGCCAGGAGCTTCTGGTAGGCGTCCAGGCCGGTGAAGCGCATCTCCGGCTTCACATCCACGCGGTCGGGGAACTGCTGGGAGAGGTTTTTGAGGCTGCCCTCAATCTGGGTGTCGAAGGCGTCCGCGACGGCGACGAGCTTGGTGTTGTAGTCGGCGGTCAGCGCCTGCGCGGCGGCGCCGGTGCCACGGCCGCCGCAGCCGATGAGGCCCACCTTCAGTGTCTCCTGGGAGTCCGCCTTTTGCTGGGCGCGCAGTGTGGTGCCAGTGGTGAGGATGGCGGGGGCCAGCAGGGTGCCGCCGCTGGTGTTTAGGAAGCGGCGGCGGGAGAAGAGGGAGACGGCGGGATCGGACATGGCGGAGGGGGGTGGGAAGAGGG
>CAZPSQ010000143.1:0-13731 GCA_964588755.1 uncultured Prosthecobacter sp. | reverse complement strand
ACCAGGATGCGGATGAGCGGCACGGTGCCGCCGATCTTCACCAGGTCGTTCATGAAATACTTGCCGCTGGGCTTGAGGTCGGCCAGCACGGGGGTCTTCTTGCCGATGCGGACGAAGTCCTCGATGCCGAGCTTCACGCCGGCGCTGTGGGCCATGGCGATGAGGTGGAGAACGGCGTTGGTGCTGCCGCCGAGCGTGATGATGAGGGTGATGGCGTTTTCAAACGCCTCCTTCGTCATGATGTCGCGCGGAGTGATGCCCTTCTTGATCATGTTCATCACCGCGGCACCGGCGTCGAAGCAGTCGATGAGCTTGTCATTGCCGACGGCGGACTGGGCGCCGGAGTTGGGAAGGCTCATGCCGAGGGCCTCGATGGCGCTGGCCATGGTGTTGGCGGTGTACATGCCGCCGCAGCTTCCCTCGCCAGGGATGGCGTGCTCCTCGATGTCGATGAGCTCCTTGTCATTGATCTGGCAGTTGGCGTGCTTGCCCACGGCCTCGAAGACGGTGACGATGTCGGCGTCCTTCTTTTCCGGGCCCACGCAGCCGGGGAGGATGGTGCCGCCGTAAACGAAGACGCTGGGGCGGTTCAGGCGGGCCATGGCCATGAGGCAGCCGGGCATGTTCTTGTCACAGCCGCCGATGGCGACGAAGCCGTCCATGCCCTCGCAGCCGACGACGGTCTCGATGGAGTCTGCGATGACCTCGCGTGAGACGAGGGAGTATTTCATCCCCTCCGTGCCCATGGAGATGCCGTCAGAGATGGTGATGGTGTTGAAGATGATGCTCTTGCCCCCGGCGGCGTCGGCGCCTTTCGCGGCCTCCTTGGCCAGGCGGTCGATGTGCATGTTGCAGGGGGTGACCATGCTCCAGAGGGAGGCGATGCCGATCTGGGACTTTTTGAAATCCTCCCGCTTGAAGCCGACGGCATGCAGCATGGCGCGGCTGGCGGCGCGCTCCACACCATCGACAACGATGGCGCTGTGTTTGCGGTGCAGGTCTGGTTTGGCGGCGGCTTTCTTGGGCATGGTGGCAGAATGTGGTGAGCCCGCAGAGTGCCAGACACCCGGGAAACGCGCAAGCTGCCTTTCATTCAGCGTGATGCCGGGCAGAGGACGCGCAGGATTGGCCAAGGGACGCATGGACTTGGGCGGCTGCGCGGACGATGAAATGAGATGCTGTCCCGGGTCATCCTCTGCCTTGTCGTGCTTCCGTTCATCGCGGGTGGCTGGGGCGTGGGCGCGGACGAGGTGAAGCCTCTCGACTTCAATCTCTACATGCAGGGCAGGTATGTGTATGAGCGGAACTGCATTGTCTGCCATGGCGTGCGGGGAGACGGGAAGGGGGAGCTGGCCGCCACCCTGAAGCCGCAGCCGCGCTCCTTCCGCGAGGGGATGTTCAAGTTCCGTTCCACGCCTTTCGGAAAGCTGCCAACGGACGGGGACTTGCGGCGCACGATCACCGGCGGTCTCAGCGGCACCGGCATGGGCATGTTCACCCAGCTTTCCGCCGAGGAGGTGGAGGCTGTGATCACCTACGTGAAGTCATTTTCCCGCCGCTGGCGCAAGGCGGAGAACCATGCGCCCGCGTTGAGGCTGCCGCCGCAGCCGGACTGGTTTGCGGATGCGGCGATGGTCAAGGCGAGGGCTGCGGGCGGGCAGAAGCTGTTCGCGCTGCATTGCGCCTCCTGTCATGGGGAAAAGGCTGACGGCACGGGTCCGGCGTCGGCGCTGCTCAAGGACATCTGGGGCGCCCCTGCCGCCCCGTCTGACCTGCGCCAGCCGCATCTGCGCTGCGGCGATGCGCCGGCGGACATGTTCCGGGTGCTGAGCACGGGGCTGAATGGCACGCCGATGGTGAGCTTTGACGGCGTGCTGACCGAGGACCAGCGCTGGGACATCATCGCCTATGTGCTGGGCCTGCGGTTGAAGGCGGGGCCTGTGCTGGGCAGCCCCGCCGGCATGAAGGAGGGATAATTTTGCAGGAGGCCACCGGCGTGTCTTGCCAAAGCACGGCGTTTGTCCAAAATGGGCGGCATGGAGCCGGGAATGGACATCAGCGGGGTGGGGGCGGCCAAGGGGGGAGCCCCGGCCGGGGCGGGCGCGTTGATTCCCGGGTATGAGCTGACGGACCACATCGACAGCGGTGGCATGGGCGCTGTTTACAAGGCGGTGCAGAAGAGCCTGAACCGTGTCGTGGCCATCAAGCTGCTGCCCGGCCCGCATCAGGAGAGGGAGGGCTTCATGGAGCGCTTCAAGCGCGAGGCTGAGGCGCTGGCCCGCCTGAACCACCCCAACATCATTTCCGTGTACGACTGCGGGCAGTCGGCCGCTGGCCAGCCGTATTATGTCATGGAGTTCGTCTCCGGAATGGACCTGCAGCATCTGCTGCGGAGGGAGCCGCCGGACCCGCGGCAGATCATGCACATCATCAGCCAGGTGTGCGGGGCCCTGCAATATGCCCATGAGCAGGGGATTGTTCACCGCGACATCAAGCCCGCCAACATTCTCATCGACGCACGCGGTCATGTGAAGGTTGCCGACTTTGGCCTGGCGAAGATCGTCGGTCCCCAGGCCGCGGGGCAAACCGTCGTTGGAACGACCATGGGCACGCCCGACTACATCGCGCCGGAGGTGTTGGAGCAAGGCCCCGTGGTTGACCACCGGGTGGACATCTACTCCCTCGGGGTGATGATTTATGAGATGTTCACCGGCCACCTGCCGAAAGGCCGGTGGGACCCGCCGTCAGTGCGCTGTGGTACGGACAAAGGTCTGGACGCCCTGGTGAGCCGCGCCCTGCAGAACGACCCAGACAAACGCCACCAAAGCATGAAGGACATGGTGCAGGCGGTTAGCAAGCTGCAGAACACCTGCGACTGGAGGCATTATCGGCGTCCGCCCAGGAACGCGACGGGCGAGCACGGGCCAGAACCGGGCAAGCCGACGCCCTCAGGGGCGCTCACTGTGCAGGCGGAGCAGCGGCCCAAGGCTGGCAGGTGGGCGCGGCGGGCCGCAGTCCTGGTGCTGCTTGGGGGTGCTGTGCTGGCTGCGGCGTGGCAGGCAGGCTGGCTGCAGGGCGGCAGCGCCGCCGTGGCAGTTTCGTCGGCCCGGCCGGACGCGGACGTTCCTGCATCTGCCGAGGTTGCGGCACCTGAGCAGCTACGACTGGCGGCATGGGCCTTGCAGCATGGTGGCTCGCTCAATGTGCTGACGCCGGAAAACATGTGGCAGGTCGAGGGGCCGGACGTCCCGGTGACGTGGCCGCCGCCCCTGGTCTCTGTGGGCAGGGCTGGCGAGCTTCTGGCCGGGAGTGCAACCATCCGCGAAGTGTCAGATCTGCCCCAGGGGCGGTTTCTCATCTGGCGTGTCTCATTCATCGACGCCCCCCTCATGGAGGACACGTTTTCCGAGCTGGTCGAGCTGGCCCGAGCCGCAGGCGCTGTCTCCCATCTCAACCTGCGGGGCCTGGCGGTGCCCACGCAGGCCTTGGAGAAGCTGGCGGGCCTGCCCAGCTTGCGGAGCCTTGACCTCATGGGCAGCCCGGCCGTGACCCCTGTGGCCACGCCCTGCCTAGCCGGTTGCAGGCAGCTGAGGCTGCTCCGTGTGGGCGGTCATGGATCGCAGGTGAGCGACGCCATGCTGACAGAGCTGCGCGCCCTGCTGCCCTTCTGCGGCGTGCATGATGACCCATAGCTCTTCGCCGTTTGCATGCGGAGTCTGTGCCGGGGGATTCGACAAAGGCGTTACGCGAATAAATTTTGCATGGAACCCCCGCTGGTCTTGCCAATCTGCCGCCATTGCCTTAAATGAAGTGCCATGGATTTGGCCAAGGACAACAGTGGGGAGAGCAGGAAGCCACAGGCCTCCCCCCCGCCGTCAACCGCCGAGCTGGATGAGCTGATCCCGACGTACCGCTTTGTTGAATACCTGGAGAGCGGTGGCATGGGCGCTGTTTACAAGGCGGTGCAGAAAAGCCTGAACCGCACCGTGGCAGTCAAGCTGCTCCCCCGGGTGCATCTGGAAAGGGAGGGCTTTGCCGACCGCTTCAGGCGTGAGGCGCATGCCCTCGCACAGCTCAGCCACCCGCACATCATCGCGGTCTATGACTCGGGCGAGACGCGGGACGGCCAGATGTATTATGTGATGGAGTTTGTGGACGGGATGGACTTGCAGCAGCGGCTCAAACGCAGCCCGCCCGGGCCGAAGGAGATCCTGAAGATCCTGACCCAGGTGTGTGAGGCGCTGCAATACGCCCATGAGCGCGGCATCGTGCACCGCGACATCAAGCCGGCCAACATCCTCATCGATGAGCGTGGCAATGTGAAGGTGGCGGATTTCGGGCTGGTCAAAATCGTGGGTCCGCAGGCGGTGAGCTACACGGCCACGGGCACCACGCTGGGAACGCCTGACTACATCGCCCCGGAGGCCATGGAATACGGGGTGAAGATCGACCACCGGGTGGACATCTACTCCCTTGGCGTGATGATTTATGAGCTGCTGACCGGCCATCTGCCGAAGGGGGAATGGGAACCGCCTTCGATCCGCGCCGGGGCGGACCGGAAGGTGGATGCTGTGGTGACCAAGGCGATGCAGAACGACCCTGACAAGCGTTACCAGCAGGTGAGCGAGATGACCCAGGTGCTGGAGAAGCTGCTCAAAAGCTGTGACGGCTGGAAAAACTACCGGCGGCCTGGGAACAGCGGCATTTTTGAGCCTGGGGAGGCCTGCGGCCCAGTGTCCACCGGGGCCATGACGCAGAAGTTGCGCCGGGCCAGGGGCCATGACCGGCGCCGGGGGCGCGCCTGGGTGCTGCCGGTGGCGGCCTTGCTCATGGTGGGCGGCGTGCTGGCTGTCTGGCAGACAGGGTGGCTGGCAACAGCCCAGCAGCCCCAGCCACTGCCTCTGGCGCGCGGGCTGGCGGCCGCCTCCACGCCTGCGGCCACACCTCCAGAAGCCGCACAGCCGACGCCCCCGCTGGCCATCGACAACGGGATGCAGGCCAGGCTGGCGCGTTGGGTCGTCAGGCACGGCGGGTTTGTCAGCGTGCTGACGCCAGACAACATCCATCACCTGATTTTGGACAATGGGGAGCCCGCCACCTGGCCGCCCGGACACGTGCCGACGAGAAGCGCCACCAGGCTCATCGGCGGGGCCAAGGACGTGCGCAGCGAGACCGAGCTGCCGGAATCCGGGCCTTTCATTGTCTGGCGTGTGTCGCTTTTGGAGGCCCCCATCACAGCGGCCGCAGACCTCACGGAACTGGTGGGCCTGCTGCGTGAGGCGGGCACCGTCTCCAACCTCAACCTGCATGGGCTGGATGTGCCCATGGATTCCCTGGCCCTGCTGGCCACCATCCCCACCTTGGTGAGCCTGAACCTGACTGGCAGCCCGATGGTCAATGAGGATGCGGTTCCCTACCTGGCGGCATGCACACAGTTGAAGCTTCTCCTGCTGGGCGGCGAGGGTTCCCAGGTGGATGAGGCCATGCTGGGCGAGCTGCGTTCCAGCCTGCCCGACTGTGGCGTGCATCTGGTCATGCCGTGACCGGTCCCTTATTTTCCCGATCAGCATCAGCACCTACACTCATGAAATCACGCTCCCAAAATCAGCAGTCATCCGCGCAAAAAGCAGCGGCAGTCCGTACGCCACTGAGAAAAACCGTGGCGGGTGGCAAGGCCGGGGCCTCGGCCGCAAAGAACCGTCCGCCGCAGGGCAGGACATCGTCCGCCTCTGCCGGGAGGGCGGTGCCGGAAAAGCCGTTTGCCGCGATGCCAAGGCGAAAAGGGCCGGTGATGATGGCCAGCGGGATCGCCGCGCGCGTGGACAGTGAGACGCCCATGGTCAGCCTGCCTGCCCCGGCCATCGTGACCGCCCGCCGCAGCCACAAGCCACGCCTGCTGTGGATCGGGGACGCATGTGTGCCCACCGGCTTTGCCACAGTGACCCATGCTGTGCTGCAGCATCTGGCCGCAGACTGGGATGTGGTGGTCTCCGGGGTGAACTATGAGGGGGGCGCGCACGACTTTCCCTACACCGTGATGCCAGCCAGACAGGGCGGGGACATGTGGGGGATCAACCGCTTCAAGGAAGTATGCGCCGAGTTCGCGCCTGCGGCGGTGGTGATCAATAATGACTGGTGGAATGTGGCCAAGTTTGCCCGGGCAGCCCCGGCAGGGGTGCCGGTGGTGGCCTACATGCCGGTGGACGGGGGAAATCTGGACCCCGCCGACATGCGTGCCTTGAAGAAGCTGCGCGCCGCAGTGTGGTACACGGACTTTGGCCATCGTGAGGCGGTGAAGGCGGGCTTCAAAGGCGCGAGGCATGTGATCCCCCACGGCATCGACCCCGCGTTGTTCCACCCGGCGAGCCGCACGGAGGCGCGGCGTCTGCTGGACCTCAACGTGCCAAAAAACGCCTTCATCGTGGGCAACCTGAACCGCAATCAGCCGCGCAAGCGGCTGGATCTGACGGTGCAAATTTTTGCCGACTGGGTCAGGCGGCACCATGTGTCCAATGCCTTCCTGCTGATGCACTGCGCGCAAAAGGACAGCGGCTGGGATCTGCGCCGCGTGGCGGCCTTTCACGGCGTGGCGGACCGGCTGCTGCTGACCGGAGGCGAGGGCATGGGTGACATGCAAGGCACCCGCCACCTGCAGCTTATTTACAGCAGCCTGGACGTGCAGGTCAGCACCACGCTGGGAGAGGGATGGGGGCTTACCACCATGGAGGGCATGGCGTGCGGCGTCCCGCAGATCGTGCCGGAATCCTCCGCGCTGGCGGAGTGGGCGGTGCCTGCGGCGAAAGTGCCCTGCTCCCGCATGCTGATGCATCCGGAAATCTGCACCACAGGAGCGCTGGTGGACGACGGCCCGTTCGTCTCCGCGCTGCACTCGCTCTATCTGGACAAGGCGCGGCGTGAGGAGATGTCCGCCGCCGGTCTGGCCCTTGTCCGCCAGGACGGGTTTCAGTGGAAAACGGTGGCGGGCCAGTTCCACCAGATTCTGGTCTCCACGCTGCGCCGCAGGCGTGCGCGGCAGCTTGCGACCGCATGAAGATCGCTTTCGTTGGCGCCTCCGGGTATGGCAATGTTGGCGACGACACCTATCCCCTGGTCTTCAGGCAGCAGCTGCGCGGGCATGAGCTGATTTTTTACAACTCAGACCTGCCGCGGCACCTGCCGGAGGACCTCGGGCTGCTGGTCATCGGGGGGGGCGGCGTGGTGTACAATGTCAGTCCTGATGGGGAAGCGCCGGAGTCGCCGCATTTTTGCTGCATGAAGTTTTACATGGATGCCGCGATCGCGCGCGGCATCCCCTGGGGCATCCTGTCCTGCGGATTCCAGTTTCGCGGACCGTATGATGCCACCGCCGCAGGCTGGCTGGCGCCGTGGGCGGCCTACCTCCGGCAGGCGCATTTCATCACGCTGCGCTCCCCCTCCTGTGTGCGCATCTGCCAGGAGATCAGCGGCCGGGAAGACGCGCATTTTTTTCCTGACGCGGCCTACCTCTACCGGCCCACCCCTCAGGCCTGCGGCTCACCGCTGGACCGCGTGGTGCTGGTGCCCGCAGGGAGCGCCAACCCGGGCGACCCCCAGGTGGTGCATCAACTGCGGCAGCTCACCTCCGCCGGGCTGTCCCTGAGCTGCCTGAGCATGGGGGCTGTGGTGGATGATGGCGGGTGGATGGAACGGATGGCCAGCCGTTTTCCAGAGGCGCAGATTCTGGACCGGCCCACGCCGGCCATGGCGTTTGAGCACATCGCCCGCTCGCGTTTTGTCATCACGGGCCGTTACCACGGCATGGTCTTTGCACGGGCGAGCCGCGTCCCCTTCATCACACCGGTGGATGTTCCCTATAAGATTCGCGTGGAGGATTTCCAGGCAGACATCGCCGCTGCCAACGGTCATTTTGATGTGCTGGGCTGCTTCATCCGCGCGTGAGGCCCCAAGCTCACCAACGTCGCAGGAATGCTTCCAGCGTGGCCATGTCGGCCTGCGAAAACGGACAGGCGAGGGTGTTCTCGCGGTCCATGCCAAATGCGTAAACCGTCCGGGCCTCGACATCGACGTAATTGGGCGGGTGGAAGACCGCCACCGGCTTGTTTTCCAGCCAGGCGGCCTGCTGCAGGCTGGACCAACTGCCCACATAGGCGCGGCAGGACTTGATGAGATTGAGCGTGGCCGGCACGGTGAGCTGGTCCAGCACCGTCACGGAGCCGCCGGCAAAGGCGCTGGCATCCTCCACGGTGTGGATGTTTTTCCCACCGGTGCCAAGACGCGGATAGCTGCGGGTGAGGATGAAGGTGGGCCAGGGCAGGCCCCGCAGCACTTCTACGATCCGCGCGATCAGGTCCGGCGGCAGGGACCGGTGGGCGGTGCCGCCGGCAAAGGGCTGGAACACGATGTGCCCGGTGGAGGCGATATCATCCGGTGCGTCAAACACCGGCACCGCGCCCCGGGCTTTTTCACGAATGAGGGCGGCATAGTCAATGCCTGCAAACTCGCAGAGGGAGCGGTTCAGCTCCGCCGCTGGCATGCCAGCGGCCTGGAACTCCTGGTACTTGTGTCCCAGGTCGTAGAGAATGAAGTTCCTGGCATTGCGATGGTGGCGGAAGATTTCGATGGAAAACGGGTTGTGCGAGGCCACCACCACCGGCAGCGGCCGGGTGGCCTCCCCTAGCATGCGGTAGGCCGCGTTCAGGTAACAGCTCCGGATCACATCCCCGAGCCCGGCGGTGAAAAGTGCGGCCGACATTGGCTGAATCAAACGTGCGGGTGCCGACGTTGACAAGCCGCATCTCATCCCAAACCAACCTGTCTGTCATGCCATGAAACCCCTCGTGCTTGTTTTCTTTCTCGCCGTTGCCGCATCGGCCCGTGCCACCGTCACGCTGCCGGCCATTTTTTCGGATCATCTGGTGCTGCTTAGTGGCAAGCCTGTGCCTGTGTGGGGGGCTGCCGCTGCGAATGAGGAGGTGACCGTGGCGATCGGTAGCCAGAAGAAAACCACCAAGGCCGATGCCAGTGGCAAGTGGTCGGTGAAGCTGGATGCGCTGGCTGTCTCCGCCACACCCCAGACGCTGACCATTGGTGACAAAACGATCCACGATGTGCTTGTGGGCGAGGTGTGGCTCGGCTCCGGCCAGTCCAACATGGCCATGACTGTGCAGGGCGCCAAGGACCTGGAAGGCAGCCGGAAGGCGGCCAACACTCCTGAGATTCGCATGTTTGTGGAAAGCAGCAGCGCCTCGGAGACGGCGCAGACCCAGGGCAAGGGCCAGTGGCATGTGTGCTCGCCAGAGACGGTGGGCCGCTTTTCCGCCACGCTGTATTTCTTTGGCCGCACGCTGCATGACTCCTTGAAAGTCCCGGTGGGGCTCATCAACTCCTCGGTCGGCGGCACGCCCATCGAGTCCTGGATCGACAAGGATGTCCAGCTGGCCACGCCGGAGCTGAAGACCTACACGGAAGGGCTTGTGGCTGGGCAGGCCGGCTTTGAGCCGGAGAAGGCCATGGCACTGTACAAAAAACAGACCGTCAAATGGGCCGAGGATGTGAAGACGGCCAGGGCGGCGGGCAGGGACATCCCACGCAAGCCCAAGGACCCGGTGCAGACACGCGCGCACAAGGGCGGCGTGGGCGGCCTGTTCAATGGGAAAATCGCCCCGCTCATCCCCTATGCGATCCGTGGCGCCATCTGGTATCAGGGGGAGGCCAACAGCCAGGATGCCAAGGTGGGCCATTACCAGCGTCAGCTCACGCTTCTGGCCGCCGACTGGCGCAAGCGCTGGGGGGATGAGTTTGCCTTTGGCTGGGTGCAGCTGCCGAACTTCATCCGTGCCGGCGAAGGCTGGCCGCTGATGCGCGAGCAGATGATGAACGCGCTGCAGACCATTCCCCGCAGCGGCATGGCCACCACCATCGACATCGGCGAGGCCAAGGACATCCACCCGAAGAACAAGCAGGACGTCGGCTGGCGTCTGGCCCAGTGGGCGCTGGGGACCGTGTATCACAAGGAGGTGGAGGCCATCTGCGGGCCGTTGATTGACACCGTGACCGCCAAAGGCGCGGAGATGGTGCTGACCTTCAAGCATTCCAAGGGGCTGAACGCCAGAGGCGGCCTCACCGGCTTCGAGGTCGCCGGGGCGGATGAAAAGTGGCAGGCCGCCCAGGCAAAGATCGAGGGTGAGACCGTCATCGTCTCGGCCAGCTCCGTGCCTGAGCCGAAGAAGGTGCGCTATGCGTGGAAGGACTTTCCCACCGCGACGCTCTTCAACGGGGCGGGGATGCCGGCATCGACCTTCCGGAGGTGATCACCGTGGGCGGGTAGGGACGGCGCGTCCACGCGGCCACCTGCCTGATCATTCCACATTCGGCCGCTCGCCGAGGCGGGCGATGATGTCCCCCAAGTTTTTGTTGCGGATGACCTCCAGCTTCACCTCGCTGCCGGGGGGCTGGGTGCGGATGATCTGCAACAGGTCGTTGGGAGAGCGGAAGGCCATGCCTTGAAACTTCGTCACGACATCCCCGATCTTCAGCCCTGCCTCGGCGGCTGGGGAGTTCGGGCTGATGTCGGTGATCAGCGCGCCGCGACGGGAGGTGCCCCAGACGGGGTCGATGTCCACCGGCTCGCTGCTGACCTCCAGGCCCAGGAAGCCGCGGCCGGTGCTGCCCACGCTGGCGGTTTTGTCCGCGCGGGCCTTTAGTTCCTCCTGCATGCGCTCCACCACCATTTTGGCGCTGTTGGCCGGGATGGCGAGCCCCACCCCCTGCCATGCCTGCACGTTCTGGTCGCCGCGAAAGATGGCCACGTTGATCCCGATGATCTCGCCGCGGATGTTCACCAGCGGGCCGCCGGAGTTGCCGGGATTGATCACGGTGTCCGTCTGCAGGTAGTCCATCTGGCTGTCGCTCAGGTGGCGGTTGCGGGCGCTGATGATGCCCTGTGTCACCGTGCCGCTGAGGCCAAAGGGATTGCCCACGGCGAAGACGATTTCGCCCACCCGGGCCTCGTCCGAATTGCCAAACTGCAGGGCGGGGAAGTCCGTCCGGTGGCTTTCGATCTTCAGCAGGGCGATGTCGCGGTCCTGGCTGACACCCAGGATGGTGGCGGGGTATTTTTTGTTGTCGCTGGTGGTCACCTGCACCTCGGCCACACCTTCAATGACGTGGAAGTTCGTCACCACGTGGCCTTCCTTGCTGATGATGGCGCCGGAACCGAGGCCGGGGATGACCTGCGCACGCTGGCCGATCAGCCCGTGGAAGGGGTCCCACATCACGCGCCCGCGCCGCAGTGTCTTGGTGTCCACACTCACCACAGAGGGCAGCACGGCGGCGGAAAGCTTGGCATACTCCTCATTCAGCCGGGCCAGGATGGAAAGCTCGTTCGGCTTGAGCCGTGGCTTGTCCGCCGGGGTGAAGGCGGACGGCTTCTCCCCGCGCAGCAGATTTTTCACCCCGTAGCCTTCCTCCTCCTTCCGCCACCAGCCAAACACGGTGGCGGCCAGCACGAAGATGGCGATGGCGAACAGAAGGCGGCGGAGGTTTTCCATGGTCGGTCCATCAATGGGCCAGCGGCCACGAACTTCCAAGACCAAACTTCAGGCCGGGAAGCCCGCCATTGCTGCTCATGCGGCCTTTTTTGGGCAGATGATCACCAGCTTTTGTCGTGGTGGCGGCAGCGGCTCATTGGCGTCCGCCAGCGCGCGTTGCACGGCGGTTTGGATGTCCGCCGGCTCGAAAGGCTTGGTCACATAGTCGCAGGCGCCACGGCGGATGGCGCTGACGATGTCGCGCGTCTCCGAGCAGGCAGACACCATGACCAGCCGGGTGGAAGGTGAGGCCGTGCGTGCCTCGCGCACCACATCCAGGCCATCCACATCGCCCAGGCGACGGTCCACCAGCGCCACATCTGGTGCCAGTTCCCGGATCGCCTCCAGCCCGGCATGCCCATTGTCATAGGCCATCACGTCGTGACCTTCCGCCTGACAGAGGGCTGAAAGAAGCTTCAGCACCGGCGGATGATCTTCGATAACAATGATATTTGCCATATAGGCCAGTGTTACCGTGTTGTTAAGCCTAAAGCAAGGTTCATATATCCAAGCTTTCGCCACTTGTATGGGAATCCCGACCTCACTTCCCGCTTCTATTTGCGCATTCCCGGCATTCCGGCTTTCTTTCCCACCCACACACCATGACCGCCGCCCTGCTTCGCTACTGCCACGACCTCTACAACTACCAGCGCCGGGAGACGCGCCCGGTCATGGTCGGCAAGGTGCAGATCGGCGGCGGCGCCCCGGTGGTGGTGCAGAGCATGCTGACCAGCGACACGCGTGACGCGGAATCCTGCGTGAAGGAGGCCCTGGCCTTGGCGGAGGCGGGCTGCCAGATCGTGCGTGTGACGGCGCAGACGCGCATCATCGCGGAAAACCTGCAGCACATCCGCGACGGCCTGCGCGCCGCAGGCTGCGATGTGCCGCTGGTGGCTGACATCCATTTCAAGCCCGATGCCGCCATGGAGGCTGTGAAGTGGGTGGAAAAGGTCCGCGTGAACCCGGGCAACTACGCCGACAAGAAGAAATTCGCCGTCAAAGAGTACACGGATGAGGAGTATGCCGCCGAGGTGGCGCATATGGAGCAGGAGTTTGTGCCGTTGGTGAAGGAGTGCGTCCGCCTGGGCCGCGCCATGCGCATCGGCACGAACCATGGCTCCCTGAGCGACCGCATCATGAACCGCTGGGGCGACACCCCGGTGGGCATGGTGGAGAGCGCGCTGGAGTTTGCCCGCATCGCCCGCTCGCAGGGTTATCACAACTTCCTGTTCTCGATGAAGGCCAGCAATCCGAAGGTGATGATCGAGGCCTACCGCCTGCTCGTCGCCCATCTGAACAAGCTCGGCGGCGACTGGAACTACCCCATCCACCTGGGCGTGACCGAGGCGGGTGACGGCGAGGACGGCCGCATCAAGAGCGCCATCGGCATTGGCTCCCTGCTGGCCGACGGCATTGGCGACACGGTGCGTGTCTCCCTGACGGAGGATGCCATCTTTGAGATCCCGGTGGCCCAGCAGCTGGTGAAGCCGTACAACGAGGGCCTGCCCGCTCACTTCGAGGTCATCGAAAACGCACCGCCGGTCAGCCACGATCCCTTTGACTATGTGCGCCGTGACTCCCAGGTGATCACCGTGAATGGCGTCAAGGCGGGCGGCCATGAGACGGTGCCCGTCTTCACCACACGGAAGAAGTGGGACGCCGTGGCGCACAAGATCGACAAGCTGGGCGACTACAAGCCGGAGGTGGTGATCGAGGACTCCAACGTGACCGCCATCGATCCGCGCGATGGCGACGCCATCAACGAGCTCAATGCGAGCGCCGAGGCCAGGCTGGTGACGGTCAAGGACGGCGTCAACCTTCCTGTCATTGCCGCCTACCGCCTGCTGGCGGCCAAGCTGCAGCCGCGCCATCCCCTTCTGCTGAAGGACACCTTCCACGCCGCCTCCCAGGACGAGGCCGCCGACTTCACGCGCAACCTGCTGGTGGCCGCCACCAACATCGGCTCCCTGCTTTGCGACGGCATCGGCGATGCGGTGATCGTGAATGGTGAGGAGGCCCCCGGCCAGTCCCTGCGTATCAGCTACAACATCCTGCAGGCTGCTGGTGTGCGCATTTTCAAGACGGACTATGTGGCCTGCCCGAGCTGCGGCCGCACGCTCTTCAACCTGCAGACGACCACGCA
>CAZPSQ010000142.1:0-13763 GCA_964588755.1 uncultured Prosthecobacter sp. | reverse complement strand
AGGGGATCGATGCAGAATGCGTCGGCGCGGGTGGACATGGGGGTGAGCATGCGGCCGATTTCCCGGGAGAGTTGAAACAAAGGACGTGCTGTTGATGGGTCGAGGTAGCCATCATCGACGGCGCTGATGAGCCAGTGCTGCGTTTCGTTGTTTTCGCTTTCTGCATCGCTGAGCTTGCTCTGGAAATGCTTGATGTAGTCCCGCTTCCCCAAGCCTCAGCAATCTGGGCACCGACGGATCGCGCCGCGCGCCGCATCTGGTCTGTCAGAGAATACTTCTCATCCGCAGGAAAAGCCTTCGATGCTTTGAACACACCACTCTGCAACTCCCGCGCCTTCTGATAGACACGAAGCTCCCAGAATGCCCTCGCAAACGTCAGCTTGGTCTCATCATTCATGCTCATAAAGGCCAGGTTCCCGGTATTCCCAACTGAGCACTGATTACTGAGCACTTAAGCTCCGTCAGCCCCAGGCTCCCCAATCATCACAGCACCCGCGCCGCACTCTTCTTGGTCTGCTTCACCAGCTCAGCAATGATCTGGTCCACCGTCACGCCTTCGGCCTCCGCGTGGAAGGTCGGCACCAAACGGTGGCGCAGGGCGGGGGTGGCCAGGGCCTCGATGTCATCGGTGGTCACGTGGGTGCGGCCTTGGAGAAGTGCGCGGACTTTGCCGGCGAGGACGAGCATCTGGCTGGCGCGCGGACCAGCACCCCAGCCGACCATGGACTTTACGTAGTCGGAGGCGTCAGGCTCCTTCGGCCGGGTGGCGCGGACGAGGTCCAGCACGAAGTCCACCACATGGTCTGGCACGGGCACCTTGCGGGCGAGCTGCTGGGCGGCCTGGAGTTCCTCGGCGGTGATGACGGCCTCAATTTCCTGAGTCTCGCCGCCGGTGGTGCGGGCGATGATCTCGCGCTCATCGTCGCGGGTGGGGTAGTCCACCTTGATGAGGAAGAGGAAGCGGTCCTTCTGCGCCTCGGGCAGGGGATAGGTGCCTTCCTGCTCGATGGGGTTTTGCGTGGCGAGCACAAAGAAGGGCTTTGGCAGCGCGAAGGTTTCCTGGCCCACGGTCACGCTTTTTTCCTGCATGGCCTCCAGCAGCGCGGCCTGGGTCTTCGGCGGGGTACGGTTGATCTCATCCGCCAGCAGGATCTGGGTGAAGATGGGCCCCTGCATGAAGTTCATGCGGCGGCGGCCAGTCTCGGGGTCCTCCTGAATGATCTCGGTGCCGGTGATGTCCGCCGGCATGAGGTCCGGGGTGAACTGGATGCGGCGGAAGCCGAGGTGCATGGCGTCCGCGAGGGACTTCACCAGGAGGGTTTTGGCCAGGCCGGGCACGCCTTCCAGCAGGCTGTGGCCTCCGGCGCAGATGGCGATGAACACCTGCTCAATGACGGCTTCCTGCCCGACGATGCGCTTTCCCAGCGCGGTTTTGAGCTTTTGGTAACCTGAGACGAGAGCAGCGGCGGCGGCAGAATCGGACATGGGCAGAAATTGCGGGAGGCAGGGATGAAATGGACAAAAAGTGGCTTGGGCCACCTAGCTGAACACGAGCCAGAAAGAAGAGTTCTTTCCACGACTCACTTTCGGCTCAAACAGGCCACCGCCATGGCGGCGATGCCTTCTTCCCGCCCGACAAATCCCATCCGCTCATTCGTGGTGGCCTTGACGCCCACCTGGTCTGGCTGGATGCCCAGCGCGGTGGCGATGTGCTGCTTCATGGCCGGGGCGTGCTTCATGACCTTGGGGGCCTCGGCGATGAGGGAGGAGTCCACGTTTTCGATCTGCCAGCCTTTCCCGGAGGCGATCTGGGCGCACTTTTCCAAAATTTTCAGGCTGCAGATGCCCTCAATGCTGGCGTCGCTGGGCGGGAACCAGTAGCCGATGTCCGGCTCCCCCAGCGCGCCGAGCACGGCGTCCGCGATGGCGTGGCAGAGCACGTCCGCGTCGGAGTGGCCCTTCAACCCGCGTGTGTGGGGAATGGTGACGCCGCCCAGGACGAGGGGGCGGTCTTCTTCAAAGGAGTGGACGTCATAGCCGATGCCGGTGCGGATGCTCATCTTTAGTTTACGGTTCTCGGTTCGCAGCTCTCGGTTCTAACGGGGAACCGCGAACTGAGAAGGGGGAACGGTGTCAGGCTAGGCATTGGCATCCACGGCTTTTTTCAGGCTGGCTAGGACGGCCGGGATTTTGAGGTCGATGCGCTTCCGTTCCAGGAAGTAGCTGACATGCTCGTAGCCGACCTCGGCGAGGTTGTTCAGCGCGGTGACAAAGTGCTCCCCCACACGCACGGGGCGGTGTGCGTCGGAGGTGACGACCACGGGGATTTTCCGCTCGGCCATCATGCGCAGCATCTCCTGGCCGGGGTTCATCTCGGAGTAGCTTTTGTTCAGGCCGGAGGTGTTCAATTCCATGGCTACGCCGGTGGCGGCGATGCGGTCCAGCGCGGTGGCCACGGTGTTTTTCACAATGGCGAAGCACCAGGAGTCCGGGTGGTAGTTTTTGACCAGGTCCGGGTGGGCCAAGCAGTCATACAGGCCGGACTCGGCGGACCTGGCCAGATGCTCAAAATAGGTGCGGCGGAAGTTTTCGATGGTGCCGGTTTCGAACTTTGCCAGATACTCCTTGGCCTGCCAGTGAACGCCACCAAGCACGAAATGGAAGTCAGCACGCTGGTGCAGTTTGGTGATCCACTCCTCCTGGCCGGGGAAATACTCGCTCTCAATGCCGAGGCGGATGTCCAGTTTGCCTTTGTAGGCTTCCGCCGCGCGCTGGACGAGGCCGACATAGGTGTCGAACTCGCTGTCGGCCATGCGCACGGTGGGCCAGAAGCCGTCTGGCATTGGGCAGTGGCAGGTGAAAATGATGCCTTTCAGCCCGGCCTTGATGGCCTGCTGGGCATACTCCTCCGGCTCGCCCCAGGCGTGCTTGCACAGCGGGGTGTGCATGTGGGAGTCGTAGAACAGCGCGCCGGACTTGGTGGGCCCGGCCGGGGGCAGGGGCAGGCCTGGGACTTTCAGGGCCGCGGGGGCGGGAGCCGGAGCCGGGGGTGGCTCGACCACGACCTCCACGGACACGACGGCGGGCTCAGGTGCGGCGGGTGGGGCTGGCTTGGGGGCTGGAGTGCTCTTGGCTGAAGGGACTGCCACAGCCGCTGCCGCCTTTTTGGTCGCCGCTTTGGCGGTCTTCACGGGCTGGGGGACGGGGAGTGCCTTGGGACCCGGTTTCTTGGAGGCTGGCTTAGGGGCAGGGGCCAGGCTCCGGGCCTTCTTGCTGGCTGGCGCGGCAGGTTTGGGCTTCTTTGCGGGCGGCGGGGCTGCTTTGGGGGCAGTCTTTTTAGACGGGATTTTTTTGGCCGGGGCGGCGGGCTTTTTGGCGGCAACTGCGCCGCTCTTCTTGGCCTTGGCGGCAGGCGCTGCCTTCTTAGGGGCGGGCTTGGCGGGAGCAGACTTTGGTCTGGCGGCGGCTGCCTTTTTGACCGGCTTTTTGGGCGCGACCGCTTTTTTCACAGGCTTGGGCAGGGGCTTTTTAGTGGCTGGCACCGGCTTGCCTTTCTTTTGGGGAGCTGGTTTCGAGGCTGGCTTTTTCGCGGGAGCCTTGGTGGACTTGCCGCGTGCCGTTGGCTTGGCCTTGCCTTGGGCCGCCTTTTTCTGAGTGTTCTTGGATTTGCTCACTGTCTAGCTCCTGGTTCCTTGCAAAATCAGCCATCCCTTGCCTTCAATGTCCGCGATGCGCACGCTGTTGCCACCGCTGGATGGTCCAGTGTAGCACAGTCGAAGCGTGAGGGGCACGTCTTTCCAGTTTCGGGTCTGGAGTTGCTGCAGCAATGACTGAAATTTGGGGTCCTGCCTGTCAAAGTAGGCATAGATCACAGTGTCATTGTCTGGATGCTTGATTTCCAAGACCTCGCTGCCCAGCGGTGCCCCAGTGGAGGGCGCATGGCGTGGGCGGGAGGCGATGACTCGGAAAAGTGTCGGCGCAGTGGGCTGGGTTTCAATGAACTCATGCCAGTCCTGCTCGCCATAGCGGACGGAACTTTCCCAATCCACACGAAAAGTTCCGTCCTGCATTTCCTCAATGATGAGGCTCATGGGCTCCGCATTGGCAAACATGGCCTGGGCGTAACCGAGGCGGAAGCCGGGCTCCTCCACCGGCAGCACCCAGCCCAGCCCTCTCCACTGATGACTGACAGGCGGCCGGCTATGATGGTATTGGTCCATCAGCGGACGGACCCGGGAGGCATCACGCACGTAGGAGAGCTGAGCCTCCACAGTGGGGGCCTCAAAAAAGCCGCGCAGCGTGGTTTCAATCTGCGCGCGTTTGGCCTCGATGTCCTGAATGCTGGTAGGCACGGAGTGAGGAGTGGCCAAAGGAAGGGAGGAATCTGTGCTGTCCGCCACGGAAAAACGAGTTTCAGAGGGCTGTTTTTCAGTGCTTTCCGCTTGGTTCTCCACAGGGGATTCCGAGTGTGTCACCACTTTGGACGCAGGGATGTCTTCCAGTGATCTGGCGGGGGCAAGAGAGGTCTCCGCCATCAGCTGCTTTTGATGGGCGTTGTCATAGACGGAGTGTACATACTCCGGGTTCACCTTGGCGGATTCCCATAGTTTGACCATCACCACCCGGACCACTGTGGCGATCATCACCACCAAGGCCAGACAGCCTAGAATTGTTGCGATGGCATTGAGCATGGTCTCCCTGCGCCGTGTGCGGCTGCGGCGGGTAGAATCATTCTCGGCGAGACTCGGTTGGCTCATGGCTGCCATGCCACGTCTGGATGGAGCCGAAGGCGGGATTTGAACCCGCGACCCTCGCATTACGAATGCGATGCTCTACCACTGAGCTACTCCGGCGTTGGAAACGTGCGACTGAAAGCGAATTATATAGAGGCTGGTCGAAACTTGTCATTTGCTTTCTTCGTCACAGCCAAAATTCGCAGTCCGGCTGCTGTCTTTCCATCGATTCCGAGTTGAAATCCATGAGGACGCATCTAGGCAGAAACATGCCCGACAAACCCACTCATGGCTCCCAATATGGGGAATTTCTGGCTGAATTGGAGGAAATTCAACAACTCAAATGGTTGGTGAGCGAAGAGGAGGGCAAGGACATCGGGTTTGAGGCCGCGTTGAACCTGTGGGCCCAGAAGCACCGGGCCGAGTGGCGGCGGATGAGGAATGTGGGGCGGAAATCTTGATCTGCCTCATGCCCTGGAACTGCGGCTGGCTGGGCGGGGCTGTGAAAGTATTTTCATTTATACAAATTATCAGAAATATTGCCGCATTCCCGTCGGCGGAGCGGGGGCATGGGCGACGGTGGTCGCCTGCCTGTTATATTCCAGGGAAACGAGTTAGGGGGAAAGCGATCTAACGCATCACCTCCGGCCCCTTCAGGATGCCCCAGCAGAGCAGAAAGGCGAAGGCCAGCAATTGCACCCCGCTCATGGCCAGCAGGCGGTTGTGTCCCTTGCCCGGTGCCTCCACCAAAACCCGCCACGCGACGAACAGCCCGATGGGCAGGGTGATCAGCGGCAGCGTGAACCCGCGCTCCCAGCCCTGCGTCACCCAGTAATAGCCGGCCGCATGCGCCGCCGCGATGAGCAGCACAATCTCTGCCCTGGCAAAGCCGGTGCCGAGGCGCACCGCGAGGGTCCGCTTGTTGCTGCCACGGTCCTCCTCCACATCCCGCAGGTTGTTGATGGCGATGAGAACGGTGCTGAGGCAGCCGATTTGAATTCCGGCCACAAAGCCATCATGCAGCCATTCACCCGTCTGCACAAAGACCGTGCCAGCCACCGCCACCAGCCCGAAGAAGAGGATGACGAAAAGCTCCCCCAGGCCGCGATAGGCCAGGGGCATGGGGCCACCGGTGTAGCCAAAGCAGAAGTAGAGCGACGGAATGCCGATGTAGAGGATGGGCAAACCGCGGGCCTCCAGCAGCGGCAGCGCCAGCCCCGTGGCCACCAGCAGCATGAGCCACGCCGCCGCCTTCACCAGCCCGGGAGGCGCGCCGCTGGCCGTGATGCGCCGGGGGCCGACGCGCGCGGCGGTGTCCGCCCCCTTGATCGAGTCCAGCGCGTCATTGAAGAAGTTTGTCGCGATCTGCAGCGCCAAACAGCTCCCCAGGGTGCAGAAGGCCAGAGTCCAGTCCAGCCCGCCGGAGATCTTGGCTGCCAGCGCACAGCCCACCGCCACGGGCGCAATGGCAGCCCCCAGGGTCTTGGGGCGGGCGGCGACGATCCAGTCGAAAATGGAAACCATGGGTGAATGACGAGTGTGGCCCGGCCTGCCCTTCAGGCCGGGGTGCCATGAAACGGGGGGACGGGACGCACCGGCCTATAGGTCCGAAACGCCGCTCCGCAAATCCTTCGTTCCCGTGTCTGCGTCAGCCATTCGATATTCGGCGATTACTTCGGCATCTCCACCTGTCCAGGCCCCATCAGATACGCGATGAGGTTCACCACGTTCTCCTCTCCCAAGGCGGCCAGCAGGCCTTCGGGCATCAAGCTTTGCGCCAGTTGCTCCTGCTTCACGATCTGCGTCTTTTCGATGGTCAGGCGCTCCGCAGGTGTCTGCACGGTCAGCGTGCGTTCTGTCCTTTCCGGAATCACGCCGGTCAGCGTGCGGCCATCCTTGAGGGTGAAGACGCTGACGCGGAAGTCGGCTGGAACCACCATGTTCGGGTCCAGGATGTTCTCCAAGAGATACTTCAGGTTGCGGCGGTCGCTGCCGGTGATCTCCGGGCCGATGGCGCCACCCTGGCCGTACATCTTGTGGCAGGCGCCACAGGCGGCCATGAACATGAGGCGTCCGTGGGACTGGTCTGCCTTGGCCAGTTTTGCCTTGGTCAGCAGGGCCTCCCATTTGGCGAACTCGGCTTTCTTGGCCTCGGGTGTCTCGCGCAGGTCGCCCCAGACTTCGGTCAGAAGCTTGGTCAGGGACTCATCCCCCAGGTTGCGGATCTGCCGGGCCTGGAAGGGGGAAATCGCGTTGGCGGGCACTTTGCCGGCCTTCACGGCTTCAAGCAGCTCCTTTGCATAGCTGGGGCGGGAGGAGAGGGTGGCCACGGTGGCCGCCTGCTGCTCCTCACTGCGCACCGGCCAGGGCTGGAGCAGCGCTTTGGGAATGGTCGGGTTGTCGTAGGCGGCAATCGCCTTGCGCGCGGCGACACCCAGCACCTTGTCATTGATCAGCCTGCGCACCACCGGCAGCAGCTCCGGCTTGGCGTTGCGTGTCAGGCTGGCAAAGGCGTTGAGGCGGGCGTTGGCGTCGCCATCCACCTCCTTGACGATGGTGATCAGCTCATCCGCCGCACGGCCGCTGCCGAAGACGACGGAGAGCTGGCGCGTGAGTTCCTTCATTTCCTCGCTGCCGTGGGCCTCCAGGGCCTTTGCCGCCTCGTCCCAGCCTTTGGGCTTCCTGGCCGTGCTGAATCCATTCAGGCCTGCGGCCAGTCCACGCAGCACGTCCTCACCGGCAGCCTTGTCAATGCCGGCCATGGCAACGATCAGCGCGTCCACCGCTTCCGGCTTGTCCTCGATCATCTCCGCGATGCGGCGTGCCACGAGACGGCGCACGGTGGGAAGCCTTGCCTGTTTGATCAGCTCCACGCCCTTCATGGGATCAGCGGCCACGGCGGGCTCGATGCCGTACCAGATCATCAGGGGCTGCTGGCGGTCGTCGGCGTCCTCAGCGTGCAGGGAGAGGGCGGTGGCGATGGGCCAGCGACTCTCCAACGGAAAATGCTGTAGTGCGGAAGCGATGTGGAGGCGCACAAGGCCATTTTTGCTGTCCCCGGCCAGCTCGGCAAATCGCTTCAAATACCAAGCGGTGCTTTCATCTTCAGCGCTGACTTTGCCTGGGGCGGTGATGCGCTTGTTCCAGACTGAATTGAATGCCTCGATCACATGCTCGTCTTTGTCCTTGGCCGAGAGAGCCATCCTAAAAAGTCCCTCAGCGCGCAGATTGTCCTCCCGCTGCCATTCGGGGTCTGAAGGTCCTTCAAGCTTGGTTTTGATGTACATTCTCTCCCACCAGTTGTTGCTGAGCAGTTCGACGGCAGGAATGGTTTGGAGACTTGCATAGGCCGCAGGCTCAATTTTCTTCGGTTCCCCATACACAATCTTATAAATGCGGCCGCTGCTGCGGTGGACGCCATCGTTGTCGTGGCACTCGCCGCTGTCGCTCCAGTCGGAGACGATCACGTTGCCGTCCGGGCAGGTGAGGAGATCGATGCCGCGGAACCATTTGTCCTTGGCCTGCATGAAGTCTGGCGCGTGCCTGCCGACGTAGCCGCAGCCCTGGCGCTCCAGCTTGTCCATGTTGATGCGGTTGCCGTGGAGGTTGCAGGTGAGGACGGCGCCGTGGTACTCCTTGGGCCAGAGGCCGCCTTGATAAATGAGCAGGCCCACATGCGCGTGACCGCCGCCGAGCTCCAGGGTCTTGCTGCTGACGCCGGTGCGGATGTCGCTCCATTTTTCAGATCCGTTGTCCCAGTGGAAGTGGTCGGCGGTCTGCTCGATGATCTCATACACGTGGGGGTTGAGATGCGTGCCGAACATGCGGCGGTAGTAGGCGCCGGGGATCACGTGCCAGAGGTGGCCGATGACGGTGTTGATCATGAAAAGCTCGCCGTGCTCATTCCAGTCATGCCCCCAGGAGTTGGTGCCGCCGTGGGCCACGGTTTCCAGGACTTTTCGTGTGGGGTGGTAGCGCCAGATGGCGCAGTTCATCTTCACGCGGTCCTCCAGCGGCGTGCCGGGCGCGCCGACGGCGGAGGTGTCCGTGATGCCGTGGCGGCCATACAGCCAGCCGTCCGGCCCCCAGCGCAGGCCGTTGACGATGTTGTGGCCGATGGTCTTCACATTGAAGCCGTCCAGCAGCACCTCGGGCTCGCCATCGGGGATGTCGTCGCCGTTCTTGTCGGCGATGAAACTGAGCGTGCCATTGTGCAGCACCCACACGCCGCCGTAGCCGGTTTCCACGCTGGTCAGGTAGCTGCCGCCTTCCCAGAAGACTTTGCGGCCGTCGTGCTTCCCGTCGCCATCCTTGTCCTCCAGGATGATGATGCGGTCCTTCAGCTTGGTGTCCCAGCGGATGGGATTCTCCGCGTAGGTGTAGTTTTCCGCCACGAAGAGGCGGCCCCTGCTGTCCCACGCCATGGCGATGGGTTGTTGGACATCCGGCTCCGCGGCAAAGACCACGCACTTGAAGCCCGGCGGCAATTGCATGGTGGCCGCGACCTCTTCGGCTGGCATCGGCGCGCCCTTTTCGGTGTTGTAGATTTTGGGGAACTCCTCCGCCAGGGCAGGCAGGGAGGCCAGGGACAAGGCGGAAAACAAAAACGCGCGGGAGAGGGACATTGCAGGGGTGGGTGGCTGAAAATGGGAAGGGTTAAAACTGCCGGTAACACGCGTTTCTGGCAGAGATGTTTGCCAGCCATGCTGGAGGGTGGTTTAAAAAGCGGCCGCCGTGCAGGACTTTCAGCCCGCCCAATCCCGGCGTTTCCCGCCACAGAAAAGCTCGCATGGTGCGTTTCTTGCGCCACACTTGCCCCATGAGGCTGCTCCAGCATGTTTTCCTCCTTTTCATCCTGGCCGCAGGTCAGGCGGATGGCGCGACCAAACCGAAGGGCAAAAACACACCGGCGGCCCCACCCGCCAAAACGACTGAGGATCTGGCGGACGCCATCAAGCCTTCGCTGGTGAAGATCACCCAAATCGGGCGGGAGGGGCTGGACGGCATCGGCTCCGGCTTCATCGTCAGCGAGGACGGCCTCATTGCCACCAATCTGCATGTCATTGGCGAGGCCAGAGGGCTGCGCATCGAAATGCACGATGGCAAAACGCATCCTGTCACAGAAGTCCATGCCACGGATGCGAAGCTGGATCTCGCCTTACTGAGGGTGAACGCGAAAGGTCTGAAGCCGCTGCCGCTGGGCGACTCCGCGAAGGTGCGGCAGGGTGAGAGTGTGGTGGCCATGGGCGCGCCGGAGGGGCTGGCCTTCAGCATTGTGAAGGGCGTGCTTTCCGCCACCCGGGAGATCGATGGCAACGACATGCTGCAGGTGGCCATCCCCATTGAGAAGGGGAACAGCGGCGGCCCTCTCCTCAACATGCAGGGCAGGGTGCTGGGGTTGCTGACCTTGAAATCTCTCAAGACGGACAACCTGGGATTTGCCATGCCCGTTAACGCTCTCAAGACGCTCATTGAAAGGCCGAACCCGGTGCCCATGAGCCGTTGGCTGACCATTGGTGTCTTGAACCCGAGGCTCTGGACCGCGCACCTCGGCGCCCAGTGGACCCAGCACGCCGGGGTCATCCGGGCCAGCCTGCCGGGGGATGGTTTTGGCGGCCGCGCGCTGTGCTTCTCCTCCCACAAAGTCCCCCAGGACACCTTTGAGGTGGCCGTCTCTGTGAAGCTGGACGATGAGTCCGGCGCGGCGGGCTTGCTTTTTTGCTCCGATGGCGCGGACCGCCACTATGGGTTCTATCCTTCCGGCGGCAGGTTGCGCCTGACCCGGTTCGACGGCCCGGATGTTTACTCCTGGACCATCCTCTCCGACGTGCCGAGTGGTGCCTATCAGGCGGGGGACTGGAACCACTTGCGTGTGCGGGTGGAGCCGGAGCGCATCCTCTGCTTCGTGAACGGCAAGCAGGTCATCGAAACGGCTGACAGCGGCCTGCGCGACGGCGGCGTGGGCCTCTGCAAATTTCGCACCACAGAGGCAGACTTCCGTGGCTTCCGCGTCGGCGCTGACCTCGCGGAAAAGCCGCTGGCACCAGAGCTGGTGGCCCAGATCAACAGCCATCTGATGACGCACCTGACAACCGACGCCTCAAAGGATGAAACGCTGGAGCAGTTGCTGGAGACGCCTGCCGCCGCCCGCCGGGTGCTCTCCGAGCAACGCCAGAAACTGGAGGCGGAGGCCGCCAGACTGCGCGACCTTGAGGGGGATCTGCATCGCCGTGCCGTGACCAAGGAACTGCTGGCCGAGCTGGCAAAACCCGAGCCGGAGATCAACCTCATGCGCTGCACCCTGCTGCTGGCGCGCCATGACGACCCCGAAGTCGATGTGGCCTCCTATCTGGACCAGTTCAAGAGCATGGTGGCCGATTTGAAGGCCGATCCGGAGATTGAAAAAGGCACCGTCGCCGCCGTCCAGCGCATCAGCCGCTATCTGTTTGAGGAAAATGGATTTCACGGCAGCCGCGACGACTACGAAAACCGCGCCAACAGCTACATGAACGAGGTCCTGGACGACCGCGAGGGCCTGCCCATCACACTGAGCGTGCTGTATGTGGAACTGGCCTCCAGCCTCGGTGTCCAGGGCGTGTTTGGTGTGCCGCTGCCCGGCAAGTTCATGGTCGGCTACCGCGTCGGCCCCGAGGGGGAGCTTCAGCTTATCGATGCCTTCGAACGCGGGGAGCAGCTGAACATCGACCACGTGAAAACGGTTCTTGCCGTGGGGGACCCCTATCCCGAGGAGGAAATTTTCAAGCCCGCCATGAAGAAGGACATCATCCTTCGCATGATGCGCAACCTCATCCTGACCACGCTGGATGGCAACACGCCCACCCCGGCAACGCTGCCTTACGTTCATCTCGCCCTGGCGATCGACCCGGGATGGCGTCCATGAGTGAGAAAGGGGGCCTGCGCTATGCAAACGGGGCGGGGCATCACGCCTTGAATCCGGCCAGCCGCACGCCAAACAGCCAGCGAAACGGCGGCTTCAGCGCCAGCGTCTTCCTCAGGCCATGTGGCAGCAGGGACAGCAGGTTTTCAAAGACGGTGGCCGTCCAGGTGGGCAGCAGGACGAATCTGCCCCTGCCGCCGAAAATGATGCGCACCTTGGCAAAGCCCACCTGCCGGAACAGTGCAGCCAGGTCTCCCACCGTGTATTCTTTGAGGTGAAAGCCGGTGGCCTCGCGGTCAAAGTCGAAGCTGATGTCGTGCGGCCCCGTCAGCCGGCTCGGTGTGATGCAGACATACACGCCCCCTGGCGCCAGCGCGGCATGGAGGCCGCGCAGCTGGTCCAGCGCGTCGTCGGGATGCAGATGCTCCATGAGCTGGTTGCTGTAGGCCACGTCCACGCTGCCGGGCGGCACGGGAATGGAGCTGCCGTCAGAAAGCACCAGCTCCAGGTTGGCAGGCAGCGTGCGCCTGCGGGTGATCTCGTCCGAAACATCGATGGCCAGCACGCGCGCGACTTTTTCCGCCACCGTCTTGGCAAACTCGCAGTCCCCGGGGCCCACCTCCAGAAACACCGTGTCCGGCCGCAAGAAGGGTGCGGCAATCTGCATCTTCTCCGCCACATCGGCGGCCAGACGCTCAGGGGAGGACTTGTTCGTGTGCTGCGGGTGCAGGGGCACCCGCTTGAAAAGCTCGTCGTAAACCTCGGAGTACAGGGTCCGGCGTTCCTCCTTCGTGGCCCGGCGCAGGCGGTCCGCCAGCTCCCGCTCCACATCATAGTGCTGGCGGAGCTGTTCCGGAGTGCGGGTGTCGGTGACAGTGACTGGCATGGCTGAAAAGTACGCTAAGCGGGGGATTCGATTCAGGCAACGTGATACAGGCCTCCTTGCTCATTGCCCACGTTGCTTTAGCATGGGCGTGATGACGCTCCGCCTCCTTTTCATCGCCCTGCTGCTCGCCATGACCTCGTCCGCCCAGGACCTGGGTCCGGCCAAGGACGACCCCTCTGTGCCGAAGGACCGCGACACCGTGCTGCGCATCCAGATCTTCCTGGACCGCAATCTCTTCGGCCCGGGGAAGGTGGATGGGGCCGTCGGCGAGTTCACTTACAAGGCGGTGGTAAACTACAACTACGCCCATGGCAGGCGCGACCTCTACGACTGGGGCTATGTCCAAAAAGCCGCCGAGCGGGAGGTTCCCGTGCCGTATGCCGCCTACAAGATCAAGTCAGACCTCCTTGCCTACGTGAACCCGCACCTGCCCGAGGAGCCGGAGCTTCAGGCCAAGGCCACGTTCATGGCCTATCGCAGTCTGGAAGAACTCATCGCCGAACGGTTCCACACCGACGAAACCTTTCTGGCCGCGATCAATCCGGGTAAAAACCTCAAGGCACTCAAGCCCGGAGACATCGTGGTCGTTCCCAACGTCCGCTCCTTCCGCATTGAGGAGGTCAAGCCCATGGCCAGCTACAAGGCCGACCCGGCGATCAGTTGCAACACGATCGTCATCGACACCGTCGAACGAATGGCTGCTGTTTATAATGACAAAGAAATGATGCTGGCCGCATTTCCCATAACACCTGGAAAACCGCAGTTCATACCTGTGGGGCAATGGGAGGTGAAAACCATCGTGAACACCCCCAGCTTCCGTTACGACAAGCAGTTCCTGGAGGAGGGAGTGCGCGGCACCGAGGCCTACCAGCTTCCCCCCGGTCCGAACAGTCCCGTCGGCATCATCTGGTGCGGCCTGAGGAAATCTGGCATCGGCCTTCACGGAACCGCCTCCCCCCGCACCATCGGCCGCAGCCGCAGCGCTCTTGGGGCTCGGTGTGTTGGCTGCTGCCGGTTTGGGAAGTCGGCCAGGATCGATGGCGGCGCGACTGGTCGCACTGCCGACTCTGGGTGTGTGGGGACGGCTGGGCAGGCAGCGGTTCGCGATCGACCAGGTCTGGTTCCTGGTGGTGAACCTCCCCACGCGGATTTTGGCGCAGCTTCTGCGCTTCGGCGACTGGTTCGTGGTCGACCGTCTGGCGTTCGGATTGCCGTCATTTCTCGTTGTTCGCATGGGAACAGCCGT
>CAZPSQ010000141.1:0-13826 GCA_964588755.1 uncultured Prosthecobacter sp. | reverse complement strand
GCTGCAGCGTCAGCAGGCGCAGGGTGTAACGCATGATCACGGCCAGACCGCGCGATCCGTCGTAGCCACCAAGATTGCCCTGCATGCGCCGAATGGCCATGGTGAAGGCGGCCACACCCAAGTAGGCCTCGGTCTTGCCGCCGCCGGTGGGGAACCACAACAGATCGGCATAGGCTTCGACGGGCTGCACGCGATCCGGGTGCGTCGGGTCAGCGAGCGAAGGGATCGACAGCAGAAGGAAGGCCAACTGGAACGGGCGCCAACTGCGGTTTTTCAGCACGTCGAACTGCTCGACGGTGACCTCCTTGCCACGCCGGATTTCGAGGGCGTACTGGCTGCGCACGCGCTGCGTGGCCATCGCCCGGTTGGCGAAACGGAAGGCCGCCAGCGCTTTCTCGTTGCTCCTCAGCGTATCGATACCCTGCTGCAGACGCGTGTGGATCTCCCGGCATCGATCCATCGCCTGTTGCGACTGCGCACCGTAGCCAAGCACGTCGCCGCCGACCCGAGCGCGCTGCTCGTCGATCCACGCGGCGTAATCCTTGGTCAGCAGATTCAGGGCATCGACCAGCGGATCGATGTCCAGGGTGGCGAGGCGCTGCATGTCTAGCAGACCACTGCTCACCATTTCCTTCATCGCCGGTCGGTCGGCGGGGTCCAGCCCCGGTGTCTCGGTGACCTGCACCTCGTATTGAGGCATTACGGTGGTGCGCACCTCGGTGGCCAGCGTCACGTCATCCGCCATTTCGGCATGGACTGCGACGCCATGACCCACCGCGAACTCCACCCGGTTGCGGTAGATCATCTCCAGCGACTCACGCTCCGGGTCCATACCGTCCGCATCCAGCACGGGCCGACGGCGGAAGATGGCGCGCTTGGGCGTTTCCGCCTCCGATCGAACGATCAACTCCGGCTGGAAAACCCAGGCGGTATCGCGGTTGGTGTCGGGTTCCTCCTGCGCATTGACCAGGAACAGTGTCACCAAGCGGTCGCCATTTGCGTTCTTGGCACGCACGGAGCCTTGCACCCGCACTTCGGGATAGGTCTTGTCCGGCGCCTGATGAGGGATCACACCTTCGGTGAGTGGCAGCACCAGCTTGCCGCCGCAGGGGATGCGTTGCCAGACCTTCGCCTTGGTCTGCTCCTCGGCACCGGTCTCCTTGTTCTTGCGGGTGCGGAAGATCTCGTGCTCATCGCTGCGCTCATAGCGACCCCAGCGCACCTCGATCTCGATCCGTTCGGCGTCACCATCCACACAAAAGGTCATGCCGAGACTGCTCGGCACCAGCGACTGATTGCTGGCTGCGTCGATCTCGTCTGCTGCATCGGATTCGGGCTCGACACGGCCCGTCGCCGTGCCGAACTCCGCGCCGGGTTCATGCTGACCTGGTGCTTTTGGATCGGTAGGCTCCTCGGCATCCTCGTTTGCCAGCGGCCCTTCGAGTCCTTCGATGCCGCCCTGTGCCGCCTCACGCGGAGCGAGCTTGCCCACCAGATAGCGATCCCGCACACCCATGTCGACGATACGTTCATGAGGACCGCTAGCCGGACCTAGCAGATCGTCCATCACGGCCAGTTGCAGCAATTCGCGGATGTAGGCGAGTTCCTGCTGATGCTGGGGTGAACGGGCGTCAGCCCCGACCGTCGGCACGTCGGCGATGGTCTTGTGTAATGCCTTGGGAAGGGCTTCGAAGAAATCGGTCCACTGGACCCGACCAATACTTCCCGAAGACGGTGGCGTGAGTGCAGTGAGGCCGATCGAGACGGGGTCGGTGACCGACAGCAGTCGGTCGAAATAGAGCGTGGTGGTTTCGAGATCAGAACGAACCCGCAGCACACGCCCGACACGGGTGATGCTACCAACGGGGTTCAGGACGAGAACCCAGTCGTCTTCCTCGATGGCTTGGTAGAGAGAACGCTCACCCTTCAGAACCAGGATGTAGGGCGCGAGCCTAGGATCAGTGCCGAGGCCATGATCGATGGCGATCCATGCGTTGGGGTTCGTGTTGTGTGCCATGCCAGTTTCCCTCAGGCGCTTCGAATAGGAATCAGCGTCCCGAGGTACGCTTTGTTGTCAGCTCTGGTCTTCTTCTCATAACCCAGCGCATCACAGACCGCTTCGATCTTCTGGCAGAAGACATCCGCGTTCAGTGGAATCATCCAAAGCTCGCCTCTGGTGGGCTCTTCGCGATTGGTGCTTTGCCACTGCATCTCGTCGTTCAGAGGATGCTCGGGTCTGAACGGATGAACATTGAAGATCTTGTGGTCGACCTGGGTGATCCAGGACGCGCCCACTTCCGTGATTGCACCCCACGAAACCTTGGTGTTCTCGCTCGTCACGAAGAGGACGAATATTTTCTGGGTCGAATAGCTCTCTACGAAAAACTCTCTCAGATAGTCGTAGACGCCTCTGCCTTCCGGTACGCGGCAGATTTCATCGTCACAATTCGTATACAGGATGTCCTCGGCTGGCACGTTGTTGTGCAGGAGCATCTGATAAATGATGTCGGCGAACGGTTTGTCAGGGTATGTCTGACTGATGAGTATCTTTTTCTTCTGGGAATCGATGAGCGACTTCAGCCCAAGGTCTGGGCTATTGTCGTTTATCGATTTTGTGATGGCACCTTCGATCGCTTCGCGAGACAAACCAGAGCCAAGGTCCAGCAGGTTGTTGGCGGCTTCTTCGCTTGCCTTCTTGCGGAAGTCATCGACATTGCGCCGGAGCCGTTCCTCATTGTCTTTTTGCTCGTCTTGCTTTTGCTGCTTCTTCTTGGCCTTTCCTATGTCTGTGAAGATTTCTCGCTTTCTCAGAATATCTGCCAGCAGCTCCTTCCTCACATAGTCCAGGACAGCGATATATCGCGGATCGTCAGATTTGTACCCCTGACGGTTGCTCAACGCCATATCCGGCAGTTCGGTTAGCTCGAACAAGTCGACGTGTAGTTGCCCAACGACATAAACCTCATTCAACTTGTTCTGGCCAACGACAGGCAGGATATTGAACTCCCCCATCTTTTTGTTCGCGAACAGCGAGATGAAGTTGTCAGGAAAATCCGACATCTCGGCCTTGCGACCTCGCGTCGTTTTGTATGTCCCGATCCAGCCAGCTATCTGAAGGGTGTATTCGTGCTCGACCCCTTCGTTGTCCTTCATGACCAGGGGAATGGCTTTCTCGTCCCTGCTGGTGACCAGGTCCGTTCGCCTTTGTGGATAGATATCAGGTACGAGGCCGATCAATGGCGAATACTCATCGCCAAGAGTTATCAGCGTGCCAAGCTCTGCCATCACGTTTCTGTCGAAATCGTCGATGATCTCGGATTCCTGCCCCCTGATGACGTGGATGCGAAAATCAGCATTGATCAAGGGAAAAATCTTCAGAAGATTGCGCTTTACGGCAGCAAGCGTCTTGTGGAGTCTGTACTGCGGGTTGCGCATCACGATGGCGGAGCCATGGTCTACGACATGATCGAAAGTGATGTCGGCGTCGGCAATTGCTTTGAGCTTGCTGCCTTCATCTGGATGGCGAGAAAGGACGAATCCCGACTTCTCGCCGTCTGCCACGGTCAGGATGTCGACATTCTCGGAGACCGACAGCGCCGCCAGCTTTCCTACGCCCTTGCGACCCATTTTTCGGCGAGCTCCGGACTTGGAGAACGAGTCGGCTTCCTTGATTCGTGAAACGCCCGCCACATTGAGATAGTTGGCAATATCCCCCTTCTCATAGGACATGCCATGGCCATCGTCTTCAACCCGGATGTCATCCTTGTTGGCAATGATGTAGACGTTCTTTGCGTCTGCGTCATACGCATTGGCGATCAACTCCGCCAGCACGTAGTAAATGTTCGTGTAGAGATTCGGGCCGAGCAGTTCCAGGATGCGCGGATCGACATTTAGTTGATACTCTTTCATTCTTTCGCCCCCTCGGTCACCACTCGATAACGCGCTCCGCGCTTCTCTCCCTGGCGCTCAATCCTGTTATCCGCGATAAGCTCGGCAATCGCAGCGTTCCATTGGCCGTCGGTGATGCCGATGGCAGAGACGATATCGGACTTGGCGTGCCATCCGGGATGGGCCTTCATGTATTCAACGATGGCGTGGGTTGGGCCTGCCTGATAGCTGGCTCGCTGTTCGGCGGCTTTTCGGTAGGTGCCATCGTTGGACGATGTGCCATCGAAGTCGAATGACGGCTGTCGCGAGGGGGTGTTCTCAGAAGTGGCGACACGAGCTTTGCGCGACCCGATGCCGGAAGACCTGCCGCTGTGCAAGCCTGCCGTGACTTCTTCCTCGTAACGCTGACGGTTCAAATCCGAGAGCCGCTGCAGCACTTCACGGTGCACAGGCTCCGAAATGGTGAAGCGCATGCGGTCGTTTTCCGGAAGATACGGCACCTCGTAGAAACTGTGATCAAGCTCCAGATCGCTCCAGCCATACGCCAACGCGACCGCCTGATCCATTTCTATCTGTAGTTGACGTAGATGTTGAATGTCTTCGTCATACTCGTCACTGCCCGGAGAATGAAACCGGTTGTAAACAGACGTATAGCCGACATTCATTCTCCTACTTAAGCGAGATCGGCATCCTAGATATTCCTCCGAGAGGCGCGCAGCATACTCAGACTCCAAGTGCGCCAAAGAGAAAGGATAGGTTGAGATGCAGTCAGTAATTGCATAACGAAGAGTTGCTCCCATGGTAGAGCTGTTGTGTCTTGCCCAGGCATCATGAATTGATGACTGAAGGAACAAAAACATCCTTGCGTCATCTGAGGCTACAACGTTATGTGGGCCCGCATAAATGAGATCCGCCGACACGAAATCAAAGCAGACGTACTTGCTAGTGAAAGAATGAAAAAGTACTCTGCTTAAGCGTGCACAACCGGGACTCCACCAACCAGGATGTTTCTCGAAGAAATTACCGCGGCCGATTGCATGGTAGAGGGCAGGCGCTTTCTCAGCAAAGTGCCACCACTTTTCGCGTCTTTCTTTTCTGTTGTTGGTGTCCCTTTCCGGCTTCACCAACCTCAAGAGTCTTTCATAGGCAAGCTTGTAGCGCTTAGCCCTTTCTTCGCTCCAATCCCAGAAGCTTATGACCCGTCGGCTGGGCTCCTGTCTCGGGTTCGAAAGCAGGTCGTCGCCGCTTAAATAGTCAAATATAACTTCCGAGCTAATTGGATCTACCTGGGCAATTGCATCTGCTTCCGCCGTTGTAAGTAGAAAACCTTTGCCGAGGGGAATTGCGCCCTGGTACGCGATGCCTTCATTTGCCTTCAGCCGTTTAGGGCTCCATTCCTCTCTATCGGAGAGGAAGGCCGAAATGAACGGGGCCGGTCGCCCGAGCAAAGAGCGTTCGCCTCGCCACTCTCCATTGTGGAGATGGACCCGACTGGTGATGACCGCCGCCTTTCCGGGCCAGGGTTCGTTCGGGTAGGCCGCATGAATGACGGCACCCGCGCCGACCATGGCCTCCAGCCCGACCTGCCGCGTGTCGCCTTCCGCGATGGTGTTGACAGCGAGCAGCCCAAAACCGCCGCCTTTGCGCAGCAGGCTCCATGCTCGCAGGAAGAAATATGCGACCAGATCCGCCGAGCCGCGACGCCCCTCGGCGATGTGCACGACCAGCCAGTCGCGGAAGGCAGTACCCGCGACGCCGGTGATGCGCTGCCCGCCCAGAAAGGGTGGATTGCCGACGACGCCATCGAAGCCGCCGCGCTCGCGCGCGAACACCTCCGGAAACTCCAACGGCCAATGGAAAGGCCGACGCGCGGGTGTGTCGGCGGGTAAATCGGTCGAGAGCGCAGCGACCGATTTCCGACGCATCGATGCGAGCACTTCGCCGTCGCCATCGATGGCTTGCCCGGCTTGGATGGTCAGCGACGCCAGCGTGTTCTCCAGTGCCGTACCGCCGCCCGATGCGAACACCTCCCCGATGAACGCATCGGCGATGCTTTCCGGCACTGCGAGCCTGCGACGCGCGTCGGCGTCCAGATGCGCCATGGCTTCCACGTCGCGGATATCGCGGATGGGCATCTTACGCAGCCGCTGACGCAGTTCGATCGCATCGCGAACCGCCTGTTCGATGTTCTGTCCGAACAAGCGTTGCTGACCTTTCCCGGTCGGTGCCACCGAGAGCTCGGTGAGCTGATCCAGACGATGGATGCCGAGCAGGCTGTCGCCGCAGCGCAGATTGTGATCGAGGAAGCCAAAGGGGCGTCCCTTAGCCAGCGTCACTAGCCAGATGGAGAGCTTGGCGAGTTCGACCGCCAGGGGATTCAGGTCCACGCCGTAGAGGCAGCGCTCCGCGATGAGGCGGCGGGCAATCACGGTGCGGGCCTCGGTGTCGCGAGGCAGAGGCTCCTTGGTGCCGGTCGCATCCAGCACTTCGCCATCTACGCTCACCGTCTTCCCGGTTCCTTCAGCGTGTGACCAGGCCTCGACCAGGCGATCGGCCAGCCAGCGGCAGGCCTGCACCAGGAAGGCCCCAGAGCCCATGGCCGGGTCGCAGATCTTCAGGTCCAGCAGTTCGGCGGGCGACTTCAACACCCACTGCTCACGCGGGGTGCCTTCTGCCGGTCCCACGTAGGCGATCGGCGTCAGGGTCTCCGTGACGATGGCCTCGGTGAGCGATTTCGGCGTGTAGTGAGTACCGGTCTCGCGACGGTCGGAGCCGGTGGTGACGATGAACGCCCCGGCGGGATAGACCAGCGGATAGCCCCATGGATCGGTGCGAACCAGATGGGCAAAGGGCTTGATGCGGTTACGAAGGCTGGTGTCCCCATGGCAGGCGGCGAGCAGACGATCGGCAAGGGTATCGTCGACCGGCTTGGCCAGATCGTTGCGCACACGGCTGGCGGAACTGCCGGAGCGCTCCTGGAGCAATTCGGCAAGACGTTCAGCGCCGTCGAGGCGGGCAGATTCCAATTCGGCCAACTTGACCCAGGGAGCCTTGGCACTCTTGGTACCGTCGAGCTCGAGCGTGACCTCGGCGGTGCGCTTGACGGTGCGCTCCAGCAGGCCTTCATAGACGTAGCCGATCTGTTCCACGTCCAGCGCGCGATAGGACAGCGTGCGCCCCTGGAACTGCTGTATGGCCTCGAGCAACAACAGCACAGTGCGGTTGTCGATCGGCAGCGGTTTGGCGGCGTCGGTGCGCCATTCGGAGCCCTTGGCGCGGCCCTCGAGGAAAGGAAAGCGATCCGGATCGAACAGCGAGCCCCCCAGCGCAGGCAGGCGCAGGTTCTCATGCTTGATGCCACCGAATACGGCACGGAAGATGGCCAGCAGGCGTGACCAGGCATCCCAGCGGCGTTCGAGTATCTCCTCGGATTCCTTGCGCAATTGCATGCGCAAGGTCGAGAGCGCGTAGTTGGCCTCGTAGCGTTCATCGCCGAGCAACAGCAAGCCACGCTCCTCGGCGGAGAGCAGGAACACAAGCCGCATCATCACCGTCAGTGCCGCCTCGTAGAGCACGGGCTCCTTTACGTCGCGCAGCAACTCGCGGTCGCGGTCCTGGTCGGCCTTGTCGAGCGCCTGGATCAGCACTTCGACGGCGCGGCGAACCTGCTCACCGAGGGCATCGGTGACTTCGTCCTGATACTTCAGCGAGCGGTCGAACAGTGCCGGCAGTTGCTCGGTTTCATCGACGAAGAAACGACGAATGCCGAGCAGATGCACGAAGGCTTGCAGCGTGATGGGCTCTTGGCTCCAGATGCGGGCATACCAACTGGCAAAGGTGGTGACCGCACCGACTGGAGCATCCACCAGCATCCAGCGTTCGCCATTGGTCACCAAGCCGAGGCGGCAGCCCAACGCGCGGCAAATCTGAACCATGCGATCGGCGGGTGTGGAAGCCCAACCGTCTCGCTTCAAGGTGGCATCGAGATCGGCATCCTGCGCATAGCTCTGGATTAGCAGTAACGGTTTGTTGGCGCGTTGTTCATCGATCACGGCAAGATCGGGTGACAGCGTCACGCCGTGTTCGGGCAAGCTGGCTTTGAGGTTGGTGGCGCACCAGTCGGCCCGCTTGAGGATGTCGCCTTTGCCGTCTTCGTCGAGCTCAAGGCCACGCGCCAGTACCTCATCGATCCAGGCTGCGTGCAGCTCGGGAAATTGTGGATCATCCGTCTCGAGCGCCTCACGCCATTCCTCGTAGGCCTGTCGCAGCCGTTTGCGCTTGATTCCGTCAAGCTCTTCCAGGCCTTGGGGAAAGGCCTCCTTGAGAACGGGAACGGCGAGGAACGGGCCGGAGATCTCGATCAGCGCCAGCCAATCGTGGTGCAGGTCGTGATTGCTCATGCCGCACCCCCTTTCATGGCTGATTCGGGAAGCAGGAAGACGACGGCGACCGGGAAGGTGCGATCATCGAGCTTGGCATAGCGGGTCTCGATGGCCTGGACCTCCTGGATGCGCTCGGCCGGAATGCGCGCGAGGCGCGCCTCCAGCGCGGCGGTATCGCGCCTGAGCTGGGTGCGCTCGTCCTCGGTGAACAGCGACATCTGCTCGGGCTGCTGGTCCTTTTTCAGTTCACTCTGGATCGCCTTCTCGAGCTCGTCCAGCACGGCACCGATGTCGTCCAACTCTCGTTGCTTGCGGGTCTGCAGTGTGTTGGCCAGAAACTTGAGTCGATCCTTCGAGCGGGAGTCGACTGCCTGCAGGATGGCGGGTCGAGTGCGATCGAAGCGCACCCGAAGGGCATCGAACAGCGAATCGTTCGCTGTGATGGGCTGCGCCTCGTCCAGCCACTGCTGGACGCGCGTGACGCCTTCTTCGCGCCGGAACGACTGATCGCGCAGATAGCCGCCCGAGACGGTCAGTTCCTCGTGAAGGCGATGGTGGTTGCCACCGGTGATGACCAGCCGCGAGATGACGACCACAGCCGGGCCCTCGATGCTGCCATCCGGTAATGTGCGCACGGTGACGCGATGGAGTTTCTTCACGTCATCCTGCGCCCAGACCTCGGCGCGCAACAGCCTCAGGCACATCTGCACCAGTCGATGATTCAGGTGGACCAACACGACATCGTCTCGCCCCTTGGCCACAGCGTGGTCAAAGGTGATGGGGCGTATCTGCTGGGTATGCGGGTGACGCAGGCCCTCCAGACAGCGCGCCCATGATCCCGATAGGGGTGGCATCCTGAATGCGCTGCCTTGGGGTGCATCTGCGAGGGCGACGGGTTCCAACGGGGGGCGGCCCGCTAGGGCGAGACCAGTCTTCACCGCCATCTGGATGTGATCGGGCGTGAGGTGAAAATCCTGCTGGGTGGCGAGGAGTCGTTCATGGAGCTTGGCGACGCGCTCTTTCAGCTCGCGTTCGGCGCGCACGAAGCGCCTGGCCTTGGCAATCTTGGCCTCCGCGAGGCGGGTGTCCAGATCCTTCAGCGAGCCTTCGATGAGCCCGGACATCTGGGGCGCGATGACCGGATTGACGCTGCCCATGTCGGCGCGCATCGACTCCAGTTTGCGCAAGGCACGCAGGATGTCTTCGCCGTGGCCACCGACCGATGCATGGCCTTTGTCCCCGCCGTCGACCGGGTGCCAGATCAGCACCTCTTTCTCGCGTTGCCCGTGACGGTCGATACGCCCGTTGCGCTGCTCCATCACGTTGGGGTTGTAGGGGATCTCCAAGTGGATGAGGCAGTTACAGTGGTTCTGCAGGTCGATACCTTCGGAGGCCGCATCGGTGGCGAGCAGGATGCGGACAGGGGAATCCTTGGGGGATGCCTGGAAGGCGGCTTTGATGGGTTCCCGTTCATCCTGAGTGAGTCCGCCGTGGAGCAGGCCGAGACGTTCGCCGCCGAAGCCGTGGCTGGCGAGGATCTCGTGCATCCATTGGTGTGTGGTGCGGTACTCGGTGAACAGGATCACGCGGCGATCGTTCCACTGGCCGCCAGCTTTCAGGTTGGCCGAAAGCCATTCGATGATGGCCCTGGCCTTGGAGTCGGTCTGGTTCTTGGCTCGCTGCGCCCATTGCCTCAGATCGGCCAGCATCCGCTGCTGTTCCGGAGTCAGAGGCTGGGCTCGGCGCGAAGCCTCTTCGACAGCCTCCGATTGGGAGTTCTCGACCTCCTGATCGTTGGCGTAGTCCTCGTCGACCTTCAGGATGGCCTTGCGCAGGATGCGCTCGGCCATCGCGTCCTGCGCTTTGGGTTTGGCGCCATGCGATAGCGAGGCGATGTGTTTTTCGAGCGTAGAAGCGAACGCAGCGGGTGACGAGAACAGGCGCTTCTTGAGCAGTTGATTGACGAAAGAGGTGCCGAACGTGCTGCCGGTCTTCTCCGCGTCTTTCTCGCGAGAGGCGCAGTAATCGTTGAGCTTCTGGTGGATCTCCCGTTCTTCACCCGTATACGGAACCGCCAGCGCCTGTAGCTTGCGTTGGGCATACAGCGGCTTGCCGTCGGCGTCGAGCAGATCGCTCTTCAGGCGCCGGATCATCACCTGGCTCAACTGCTTTTCGTCGGGAAGGATGTTACGGGCGAAGCGCTGATCGTCTAGCAGCTCCAGCAGCGAGGTGAATGACTCGGTGTAGCCGTTGTGCGGTGTCGCCGTCAGGAACAGCCGATGCTGAAAGTGCGGGCTGATTGCACGAACAAAACGCGTGCGTTGGCTCTCCAGCGCGTAATGCGCGCCGGCGGCTGGGGCGATGTTGTGCGCTTCGTCGACGACCAGGAGATCGAACTTGCGCGGATGACCTGCATGGGGCGGAAGAACGTCGCGCATCGCGCGCAGCCCCTCGCCACTCTTGACCCAGTCCATCGATGCGATGAGGCGCGGATGAGATGTCCACGGATTGGCGTGGATGCCGCGTTCGCGCCGCAATTGCTTGATGTAGGCAGTGTCGACCACGCGGAAGTCGAGGCCGAATTTCTCCAGCATCTCGATGCGCCATTTCTCCTGAAGGGATGCAGGACAGATGATCAAGACGGTGCGGGCACGGTGCCGGAGCAGCATCTCCTGGATCACCAGCCCCGCCTCGATGGTCTTGCCCAAGCCGACGTCGTCGGCGATGAGCAGGTTGACGCGCGCCATGTCGATGGCGCGCACCAAAGGATCGAGCTGAAAGTCCTCGATGCTGACGCCGCTACGGAACGGCGCCTGCAGAAATCCCCTGTCGGCATTGGTGGCAGCACCCCAACGGACGGCATCGAGGAAAGCTTCGAGCGTGTCCGAGTCGTCCTGACCGGTAATGGATGGCAAGCCTGCGCGCTCAATGACTTGTGCGCCGGGTTCGATCTCCCAGATGACTTCCAGTTCTTCGCCGAGGCCGTCCTCGTCGATGGAAGAAAGCGTCACGCAGTTCTGCGACGCCGAAGCCGATTCCAATTTCGAGGAGGCGACATCCGCCACGACCCACTGGCGCCGGCGAACCTCGACCAGCTGGCCGGGCTCCGGACGGGTACGGTAGGTGTGGTGCTTCTGATCGTTCGAGATTTCCATGCAGTCTGCCATCTTCCTGTTCAGTTCTTCTTGTGCGCGCCAGCAGGCGATGTGCAGTGCTTCGCTCTCGCCATGGCGACCGCCTGTGCGACGGTTTCCGTGGCTTCGATCGGGGACTCGTGTTCCCAGAATCGCAGTACCGTCCAACCGACTTCGAGAAGCCTCGAATTCGTGTCGGCGTCCCTGAGGCGATTCGTCTCGATCTTCTGCCGCCAGAACTCGGCGTTCTGCTTCGGCCAGGTGGCATGCTCGGGGCACCCGTGCCAGAAGCACCCGTCGACGAAGACGGCGATCCTCAAACCCGGAAATGCCACATCTGCCACGCGGCGAGGTTTCTTCATGACCTCGTAGTCGATCCGGTAACGCAGGCCCCTTCGGTAAAGCTCTCTTCGCAATGCGATCTCGGCATCGGTTCCCTTCTGCCGAACCTTCGCCATGCGGCGACTGGTCTCGGGGGACGAGGGCTGAATGCGCGACATCGGAAGCCCTCGTCAGCTCATCATCGGGCCGTGACCGATGCGATATGCGTGTTGATGCTGCGCGCGATGGCACGACCGAGATCGACGGGAACCGCGTTGCCGATGAGCCGCCCGAGAACCTTGAAGCTCACTTCGCCGTCATCCGGCACGAACGCGTAGTCGCGTGGAAAGCTCTGGAGGATCGCTGCCTCCCTCAACGAGATGGCTCGGTCCTGTTCTGGGTGCCCGAAACGGCCATTGCCAAAGCCGTAGCATTGCGTGGTCATGGTCGGGGCGGGTTTGTCCCACTCCATGCGGCCGTAGACGCCCGGGTAGGTGCGTCCGCTCTCGGCGCGGTGACAGTCGGCGACCAGATCATCCGGCCAATCGCGCCAGGTGCCACCGGGTTTCGATACCTTGATCCGTTTGAGATTCTTTTCCGATAGCGTCGAAGTGACGTGCAATTTGTCCCTCGGAGCCGCTTCACCAGCACTCAATGGGCGCAAGCGGCCAATGGCTTGACGAACCGTCTTCGGTTTTTCGTGGGTCGGTTCGATCATCGTGATGTCACCATGTTTTGATGCCAGCAGCACCATGCGTCGCCGCATCTGCGGCACGCCATAGCGGGAGCTGTCCACGACATCAAACCAAACGTTGTAGCCGAGCCGTTTCAGCGTATCGACAAAGTCATGAAACACTTCGTGCTTCGCGACGGTAGGGACGTTTTCCATCGTGATGACATCGGGCTTGGCGCCTTTGGCGAGACGCGCGAACTCATACAGCAAGCCCCACTTGCCATCCTTTCCGTCGAGTTCGTAGCGCTGTGCGTAGGTCGAGAAAGGTTGGCACGGTGCGCAGCCCGCGAGAATCGTCAAGTCGGCGTCGCCGAACAGCGCTTTCAGTTCAGACGCGGTGACCTTGCTGATGTCACGTTCGACGAATCGGGCCTGGTTGTTGGCTTCATAGGGAAAGCGGCAGGCCGGGTCCAGATCGATACCGGCAACCACGGGCAGCCCCTCCAGCACGAAGCCGTGCGTCAGCCCGCCCGCTCCGCAGAACAAATCCACACAAGAAATCGTTGTCACATCAAATCTCCTGCTTCCACTTCGATACTTGAACGAAGTAGGCGAAACCCATGGCAAACCAGTACCTCATTCCTTGCCCTTGCTCTCGGCATCCGCCGCCCCTCCAGAACGGGCCCATTCATCCACTTCTTCGGTCTTGAATTTCCACAGCCGGCCGATACGGTGAGCCGGCATGTTCCGCTTGCTGATCCATGCATAGACGGTGTCCTTGCTGACGCCGAGATACTCTGCGATCTCCTCGACCGACAACCAGCGATCTGACATGACATGAGCTTCCATCACAGGGTGGGGCGGAGTACGGGCAATGTTGAGATATTACATCAACCGGCCCACTTGAACAGCCGAATTAGCCCGATTGGACCTGGTTTGAGCGGATTTCATCGGACTTGACGGCCTCATATCTCACCCGGGCTCAGCATGTAGACGCAGCCAGTCATGACGTGAAGCTTCGGGCCTGACATATGGAGGTGAGACCGGGAATCCGGTACGGCACCGGTTCCGATTCTTTGCAGCATGGACATCCGCTCTTCCACACCATCACGCCATTGCCTTAGCTGGAAGGAATGGCACGATGGGACAGACCAACCGCCGCGCATCCGCATGGCCTTCGCTGGTCGTGCTGCTGGCCGTGTCGCTCTCGGCCCTGCAGCCCGCCATTGCCGACGACGCTCCTGAGCGTGAGCAGCTCGCTGCGCTCGCCCGCCAACTCGACCTGATCGACCGCATCGCCGAGCACGCCGCCAGTACCGCTCCGCAGGAACGCGCCCGCTACCACTTCGACTACGCCCGGCTGCGCGCAGACTTGAAGCGCGTTCGCGCCGGCCTGCAGGACTACCTCGTGCCCCAGCGCGCCCAGCC
>CAZPSQ010000140.1:0-13920 GCA_964588755.1 uncultured Prosthecobacter sp. | reverse complement strand
CTCTCTAAATCGCATTCTTGGACCAATTAAAGAATTGCTTAAGAATGAGCCTACAGCTTCATTTCTTGATTTACTTGATGAGGACACTATTCCGTCTTACAGTGACTCAATTTTAATCATTGCCCAATTCCAATCTGCAATGGCACAATTTAAAAGCACTTACTACGGGTACGATAATCATAAACACAGGTGGTTTACAAAAGAAAATCCTAAGTCTGGTTATGATTGGTAACCGCATTGTGGACGAAAGTATGCCAGCTGCCAACACGGGTTTTGCGTCAGGCGGGGTGACGTGCAAACTTGGAGCTTTGTGCTTCTATTCAAGTTCAGTGCTGGTTGACAGTTTTGTGCTTCGAAACCCGCCCGAACGCAAAGCCCGAAACCGTTATGCGTCAGCTTGGGCAGAACCGACCAAAACTATTCTATCTTTCCAGTATTCTAATCCTGCATAAGAACTTGAACCTTTTTGTTTGCCAATAAATCCCGAATCGTGCCAAACAACTAAATATTCAATATTTTTGTCGCCTTGATGATAAGTATCGCCTTCATAAATTTCATTCCCGTTTTTGTCGTAAACCCCTGTAAATTGAGCAACCGAATCAGCTCTAACTGGAGTTACATTTCCTTGCCAAAAAATATAACTATATCCAACGCCTTCCACTTCGACTTCTTGAAAAAATCCATAAACAAAACATTTCAATTGTTCTGAATAACCTCTAAATTTAATTTCTCTGTTCATTTTTTGTGTAATTTTAAATTAATAATTGCGTTTAAAAAGCCGAACGCATAACAGCAATTTGGCAAAATGGCGGGTTCGGTGCTTAAATCAAGTTTTGGATTTCTAATAAAGCTCAGTACTAAACTGAAACTTTCTGCTTTTAAATCCGCCACCTTCGCCAAGCCGCAAACCGTTACCAGCAAGCGTAGAAAGACCAACCAGACCTCCAACAAACAACCAAAAAACGGCAGACAATTTCTCTGTAACTTGACACAAACCGACCTGATTTTTCCGACACTCAAGCCGACCCCAATGGGTTTAAAAATTTTCCCCACCGCACATTTTAAAAATAATTTTAGCCAGCCGCACATTGGCACATTTGCAAAACCGCACGAGCCAACACACAAACCAAGTTTTACAAAAGAGCCAATTTTCCACGCTCAAAAAAATATATTGGACAAATATATCCACTATTCAAGAAAAGTACTTATCTTTGCACAGATAAAAAGTAAAATATGTTTTCAAAGGCTTGTGAATATGGTATTAGAGCATCAATTTTCATTGCAGAGCAATCTTTGCTTGACAGAAAAGTGAGCTTGAAGGATGTGGCAGAAGCTATTGAATCGCCCTCTGCATACACCTCCAAAATTTTGCAGCGACTATCCAAAAGCAACATTATCAATTCCGACAAGGGACCAACAGGTGGTTTTTCAATGGACAAAAGTGAATTGGAGAAAGTGAAATTAAGCTCTATTGTTTATGCAATTGATGGAGATACTGTTTATAATGGCTGTGGTTTGGGTTTGAAACGATGCAATGCGGATAAACCTTGTCCTGTACACAATCAATTTAAAGGGATTAGAGATGAACTTAAAAAAATGCTTGAAACTACTACTGTAAAAACTTTGGCAATGGATTTTGAGAAGGGCTTAACATTTTTAAAACGATAAAAAAATTTGAATAAATAGTGGACAATAATATCCAATATAAATAAGAAATGGAAACAAAAAATATATTCAGCGAATCGGGCATTATCCTCACACTATTGCTGATAGCAATACCAGTAATTATTGCTTCGATATTGGTAATCATTAAAGCCAAGAATGTTGTAAAGAATTTTTTAAAGAAAAAAGAACTAGAAAAATTCAATGAGTATTTGAAAAGTTTAAGTACCGAAGAAGTTCAAAGGTTAGAGCTACGAAAAAAAGAACTTGAATATTCTCTTTCTAATAATGAATTAGCTGGCGATACGACACCTATAGACGAAAAAGGATTAATTGACAATGTAAGCGAAGCAAGTTCATTGAGATTTATTGAACAAAAGAAGAAAAGTCAAGCAAGACCTTATATTGAACCAGACTTAACCAAACTCATTCTGTGGTATTTAGGTTGTGCCACTTTTTGGTTGTTGTTTGGAACTACTGTTGGTGAATATGTAGGGATTAAATTTGTTGCTCCAGATGTTGACCATTACAGTTGGTTGAGTTTTGGAAGATTACGACCTGTACACACTAACGCTGTATTTTGGGGCTGGGCATCTTTGGCAATGTTGGGCTTGGCATATTATGTTATTCCACGAGTGAGCAATGTGCCAATTGCAAGTATTAAAACGGGTTATCGAACTCTCATTCTCATAAACACTTCAGTTGTACTTGGTAGTTTGTTCCTAATGGCTGGCATCAACAATGGCGGTGGCGAATACCGGGAATACATTTGGCCAGTGATGGCGTTGTTTGGTATTGGTGTTATCATTTCGCTAAGAAATTTTTACAAAACCATAGCCATAAGAACAACCAAAGAAATTTATGTTTCTAATTGGTACATCATTTCTGCAATGATGTTTCTATTGGTGATTGCCGTAATTGCGTATTGGCCAAGTTGGCAAAATGGCTTAGGCGAAACAATTATACAAGGTTACTATATGCACCAAGGTGTGGGTATGTGGTTTATGCTTTTCAATCTCGGATTGATGTATTACTTCCTGCCTCAACAATTAAATAAACCTATATACTCTTATAGTTTAGGAATTCTGGCGTTTTGGGTGCAAATCCTTTTTTATACTTTAATAGGAACACATCATTTCATTTTTAGTGCGATTCCTTGGTGGTTGCAAACTGTTGCCATTGTGGGAAGTGCAGGTATGATAATACCCGTTGTTGCAGGGACCACAAATTTCTTGATGACTTTCAAAGGATCTTGGCACAAACTGTCGGGCAGTTATACCCTTCCGTTTTATTTGATTGGTATCATATTCTACTTCACAGGTTCATTACAGGGAACTGCCGAAGCATTCAAGTTTACCAATTTGGTGTGGCATTTTACCGATTTTACTGTAGCTCATTCGCATCTCACAATGTATGGTATCATCTGCTTTATGCTTTGGGGTTTCATTTATACCGTTGTACCAAGATTGACAGGAAAAGAACCACCTCAAATTACCGTTGGTGCTCATTTTTGGTTGGCACTCATTGGATTGCTTTTCTATACATTCCCACTTATGTACGGTTCTACGCTCAGGGGATTGATGTGGATGGAAGGCACCAAATCATTTATTGAAAGTGTAGAATTGATGGCTCCGTATTGGCTTTGGCGTGCCATTGGTGGTTCATTGATGTGGCTTTCTCATATTTTGTTTGCCTACAACTTTTATGTAATGGTAAAAAAGAAAGAAGAGATAGAAATACCCTCTTCGCCAAAAGACATTCTAAATGCAAAGGTGGCAATAGACAATCAAGAAGTAACAAATTAATATATACGAAATGGAATTTTTCGACAATCATAAAAAACTATTCAGAACAGCACTGGGACTATTTGTTGGTCTTACAATAGTTGTTGCCATAATGCCTGCCATCAACAATCAAGATAATAATGAACCATTGCCCGGCTATGAGCCATTAAGTCAAGAAGCTTATCTCGGTAAAAAAAGTTTTATCGCCAACGGATGTGTGGCTTGCCATACACAGCAAGTAAGAAATGTAGATATGGACAATATTTGGGGCAGCAGACCCGGAATACCAGCCGATTATGCAGGCATTTCGAGAACCGATTTTTGGCGTAACACTGCTACACTAATGGGTACAGAAAGAACTGGTCCCGATTTAACGAATATCGGTTCAAGACAACCGAGCTTGGCGTGGAATTTATTGCACCTCTACCAACCCAGAGCCGTAGTAGAAAAATCAATAATGCCAGCTTACCCTTGGCTATTTGAAGTGAAAAATGAGTTAGGCGAAAAAGATGTTGAAGTAGTAGTGCCTGATGCGTACAGAAAAGGAATTAGCGGAAGAATTGTTGCCACGCAAGAAGCACTCCTATTAGTAGCGTATCTCCAAAGCCTAAAACAAACGCCACTACCTGATGGTAAATTACCTATGGAATTTTTGTACAAGAAAAAAGAAATTCCTGTGGTAGTAAATGGAAATAATGCTAACCTACCTGATGGCAAATTATTGTACACTAATAATTGTATGAGTTGCCACCAAGCCAATGGCGAAGGACTTAAAGGTGCTTTCCCATCATTAAAGGGTAGCCCGATAGTTTTGGGTGATGATCTCGAGTTATTCGTTAATATTATAATGCTTGGTTATGATGCAAGACCAGAATATGCCGTAATGAATGCAGTAGGTACGGATAATAATCTCACTCCCGAAGAAGTAACTGCCATCATCAATCACGAAAAAACAAGTTGGGGCAACAACGCCAAAACCGTAACTCCTGAAGAAGTGAAAAAAATTATGGATTTTATAAAATTAACATCTAACAAATAACAAGATGAAAGTAAAAAATCTCATACCCGTATTTTTCATTTTTATAGCTCAAATAGCTATTGCTTGTCCTGTTTGCGAAAAGCAACAACCTAAAATAACGCAAGGATTAACCCACGGGGCGGGTCCGCAAAGTGATTGGGATTGGGTAATCATTGCCATTATTACGCTTATAACGGTTTTAACGCTGATTTACTCAATAAAATACCTGCTAAAACCCGGTGAGAAAAATGATGACCATATCAAACAATCAATCTTAAGCAATTAAATAAGATGGAAGAATATAAAAGCAAAATCAAACTTTTTGTGGATGATGAACAACAACCCATAGCGGAGTTGATTCCACCGGTGCAATTTGATTTGGACACCAGCAAATTAACAGATGGCGAGCACACATTAAAACTCATTAGCAAATCACCCACAGGTAGAGAAGGTATAAGGAAAATAAAATTTATTGTCAAAAATGGCCCTGCTATCTCCGTAGAAGGATTGAGTGATAATGGCGTAGTTGACGGAGTTATTCCGCTGATGATAAACGCTTATGACAAAGGCAATCAAAAGAAATTCCTTATTGAAGGTAGTGAAACTCCGCAAAGTATCCCGAGTTGGCTTTGGATTTTGCTCATTGCTTTTTTGGGTTGGGCAGCATTTTATACCATCACAAATTTTAGTTTGTAATTCAATAAAATAGAAATGGAAAACAAGGAAATTTGGTTAGAAACATTAATCACAAACTCGCCTCAAGAAGGACGAGAACTGGCTATAAAAATGGCAAGAAAATCTATTGCAACCATACAAACAAATGCCGAAACAAGGAATAATATGCGAAGCGATTATGCAAATGATACTGCACAACTTATTGCTTCTGCCAATGTAATTGCCATAGAGTTTCAAACCATAGCAGCAGCTAATAATTATTGGAAGAAACAATGAAGAAGTAAAATATAAATCCAAAATTAAAAAAAATGGAAACAAAATCAGAAACAATGACCAATAATTGGTTTGACAAACAGGCTCAATCTTTTGAAGTAAACAGGTTTGGAGCAATGGCACTAATGATGACTGCTCAGAGCTGTTGGGGTTCTATTGCTGCAATGTATGCATTGCAGGCAGACAATATCGCACTACTTGCTATCTGTGCTGCTGTAACTATGGCATCAAACTCCGCCTTCATTGCGCAAAGCCCTGCAAAATGGTGTTTGGTGATTTTTTACACTAGTGTAGTTGCCAACCTAATCATTCTACTCTTAACTATTTTCTAAAATGAAAGACATAATAAATCTTGATGATGTAAAATTGGTAGTGGATTGTTTTTACGAAAAAGTCCGTCAAGACGACCAATTGAAAGATGTTTTTAACAATGTCATCCAAGACCGTTGGCCAGCGCATTTAGAAAAAATGTACCGCTTTTGGCAAACTGTTTTGTTGGATGAACACACCTATTATGGAAGTCCGTTTGTGCCTCACGCAAAACTTCCTGTTGGCATTGAGCATTTCAACCAATGGTTAAAACTTTTTTACGAAACGGTGGATGAAAATTTTGAAGGTGAAAAAGCAGAACGAATGAAATGGCAAGGGCAACGAATGGCAGAAATGTTTCATTCAAAAATTGAGTATTACAAAAACAATCCTTCAATTCCATTGCTATGACCGTAGTAAAAATGCCCATAGCACTTACTTGCACTTTCCTATGGATTGGGTTTGTCTGTGCAATCAGCTTTATGGAAGCCTGGCTAAAATTCCGTGCTCCTGGAATTACCGTGCCTTTAGGCTTGGGTATTGGCAGATTGGTTTTTAATGCCCTCAATAAAGTCGAATTGGTGTTTGCTCTGGTGATTATCATCAACATCTTTTGGAATACAACAGAAATTCTAAAATGGCAAAACCTTGCTTTTGCAATACCTCTAACGCTTTTATTTATACAAACATTTTGGCTCTTACCCGCTCTGGATGCACGAGCAGAATTACATATACAAGGTCAAATTGTACCTCCTTCCAATCTGCATTTTTATTATGTAGGACTAGAACTCGTTAAAGTAGCGAGTCTAACAATTTTTGGTATAACACTTTTTAAGAACACAACAATATGAGCAACGAAAAAATCATCAATGATATTGAAAATAAATATCAGCAATTGGGCGAAAACCCAGAAACGTATCTAAAAGGATTGCTTCACGCAAAACCCATCAACTATTGGGATTATGTAGAAGCCGATACACTACTCTCCTTGCAAAAACCGAGAACCAATTTTAAAGACGAAGAAATCTTTATAATGTATCATCAAGTAACGGAACTATTCCTAAAAATGATGGTTCACGAAATAAAGCAATTGGTTTATGAACCTTTTAATGAATCTGTATGGTTAGAAAAATTAGACCGTTTGAACCGATACACAAATATGCTCATTGGCTCGTTTGATGTAATGAAATACGGAATGAATTATGACGACTACAATACTTTTCGCAGCAGTTTAACCCCAGCAAGTGGTTTTCAGTCTGTCACATTTAGACTGATAGAAATCTATTGCACCCGATTAGAAAACCTCATCAACGAAGAAGGTAAAAATCGAATTGGAGAAAACCCAAGCACAACCGATTATTTTGAACATATCTACTGGAAAGATGCTGGATTGAATAGAAAAACAGGCAAAAAATCACTCACGCTTTTGCAGTTTGAAGAAAAGTATTTAGACCGATTAGTTGCAATGGCAAACAAAACGAAAGGCGCAACATTGGAAGAAAAAATTTTGAAAACGCAAAATTGTTCGGAAGCATTGAAAATGAAATTGAAAGAGTTTGACCATTTGTACAATGTGGCTTGGCCTTTAGTTCATTTGGAAACAGCTCAACATTATCTCGACCTAAAAGGTGAAAACAAAGCAGCGACAGGTGGCAGCGAATGGAAAAAATATCTGCATCCAAAGTTTCAGCAGCGTAAATTTTTCCCAACACTTTGGAACAATGACGAAATAACCAATTGGGGAAATAACAAATAACATTTAAAACAAAATAAAATGAATATTCAAGAAAATAACATTATCGGAGAATTGGTGGCACAAGATTACCGTGCAGCTTCAGTTTTTAAAAAATATGGCATCGACTTTTGTTGTCAAGGCAATCGTACTATCCAAGATGCTTGTGAAGCTAAACAAATTGACGCATCTTCGGTAGTAACCGATTTAAACGAAGCTAATAAAGCAACTTCAGAAAGTGCCATCGATTATCAATCTTGGCCTATAGACCTTATGGCGGATTACATAGAGAAAAAACACCACCGATATGTGGAAGACAAAACGCAAGAAATAAAACCTTATCTCGAAAAAATTTGCCGAGTGCACGGTGATCGTCATCCTGAGCTTTTAGAAATTAATGAACATTTTAATGCGACCGCCAGTGAATTAGCAGCTCATATGAAAAAAGAAGAATTGATTTTGTTTCCGTTTATTCGCAAAATGGCAAAGGTGAAACAAGAAAACACCAAACTAGAAGCACCACATTTTGGCACAGTAGAAAATCCTATTCAAATGATGATGCACGAACATACTACCGAAGGAGAACGCTTTAGAAAAATAGAAGCCCTGAGCGACAGCTACACACCTCCAATGGATGCTTGCAATACCTATCGAGTAACATTTGCCTTGTTAAAAGAGTTTGAAGCCGATTTGCATTTACACATTCATTTAGAAAACAACATTTTGTTTCCAAAAGCCATTGAGCTTGAAAAACAATTAAGTAATGCCTAATCCCATTAAAAGAAAAGAAGCCCTTAAACCTTTAAGCCGTGACCACCATCACGGCTTATTGCTCTGTTGGAAAATAAGGCAAGGCATCAAGCTAAATGTTGAGCCTGAAAGAATAAAAAAGTATCTTGATTGGTTTTGGATGAGTTATTTAAAACCACATTTTGAAATAGAAGAACAATATGTATTTCCTATTTTAGGTATTGAAAACGAGTTGGTAAAACAAGCACTTGCCGAACATAGAACGTTAAAACGTCTTTTTGAAAATGAAGATGACCTTTCCAAAACCAATAGTTTGATTGAAAAAGAACTAGAGATGCATATTCGCTTTGAAGAACGGGTGCTTTTTAACGCAATACAGTCATTAGCAAGCAGTGAGCAATTGATCCAAATAGAAATTGATTGTGAAGATAAGTGTTTTTATGAAAACCTATCAGATCCTTTTTGGGAATGACGAGAAGTACCATAAAAATTACCGTTCTTGAAAATGGCACAGAACAAACCATTAAAACCTACAAAGGTGAGTATCGAAATTTAATGGAATTGTTAAAGGATAAACTCTATTTTGATTGTTTTGGCGAATGTGGCGGAATGGGCAGGTGTGCTACTTGCATTGTACACGTAACTGAATTACAAGGAAGTTCAGTAATAAAAGATAGGAATGAACCTGTAACACTTGCAAGATATGGTTTTGAAGATAATCCAAGCATTCGACTTTCTTGTCAATTGTTAGTTTCGGCATATCTGGACGGGGCAATAGTTTCGGTTTTAGAAGAAAATTGAAGCATTTTTCAAAATCCAGATAAAACAATCTAACTGAACGCATTAAAAACTTTAAAATAATTTGCACAGTAAGGATTCCTTACTATATTTGCAGCGGCAATAATGCCAACCATAATAAAATAATTAAACAAATGGCAAAATCAATTTTCTATCACGCAGGATGTCCAGTATGCGTGAGTGCAGAACACGACATCGTTAACCTAATTGGTGCAACTAATGTAGAAATCGTTCACATTGGCGAAGACCGTAACCGAATTGCGGAAGCGGAAAAAGCAGGTGTAAAATCTGTTCCAGCTTTGGTGACACCAAACGGAAATGTTTTACACATCAATTTTGGTGCGTCTATGGCTGACGTAAAAGGTTAAAAAAAATTGCCCTGCATTGTTAGGATTCCTATCTTTGCAGGGCAATTTTAATTTATGATAAAGGAAAAAGTCAAAAGAAGCTACAGGATAAGTAAATACATTATTTATAAAGAAACTCTTGTTGATAGCAAGGAAGCATTTTGGTCATTTCTTGGTGCTTTTATTGGCATTGCTGCAATTGGATTTATACAAAGTTTCTATTTAGAACATTTCGAGAATGTTTTTCTAATTGGGTCGTTTGGAGCAACTGCTGTATTAATTTATGGAGCCATTCAAAGTCCGCTTGCTCAACCTAGAAATTTAATTGGCGGTCATCTAATTAGTGCTTTAATAGGAGTATCAATTTATAAGATAATTCCTGAACCTATTTGGTTAAGTGCGCCTTTGGCTGTTTCCATTTCGATTTTGGCAATGCAATACACAAAAACACTTCATCCACCGGGCGGGGCTACTGCTTTGATAGCGGTATTAGGCACAAGCAAAATTGTATCACTTGGGTATTTATATGTTTTGTCTCCTGTATTAACAGGTGTTTCAATTATGCTTATAGTAGCCCTTGTTTTTAACAACATAACTCCTCATCGTAAATACCCTACTGACGGTAGATTTTCAAGAAGTATAAAGTGGTTAGTTGACCCAGCAAAAAAGCAAATGAATAAAATGAAATCAAGAAAAATAAAATGAGACCTTTATTTATAATAACTTTTGCGCTTTTAGCATTATCAACAAGCGCACAAAACAATAAAACAAAAACAATGGAAGTAGCAGTTTGGGACACCTATGTAACAAAAAAAGATGGTAGCATAATGCACTTCGACATTATCGCACCCGAAGAAATTAAAGACACAACCGTAATTTACGGTTATGGTAGAGAATATTTAAAAACCAAAGGACAAGAAGGTCAACCCTTAACATCAAAAGAATGTCGATTCTGCCACATCGAAACAGTGCGGCCCCAATGGGAAGTGGAAATCAAACAAAAAGGGTATTTCATTATTGAGATGGAAAATTGTAAATAAATGAAACATTCCTCTTTTAACTTAAACGAGCAAAACCAAAAAATTGAAAGTCGCATTGTTGTGGCTTTGGAACGAATTTCTGAAGCATTCAGAGTATTACTTTGGAATGAAAGCAAAGAAAACTCATTAAGTCCGATACAAATTCAAATTTTAATTTTCATTTATTTCCACTCGCTGGAAAAGTGTAAAGTAGGATATTTGGCTGATGAGTTCAATATGACAAAAGCTACAATAAGCGATAGCGTAAAAATTTTGCTTTCAAAAGAATTAGTAACCAAGGAGACTGACCCCATTGATACTAGGAGTTTTTCGCTATCACTCACAAATGAAGGAAAGAAAATAGCAAAGAAGGCATCATTATTTGCTTCATCATTAGAACAACCCATTGAAAAACTGACACAGGAACAAAAAACAATAATGCTTAATGGATTGCTGAAATTGATTTATGACCTAAACAAATCAGGCATCATCACTATTCAAAGAATGTGTTTTTCTTGCTCTAACTATCAACTTGAAAAAGGTGTTCACTACTGCAAACTTTTGAAAAGTCAACTTGCCGAAAACGAATTGAGAATAGATTGTCCGGAACACAAATTGCAGCTATGAGTTTAATTGTTGAAAATTTAGCCAATATTAAACTACGAATAAAAAATGCAGCCGAATTTTCAGGCAGAAACTTCAATGATATTAAACTTCTATTAGCAACTAAAACTGTTTCGGCTCAAAATATTATTACTGCAATTGAATCAGGAGAAACACTGATTGGAGAGAATAAAATACAAGAGCTGAAAGGCAAATATGAAGAACTGAAAAACACACCACACCAAACCAATTTCATAGGACATCTTCAAACTAATAAAATCAAAGAAGTTATTAAATATGCTGACTGCATACAATCGGTTGACAGGTTGGAATTAGCTGAAAAATTGCAAAAGAGATTAGAATTTGAAAATAGAACCTTAGATATTTTTATCCAAGTTAACACCTCTTATGAAGCAAGTAAGTATGGTATTTCACCCGAAAATGCTTTGACCTTTGCTCAACAAGTTAAACAACTTGACAGACTAAATATTAAAGGTTTAATGACCATCGGACTTTTTTCTGCGGAAACAGAAAAAGTTCGCAAGTGCTTTCAATTACTAAAGAACATTCAGATACGAATGTTAGAAAAAGACTTACCTGTTTACGATTTATCAATGGGAATGAGTAACGATTTAGAAACAGCCATTGAAGAAGGCTCAACGATTATTCGTGTTGGAACTGCAATATTTGGCAGACGACCTTATCCAGACAGCTATTATTGGAATGACAACAAAGAAGCCAACCCACAGTTGTAAGCACATTTGCAATTCACACAAGCCAATGCTCAATCCAAAAATTGCAAAAGAGCTTCCACCTTTCCCGACCGAAAAATTATTTTTTAAAATTTCCTTCCTTTTAAAATTTTTAAACCCGCCAACCCTCAGCCGACACAAAAGCAGTAAACGGCCAGCAAAACACTTATCAGACCTTATTTCCAAGACACTGAAGACAGAACGCCAGCTGGTAACAGCGGTTTGGCGTAATGGCGGCTGACGTGCTTCGTATGACAGTTTTTCGTAAATTTGAACTGTGTGCTTCGTATCAACATTAGTGGTGTAAATCCGCCACTACGCCAAGCCGCAAAACGTTAGCAGAGATTATAAAAAACCGACATAGACAAGAACAATATGGCAAAAAGTGTAAATCAAGCATTCGAAGAATTTAATAAAGATGTGGTAAACCTTATCAAGGAGAACACTGACAATGCAAGAAGCAGTCGAGATTGGTTAATTACACAATTATTGGCTTTTCCTGAAAATGTTGAAGACTTCCCAAATGACTATCCTGAAAAGCATATAAAATTTGGTTCATTCGCTAGAAACACCAAAATAAGACCACTTGACGACATTGATATTATGTACTGTTTTGGAGCGGGAAATGCTTATTATCAAATTGACACTTATGACAATAAAAAGTATTACATTCACACAGAGAACGCAATTGACAGCTTAAAAAAACTTTCAAATGACGACAATACTCTTAATTCAATAAAAGTAGTTAACAAGTTAGTAAAAGCATTAGAAACCGTTCCTCAATATTCAAACGCAGACATCAAAAGAAATCAAGAAGCAGCTGTACTGAATTTGGTTTCATATACTTGGAGTTATGACATTGTGCCTTGCTTTTACACAGTAAATAACTTTTATCTGATTCCAGACGGAAGTGGAAATTGGAAGGCTTCAAATCCAACCACAGACCAAGACAATATTAAAAATACAAATCAGAATTATGGTGGAAAAGTGTATCAATTAGTTAGAACTTTAAAATATTGGAATGCAAATTTCGCTAGTCCTAAAATTGGCTCATATTTATTTGAAGTTCTTGTGCTGAACTTTGTAAAATCAAAGGGAAGTCAGAATGAATATAACGATATTAATATCAAGGACTTTTTTTACTATTTATACTCTAACATTCTATATGATGTTCAAGACCCAAAAGGAATACAAGGTAACATAAACAATCTTACTCGTGAACAAAGGGATAGAATTTCAAACAAAGCCAAGTCGTGCTACGATACAGCAAAAATTGCACTTGACTTTGAAATTGAAAAAAAGAATCAAGAAAAAGCAATTGAAAATTGGCAAATAATTTTTGGAGAAAAATTTCCTTCATATGAATGAGTACTACAACCCATTGCGTGAATCATTCAAACTAGCAAAGAAAATTGATTCAATAGCATTTAAAATTTTGATTTTATCTGCTGTTCTAACCACACTAAACTTCATATTCAATAAATATGTTGATAGTCTTAAAGAATGGGCAGAAATTTTAAGCAACGCAAATACGGTTGTAATTGTATTGTTTGCATTACTCAAATTTGCAGTAAGTTACATAGTTTTCCATACCTCATTTGACAAGCGTTCTGATTTTGTTGACAATTCATTTGGAACGAATTACTCTTCTAATAAATCAAACAAATATTACAATAATGACACTATTGAAAATGGAATTTTAAGAATGGGGGCAAACAGTTTTGAGAGTTGTTATTTTACTTACAACTTGGCTATTAAAGGACTAAAAAATAAGTGGATAATAAACTTGATTGTAGCGGTAATTATCCTATCGCTTGCTGTACAAGGTTACAACACTGTTTTAACAATGGTATTGCAACTCACTTTACCAATTTACCTAATTTCAGACGCAGTAAACCATTCTATTTTTTGTTTGAGAGTAAAGAATATTTTAGACAGTTTTTGCAGACTTTACAACGACTTAAAGGAAGAAGAATTGACTTCCAAAAAAGAGCCTGAGATTATATTGACAGTTCTGAATTATGAAACAACATTATCGACATTTAATTTATTGATAAGTGAATCATTATACACTAAGCACAATCCACATTTATCAGAACAATGGGAGAAATTAAAAGAACAATACAAACTAAAATAACCTCTGCTAACAGCAGTTTGGCAAAATGGCGGGTTCAGTGCTAAATTGAACATTTGGTTTT
>CAZPSQ010000139.1:0-14287 GCA_964588755.1 uncultured Prosthecobacter sp. | reverse complement strand
GGAGCTGGTGCTGACCCCGGGTGCCCAGGGCATGAAGGGCGCCATCGCCAAGGCCACCGAGATCGTCCAGAGCAACCCGAACGCCTGGATGCCGCAGCAGTTCGACAACCCGGCCAACCCGGCCATCCACGCCAAGACCACTGCTGAAGAGCTGTGGGCTGACACGGACGGCAAGATCGACATCCTTGTGGCCGCCGTGGGAACGGGCGGCACCATCACCGGCGTCACCGAGGTCATCAAGGCCCGCAAGCCGGGCTTCCAGGCCGTCGCCGTGGAGCCAGAGGCCTCCCCCGTCATCAGCCAGACCCTTGCTGGCGAGCCTTTGCAGCCAGGGCCGCACAAGATCCAGGGCGCGGGCGCTGGGTTCATTCCAGGCAACCTTCACCTGAAGGACGCCGCCGGGAACGGCCAGATCGTGGAGTGTGTGAAGGTCAGCAACGAGGACGCCTTTGCCATGGCCCGCCGTATTGCCAAGGAGGAGGGCATCCTCGTCGGCATCAGCACAGGTGCCAACGTCGTCGCCGCGATTGAGGTGGCCAAGCGCCCCGAAAACGCCGGCAAGCTCATCGTCACGGTGGCCTGCTCCACCGGTGAGCGCTATCTCTCCACCGCCCTGGCCGACGAGGCCCGCGCCAAGGTCGGCGCGTAAGGCCTGCCGGTCTGCCCTTTTCCTTCACGTTTCACGTCTCTCCCCGCATGTCTGATCTCGACACGATGTCCCAGGAAGTTCCAGCCACCGGCCTGGAAAAATTTCTGGAGGATAACTTCAAGAAGCTGGTCTGGTTGTTTGCCATCATCGTGGTGGCGCTCATCGCTTACGCGCTGGTCAATCATCAGAGCACCCTGAAGTCCCAGGAGGCCGCCGAGGCCTTCACTGGGGCGAAAACGGTGGAGGACTGTGATCTGGTCATCTCACGCTACAGCGGCACCAACGCGGCTGCCAACGCGCTGCTGCTGAAGGCTGACCTGCTGTGGGATCAGAACCAGAAAAGTTCCGCTGTCGAGGCGCTGAAGGAGTTCACCACCAAGCATCCAAACCATCCCTTTGCCACCAACGCCCTTCTCAGCCTTGGTTCCAAACAAGATGCCATGGGCGACCGCAAGGACGCGCAGGCCATCTTCGAGCGCATCACCCGTGACTTCCCCTCCAGTGAGGCTGCTTCCCTGGCGCAAATCCGCCTGGGCGACATCCTCTGGGCGGACGGCAAGGCGGACGAAGCCAAAAAAGCCTACGAGGATGTGACCGTGAAGTTCCCGGATTCCGCTGACTTCCAGTCCCTCGCCCAGGAGCGCCTGGGCTGGATCGCCGCGGCCCTGCCCACCAAAGAGGTGGACGCGCCGCCTCCGCCGCCCAAGCCCGAGCCTAAGCCAGGTGAGGCACCCACTGTCCCTGGCATGCCAAAGATCAATCTGAAGCCTGCGGAAGGTGGCATTGGTGCCACGATCGCCCCTCCGGGCGGCACCCCCAGCCCAGCGCCGGCGATTCCCGCCATGCTGACTCCGCCGACTGAGGCCACCACACCGCCAGTGTCCGTCGTGCCAGCGGCACCTGCGCCAGCACCTGCCAAGCCTGATGCGTCTGCGCCCGCCACACCGGCCGCACCAGCGCCTACGGTTCCGTCTCCTGCGCCAGCAGCGCCAGCATCTGCTGCGCCGGCTACAGAGGCGGCTCCCGCCGCGCCAGCGCCAGCGCCAGCGGCACCAGCTTCTGAGGCAGCTCCGGCTCCCGCAGTGCCTGCGGCCCCGCCGTCAAACTGATCGGCAGGCATCCATCTTCGAATCCACGCAAAAAGCCGATGGTCAGCGCCATCGGCTTTTTTCTTTGGAAGGCGGGTCTTTACGCCCCTCTCACAGCCACTCTGCGATCGCCGCAATCACCTCATTCCGCTGGGCCTCGGTCAGCTCACCGTAGATGGGGATGCTGAGCACCTCGCCCGCCACACGGTGGGCTACTTCGCAGCCGCTGCGGGAGCTTTCCGGCAGGTCGGCAAAGCACTTCTGCTGGTCCAGTGTGACCGGGTAATAGATGTCGCAGCCGATTTTTTTGGCCACCAAGTGGTCGCGCAGGGAGTCACGCTTGCCACCGAGCACGCGGATGGTGAACTGATTCCAGATGTGTGAGTTGTGCTCATAGGCCACCGGGAGAACGATCTTGGCGTTTTGATCTGCCAGGGCGGCGTCTTGGCTCTCGGCACACTTGCAGTGCGCCGGATCAGCCTGGACCACGCCCGGCAGTTTCAGCAGCCCGGCGGTGTAGTGCGCCGCGTTGCGCTGGCGGTCGGCCGTGTATTGCGCGTACCGCTTCAGCTTCACGCTCAGCAGGGCGCATTGCAGTGTGTCCATGCGGAAGTTGCCGCCCACATAGTGGTGGTAGTACTTCGGCTTGCCGCCATGCACGCGGAGCACGCGCGCGTATTCGGCCAGCTCATCGTCATTGGTCACCAGCATGCCGCCGTCGCCAAAGCCACCGAGGTTCTTGCTGGGGAAGAAGCTGTAGGTGCCGAAGTCGCCCATCGTGCCGGACTGCCGCCCCTTGTATTGCGCGCCGATCGACTGCGCCGCGTCCTCGATGACCTTCAGGCCATGCTCTTTTGCCAGGGCCAGAATGGCGTCCATGTCCGCGCACTGGCCGAAGAGATGCACCGGAATGATCACCTTGGTTTTCGCGGTGATTTTCTGCCGTGCGTCGTTCACATCCAGGTTGAAGCAGATGGGGCAGTTGTCCACGAACACCGGCACTGCGCCGAGGCGTGAGACCGCGCCAGCGGTCGCGAAAAAGGTAAACGCCGGGCACAGCACCTCGTCCCCCGGCTTGATGTCCAGCGCCATCAGGGCCAGCAGCAGCGCGTCCGTGCCGGAGGACACCGACAGGGCGTGCTTTGCCCCGGTCATCTCCGCCACTTCCTTTTCAAAAGCCGCCATTTCCGGCCCCATGATGAACATGCCATGATGCAGCACCTGGGTGAAGGCTGCCTGGAGTTCGGGTTCAAGGGGAAGGTTTTGGGCTTTAACGTCGAGAAGCGGTACGGGCATGGTGGGGAGGAATACGGGGCCGAATGATGAATGACGAATGGCTGGCGTGCCAGCGATTCCTCATTCCTCCAGCTTCGGCCAGCCGCCCACGTCATTCTGGGATCTGACCACTGGCAGAAACTCCTTTTCCCGCACGCTCTGCACCACACGCTTGTCCACGGCATCCCGTGCATGGGAGCAGCCTGCGCCTTCCAATACCCCGCGCAGCACTTCTTCGGCGCTTTCTGCCGGGATGGGCGCCGGACTGGTGAAAAGGGGCGCGTCCTGTAGCTGCTTCAGCGCGGCGTCCATCGCCTTCTCCCGCCCCTTGGTGTCGCTCAGCTTCACCAGCTTCCGGTCATCCACATAGGACCGCACACCGGGATGCACCTCATGCTTCATCACCGCCTCAATGGCGGGCTTCTTCGGCTGCCCGATGTATTGGTTGCCGATGAACTGAAACGCGTAGCCCTTCTCCGCCGCCTCGTCCTTGTGGTCCTCCACCCCGGTGGTGTAGCGCGAGCCTGAGCGCCCGTAGTTGAACATGACATTGTTCACCGCCTCCATCTGCACCGCATAGTCGTCCCCTTTGCGCATGTCATTCGCCTCAAACTGCGGCCCGCGCATCACGTAGCGTGCAAAGAGGCAGTGGTGCACGCTCATCGTGTCCGCGCTGGAGTTGAGGCAGAACGCATGATTGTCCCCATAGGGGTGCAGCGCGGGGTTGCTGAGCGGCTCGGCCAGGATGCACCACTGCACCGTCACATTCTGGCAATGCACCACGCTGAAAAGCTCGTCGCAGCTCCAGGAGGTGGAGACATGGTCGATGATGGCATCCCGGCAGCGTGTGAGGCCGATGCAGTCGAGGTCATTGGAGTTCTTCGGGCGCTTCACCTTCTGCTCCGCGTTCTTCCGCTTTGTGGTCTCATCCCCCAGCCGCACGCGAATGTGCCGCACGATGATGTCATGCGTGTCCGTGAACTCCAGCGACCCTCCGCGCAGGCAGATGCCCTGGCCGGGCGCGTCCTTGCCATCAATCGTGATGAACGGCTCCGAAATCTCCACCGCGTCCTGCAGCAGGATTGTCCCGGCCACCCGGAACTTCACGATGCGCGGCCCCTTCTGCGCCACCGCCCAGCGGAAAGATCCAGGCTTCGGGTTGTTCAGCTCATCATCCAGCCGCGTGACCTCGATGACCTTTCCTCCCTTGCCCCCTTTGGCAAAGGCCCCGAAACCCGCCGCGCCTTCGAAGGCAAGCTCCTGGGCGGAAAGGGCTGTGATGGCCGAGGCTAAAACACAGAGGCAGGTCAGGCGGTGCATGGCCCATAAACTGGCGCATCGGCCCCGATCTTCCGGAAAGATCAGGCGCCCCGCCAGTCACGCGGCAAACAAACCAAGGCTGCCCAGCAACCCGCACTCCGGGGGCGCCCTACATCCGTTCCGTTGTCTGAATGCCCAGCAGGCCCAGGCCTGCCTTTAGCACGCGGCTGGTGGCCTCGCAGAGGGTCAGGCGGGTGTTGCGCACCGCGCCCTCGGAGCGCAGCACGTTGCAGGCTTCGTAGAAGCTGTGGTAGGTGTTGGCCAGCTCATAGAGATAGTTGGCCAGCAGGTTGGGGCGGTGGTCGTCCAGAATGTCGTGCGCGTTCTCGGCAAACTGCGCCAGCTTCAGCGCCAGCGCGCGCTCGGCCGGCTCGGTGATCGTCAGCTCATCGGTCAGCGTCACCTCGCCATCCAGCTTGCGGAAGATGGAGCGCGTGCGGACGTAGGCGTTCAGCAGGTAGGGCGCGGTGTTGCCTTGCAGGGAAAGCATCTTGTCCCAGCTAAACTTGTAGTCGGTGAGGCGGTTCTGGCTGAGCTCGGCATACTTCACGGCACCGGCGCCGATGATCTTGGCGATCTCGTCTTTCTCCGCGTCGCTGAAGCCCTGTTCCTTCTCATTTGCTGCGGCACGCGAGCGCTCGATGGCCTCGTCGATGACTTCCAGCAGGCCCACGGTTTCGCCGCTGCGGGTTTTGAACATCTTGCCGTCAGGTCCAAGAATGCTGCCGAAGGCAATGTGGATCATCTTCGTCGTCACACCACGGCGTTGCGCCGCGGCGAAGACCTGGCGGAAGTGCAGCTGCTGCGGCGCGCCGACGACGTACCAGATTTCATCCGCCTTCCACTCGTTCACACGGTGATCGATCGTGGCCAGGTCCGTGGTGGCATACAGGAAGCCGCCGTCACCCTTGCGGATGATGCAGGGCGTGGGTTTCCATTCGTCTTTGTCGCGGATGAGGAAGGGGTCGTTCTCCGGCTTCACGCTGCCATCGCTGAACACCACGGTGGCACCGTCGCTGATCGTGGCGATGCCCTTGGCCAGCATGTCCGCCACCAGCGGGGCGAGGGCGTCATTGTAATAACTTTCGCCCAGGTAGTGGTCAAACTTGATGTCCAGCGCGCCATACACCTTCTCCAACTGCTCCAGCGTCAGGCGCACGCACTCCTTCCAGATGCCCAGGTTTTCCGCATCGCCCTGCTGCAATTTGACCAGCTCGCCTTTGCAGGTTTCCAGCACGGCCTCGTTGTCCTTCGTGGCTGCGTTGATGGATTTGTACACGCGCACCAGCTCATGGATCGGGTCTTTGGCCAGCGCGTCCTTGTCGAGCTGGGTCTTCCAGCCGTGGATGATCATGCCAAACTGGGTGCCCCAGTCGCCCACATGGTTGTCGGTGATGACGTTGTGGCCGATGAAGCGTGCCACGCGGGCCAGGGAGTCACCAATGAAGGTGCTGCGGATGTGCCCCACATGCATGGGCTTGGCGATGTTCGGCGCGGAGAAGTCCACCACGATGGTCTTCGGCTTTTCCACGGCAGGCACGCCCACCTTGTCGTCTTTCACGACCAAGGCCAGCCGCTGGGCCAGCGCTCCTGCGCTGAGCGTGAAGTTCAGGAAGCCGGGGCCGTCGATGCTGGGCGTCTTCTCGCACAGATCAGCCACGTCCAGCTTGTCCACGATCTGCTGCGCCAGCGCGCGCGGGTTGGTTTTGAGCTGCTTGGCCAGCACCATGGCCGCATTGCTCTGGTAGTCCCCATAGCGCGTGTCCGAGGCGATGACGACAGCGGGCGTGAAGCCCTCCGGCGGCTGGATGCCAGCGGCGGTGAAGGCGGCTTGGAGACGGGACGTGAGGATGGCGCGGAACATGAGGAACCGCGCCCATAGTCTGAAGTCCGGGCAAATTCAATGACGAACACCGGACTGGGACGCCGTTCAGAGACGCCTGCGGATGAGGGATGGGTCCTCCGCGGCCTTCAGCTTTCGGTCATAGCACTCCCCCTCCTTCAACTGGCTGATCAGCTCCGGCGCCTTCTCCATGCTGGGAAAGGTGGACTTGGTGTGCACGATCTCCCCGCTGGGGCCGGTGATCTGCACCACCCAGCCCTCATATCTGAAGCCGAACCGCGCGCCGGTGGTGTCATACATCGTGGTCACGGTGGGCAGCTCCTTTTCCAATGGCAGCCGCGCCGGGATGGACACCGGGAACTCCTGCCGCTGCATCACTTTGATGATCTTGGAGTCCACCGCGCTTTCGCCGATCAGCAGGAAGGCCGCCTTGTAGCCGTCATAGGCCTGCTTGAGGGAGGTGTTGGTCAATTTGATCTTGGGCGCCATCATCTGCATCTTGTCATCAAAGTCGCCGCCCTTGGTTTTGGTGGGGCGGCCGATGGCCACGTCGATCTTGATCTCCCTGATGAAGTCTGCCTTGGCGGTGGAAGGTCCGGCAATCGGCGTCTCCGCAGGGGCCTGAGTCGGGGCCATGGGCGCGGCCGGTGCGGAGGGCGGCATGGGCAAAGACCCGCCGATGGGCGCGCTCCTGCTGGCATTGGCGGCCAGACTGGAGGAGGGCCTGGGGGTGCCCAAGGCCATGAGCAGCGCGGTGCAGCGGACGGAACCAAGGCGGTCTCCGTCTTGGAGACGGCGGAACCCCAGCTTTTTGATGTCGCCAGCCAGGGCGTCACTCACTGCAAGGCCTGCCGGGCCACGCTGTGCCTGGAGCTGGGCGGCCTGCTGGCGGAAGATGTCGCGCAGGCGCCGGTGCTCGCCCGTGGTGGCAGCGTCCGTCGGGGGAGGGGGCACTGCCTTGCCACTCGCGATGGCATCCGCCTCCGCGTTCATGGCAAACTGCTCCTGCGCCGTGCCGGTGGCCGCCACACGTTTCAGCGCGGCGCCATACTTGGCGGTGAGGTCGTTCAACTGCCCGTCAGCCTGGGCCCGGAGGGCGGCCAGTTCAGGGTCAAGGCTGTCGAGCCGGGCCAGCTGATGCGTGGCAAAGGCCAGGAAGCTCTTGTCCGAACCGGCCTTTTTGAGGTCTGGCAGCCCCACCACAAGCAGCTCCATGTCCTCGGGTTTCGAGTTGTTCATGTCCAGCGGGAAGCCGGAGACCAGCATCCAGGTCTCATCCTGGGAGAGGCTGAGGGAATTGGACCGCAGGCCGATGTTGAGGTGGGCCAGCTGCGTGCCCGTCTCCGCCTCGCGGATGTCCAAACTGCCGTCCGCGTAGCCTGCGATGATCAGCCTGCCACCCGCCGCCCAGGCGCTGCTGGAGCAGCTGATGTTCCCGGGCGCCCCCATGCTGAACCGTGTGGTCAGCGCGGGCACATCCAGCAGAAAGAGAGAGCCGAGCCCGCCCATGAGCGTGCTGCCGTCGGGGGAGAGGGAGAGGCGGTTGCGGATGTTCGTGTAGTCCGGCAGATCACGGATCAGCTTGTGATCCGGCACCGAGAACAGGGAGGCCCAGGCCTTGTCTGCGACGATGGGCTGGGGCGTCCCCTGGCCTGGACTCGGGTTAGGATTCGGGTTGGGCTTCATCGTGTTGCCAATGACCAGCAGCTGGGCTGCCCCCCCCTTCGTTTCCGCAGGCAGCGGAAACACCTGGTAGGCCGCCCGTGTCCACTCGGGTAGCTTGTGTGCCTCCGCGCCCTGCGCGGGGTCCCAATGGTACACGCCGCCGTCTGTGTCATTGCACATCAGGTACACGCTCTTCTCATCTCCCGACCATGCCGTGTTCGTCAGCCTGTCAGTGGGCGCTTTGGTGCTGGCCACCGTCCGCCCCTCCTCCAGGTCGAAGATGGCCACCTGATCAGAGCGGAAGGAGTGGAGCAGCACGCGCCTGCCGTCGGAGGCCACCTTCAGCCCATGAATGTCCCCCACGGGGGAGGGGAAGCTCTTCAGCTCCGCGCCTGTGGCCACGTCCCACAGCTTCAGCGTGTCATCGTGGCCGCCGGACACCGCGCGTCGCTGGTCTGGCAGGACACCGCATGTGTACACGATCTCGCTATGGCCTTTCAGGCGCTTCAGGGGGGCAAAGCTGCCCGGCTCGGGTTTGAAGGGGCCGGGGGGCGCATCCGTGATCACTGGCGCGGTCGGCATCGGTGCTTGCGTCATCGCGGCCGGGTCCTCCTTTTTGCCGGCCGGATCAGTCGGCGCGGTGTCTGCCACTTCGGCGGGGGATTTTTCCCCGCTGCCCTGCTGCTTGATGAACCAGGCGCCGCCCCCAAGCAGGAAAGCGCAGGCTGCGGCCCAGGCCCAGCCAGGGAGGCCGTTGCTCTGCTTGTAGGTCTGGCGGGAGGCTGGCACGGGCTGGCGCACGCGGGCCTGCAGCTGCGGCGGGACCGCATGCGGGGCTGGTGCGGGTGGCGCCGCGGCCGCCGGGATGTTCACCGCCGCGCTCAGGAAGGTTTTGATCTCATGGCACCGCTGAAACCGGTGCGCCGGATCTGCCATCATGCAGCGGCTGACCACGCTCGCGTATTCAGGCGGCAGCCCCTGGCCTGCGGCGGCCCCTGCGGCCTGGGGCGTCAGCTTCGTGTACATCTCATGAATCACCACGCCGAGGGAGTAAATGTCCGTGCGGTGGTCCACCGCCGCTCCGGCCTGCAGGCGCTCCGGGGCCACATAATCCGGCGTTCCGTACTCGGCATCCGCCGCCGCCGTGGCTTCCTTGTCATGGGCCAGCCCGAAGTCGATGAGCTTTGCCTGCCAGTCTCCGGTGACAAGGATGTTTGCGGGCTTGATGTCGCGGTGGATCACATTGTGGCTGTGCGCATAGTCCAGCGCGTCACAGAGCTGTGTGACAAGCGCGCGCGCCCCGATGGGGTCCAGCCCGTGCTCCCCATGGATGATCTGGTGCAGGCTCAGGCCATTGACATGCTCCATCACCAGATACATCTGCCCCTGGTCGGTCTGGCCAAAGTCATGCACAGCGGCGATGTTCGCATGCGTCAGCTTCGCCATCGACCGCGCTTCGGTGATGAACCTTGCCGCATCCTCCTCGTTTTGCGACAGTTCCCCCGGCAGCAGCTTGATGGCCACCCAGCGGTCCAGGGCCGGTTGGCGGGCCAGATACACCGCGCCCATTCCGCCGACGCCAAGGACATCGTGAAACTCATACTGCGGCAGCAGTGCCGCGATTTCTTCCAATGTTGGAAAGACGGTGCCTCCCGTCGGAATTTCCTGGGCATCGGCTGCGGGATCAGTTTCTTCAGTCATGGGAAAATGATGATGGGGGTTCTTCCTCAAATACTATGAATGTATGAGCCAAAACGCTCGAAACATGACACATATTTGGTTTCAATTCGATAAAAATTTAACGAAAAGAATTCCATGGATCGCGGCATCCAGCTCCGCCAGAACTGGTAAAGGCATGGTTTTATTTCATAAATCACTTAATTTCAGTGACATGTGACATTTTTAAAAAATCGCCACAGGAGATCCGGCGGGTGCGGCAGCCCCATTTGCAAGGCGTCAGCGCCGCCTGCTGTTGGACCATGACAGGCCTCAAGGGTGCTATTTCTGCACATCCCGCACTTCATCCGCGCTTGTCAGCGTGTGAGTGCTGCCATCGGCAAATTCCAGCATCAGGTGGCCCTCCTCGGTCAGGTCCAGCACACGGCCAAACACCTCCCCCTGGGGGGCTTTGGCGCGGATCTGCCGCCCGATCAGCCAGCTCCGGCTGCGCACTTCGGCGACCGCCCCGCTGAAATCATCCTCCAGCCGCTGAAACTCCGCATGCAGCGCCTCCAGCAGGCCGGCGGCCAGCACGTTCCGGTCCAGCTCTGGCAGGGCAGGGGACAGCACCTCTTTCAGCAGGGAGGTGCCGGTGATCTCGGGCGGAAAGTCCAGGGTGTTCACGTTCAGGCCAATGCCGAGCACCAGCACCAGCGATCCCCGCACCGACACCGTCTCCGCCAGCAGCCCGCTGATTTTGCGGTCTCGCAGGTAAATGTCATTCGGCCATTTGATGCGTGGCTGCAGGGGCAGCTCAGCCTCGATCGCCTTGCACAAGGCGAGGGCGGCCAGTGTGGTGATGCGCGGCCATTTTTCCAGCGGTGTCTCCGGCCTCAGCAGCATGGAAAACATCAGGTCCTTCCCGCGTGGCGCGATCCAGCGGTTGTCCCGTCGGCCGCGGCCGGCGGTCTGGGACTCGGTGAAGACCACGGAGCCCACCGGCAGCTCCGCGGCACGTGCCTTGAGCCAGTCGCTGGTGGAGCCGGTCTCCTCCAGCACGGTGACGTGCCATGGGAGCGCGGGGTCATTCAAGGCGTCAGCATTCAGCGGGATCATCAGGGCTGCCCACTTGCGCCGCAACGCGGCTCCGTCAAGGCTGCGGCAGCCATTCCCGCCACATCACGCGCGGTGGCTGTTCGGGTCGCTGGCCTCGCCGTCCATGTGCAGCTCGTCGTGGTCGCCCTGGCTTTCCAGGTGGGTGGTGATGAGCACGGCGCACTGCATGCTGTCCTGCACCGCCCGTTCGATCTGGGTGGCCATGCGGTGCGCGTCGCGCAGCAGGATGTCGTCAGGAAACAGCAGATGCACCTCCACATAGTGCATTTCCCCCGCGTCACGATGCCGCAGCGCGTGAAACTGGATGCCGTGCTTCCGGGTTTCCTCACGCAGGGTGGCCTCCAGCGCCGAGGTGAGCTTTGGGTCTGCCGTGTCCATCAGCCCGCCCACGCTCTGGCGCATGAGGCCGTAGCCTGTCCACATGATGTTCGCCGCCATGATGAGGCCGCAGATCGGGTCCCAGCCGTACCAGCCGGTCAGGGCCACAAGGCCCAGGCCCACGATCGCGCCCAGGCTGGTCCACACATCCGTCAGCACATGCTTGCCATTGGCCTCCAAAATCAAGGAGCCAGCCTTCTTTCCTGTCCGCACCAGATACCAGCCCAGCGCCGCGTTGATCACAATCGTCAGCGCGGTCAGTGCCAGGCCTTCGTCCAAGTTCGACGGGGGCATGTTTTCCAGCCAGCGGTGGACCGCCTCATAGATGATGAACAGTGCCGCCAGGAAGATCAGCCCGCCCTCCACCCCGGCCGAGAAGAAGGCGATTTTGCTGTGGCCATAAGGATGGTCCTTGTCTGCCGGCTTGTGCCGCAGCCCCAGGCTGAAGGAGGCAAACATGACCGCCGCCACATGCACCACGGACTCCGCCGCGTCTCCCAGCACGGCCGCAGATCCCGTCAGCACATACGCGCCCACCTTGATCACCAGCATCAGGAAACCGGTGGCAAGCGACAGCCGCATGGCGAGCGTGGCATTGGCCGGGGCGTTCATCATAGGGACAAAAGGTGATTCAAAAAAAAGACCATGGCTCTCCGCCGCCCAGCGGCCAAAGATGCCATGGTCCGGGACAAAGGGAAGCACCCAGTTAGTGCTTCAGCAGCCACTCCGTCGTGCGCGGATTGAAGTCGTTCAGGCACTCCCAGTGGAAGGCATGGCCCGCGTTGTCATACAGGTGCAGGTCCGCGCCGGGGATCGCCGCCGCCACTTCCTCGCCCATCCACTTCGGCGTGAAGACGTCGTCCTTGCCGCCGATGACCAGCGTGGGGCACTTCACGTTCTTCAGCTCGTTCAGCGTGTTGTGCGTGGTGGCTGCGGCGGCCTGGGCCTCCATGGCATGCACCGGCTGCGGGGCCGGGTTCAGCGCCGCGTCCTTCAGCCCCTGCTGCATGTTGTTCCAGCAGTCGTCATTGTCGAACCACGGCTTGGTGAAGATCAGCATCTGCACGTAGTGCATGAAATCCTCCGGCCGCATCGTGGCCTTGCACTTCTGCATGTGCTGCCACGTGTACAGGCCGAAGCGGTCCTGCCGTGCCCAGGTGCACATCAGGATCATGCTCTTCACTTTCTCCGGATGCCGCAGCGCGAGCTGCTGCGCGATGACGGAGCCCAGCGAGCAGCCGACCACGCGCGCCTGCTTGATGCCCAGCTTGTCCATCAGCCCGGCGTAGTCGTCCGCCATCATGGCGCTGGTGTAGGGGCCTGCCGGCTTGTCCGTCTCGCCCACGCCGCGATTGTCGCCAAGGATGCAGCGGAAGTGCTTTTCCCATGCCTGGGCGTGGGCGTCCCACACGCCGCCGGGGGCGGTGACGCCCATGATGCAGATCAGCGGATCTCCGCTGCCGCGTTCTTCATAGTACATTTGGATTCCGTTTGTGGTGACGTGAGGCATGGCTTGGTATTGGGTGAAGGTTGCAGTGCGCGGCAGTTCCCGGTGTGAGAACGGGCCGCCATCGAGTGATTGGCAGCCCGTCCGTGATTCCTTGCCGCTGGCGCGGGACTATTCGTCGTTCTTTTTCTTCTTCTGCATCATCATCAGGACGATGAGAACGAGCAGCAGGGCACCGCCACCGAGGGCGATGCCGATGGGAAAGCCTTCCTCTTCGACCACCACGGCAGGAGCCGAACTGGCGGGAGTCGGTGCAGGAGCGGGAGCCGGTGCAGGGGTGGGGGCAGCCTTTGGCGCGGGTGCGCTGCCGATGGGGGCGTTGGGGTCTTCAGCCGGTGCAGGCGCGGGGGCGGGCTTGGTGCCGCCTTCGGCATCTGCCAGGGCCTTGGCCACGCGGTCGTCCATGATCGGGCCGGTGCCGCCGCCGATGGCGGTGGTGCTGGCGTTGAAGGCGCGCTGGGCGTTCTTCTTGCGCTGGATCTCATTCTTGAGGGTGGTAACGCGGCCGCGCAGGTCGGCGAAGATGCGGGAGTAGTCACGGGTGTTGCTGCCCGCGTTCTTTACCGCATTGTCCAGGGCGGCTTCAGCCTCGACGGCGTTCTCGTCAGCCAGGTAACGGAAGACAGCCACCAGCAGTTCGTTCTGCTTGGTGAGGGATTCGAGATCGAGCGTCTGCAGCTTGGCGCGTTCGGCGACAACGGCCTTGTGGGCTTCATTCAGGCTGGCGAGATCCAGCTTGTAGGGGATGAGCCAGCGGATGCGGGAGCGCTTCTCGGCATCGTATTGGGCTTTCCATTCGTCCAGACGGCTCTTGAGGGCATTTTTGGTTTTGGTCAGATCCGGCTCCACCAGTCGCAGCAGACTGTCCTCCTGGGACTTCTGGAGGATGGGCTGCTCACGGATCATCTTGAGCAGCACCGTCTCGTAGTTCTTGAGGACATCGAGAGCCTCAGGGACCAGCAGAGGGTAGTGGGTGGAGGCGAAGAAGCCGGTGTTCGGGTCGATGAAACGGTCATAGGTGCGCAGGGCCTGCACCCAGTCCTCCCACCTCTGGCTGGAGGCCATTCCCTTGATCTCACTGCGCAGACGGTAGGCACGGATGTTGTAGTCGTCCCGCTTCACTTCTTCAGGGCTCAGCCACTTGCCGTCCACCTTGAGCTGGCCGGAGACCACTTTTTCTTTTTCGGACTGGAGTTCCTTGATCATACCCTCGACCAGGGTGGCCTCGGGAGTGCCGGGGAATTGGTTGACGAAGGGACGCAGGCGGTCCTGGACGATCCGCTCATACTCGTCCGCGCCGAGCATGTCCTTGGTGGGCAGGAGTTCCTTGAGTTTTTGCTGCTCGATCGCAAGTTCGGAAGGGCGCTGGCGGATGACTTCCGCCACATCTGCGCGGGGGAAATCCTTTTCATCCCAGATCTTTTCCGTGAGCCGGTATTTCATCCGGACGGCGGTTGGCGACTCGTTGATGATGGTGCCTTCTTTGCGGTCACCATTTTTGAGCACGAGAATGTCGGCCTTTAATGGCGAAGCGAGCGACAACAACGCCAGGGTGGCGAGACTGAGACGGCGGAGAAGCATGGCGGCAGGTAACAATGGGGTTAGTTTATGAGTGCGCGGCGGCATTTAATGCCGTCCAAATGCGATTGTTAGCGACTTTCGAATCGGGAGTAAAGCGCGAAACTGCGCGGACCCCTGGCCGGAGAGGATTTTTTGCCGTCAGCGGCGGATTTCTACCGGTGCGGGCCGCTCAGTCCTGGTTTCTTGACGGGTCCGCACCGTTGGAA
>CAZPSQ010000138.1:0-14324 GCA_964588755.1 uncultured Prosthecobacter sp. | reverse complement strand
TCTTCGGCATCTGCCTGGGCCACCAGATCCTGGGCCACGCCTACGGTGGCAAGACCTTCAAGCTGAAGTTCGGCCATCGTGGTGGGAACCAGCCGGTGAAGGACCTGCGCAATGGCAAGGTGGCCATCACCAGCCAGAACCACGGCTTTGCCATCGACCCCGGCTCACTGCCCAGCCATGTCGAGGTGACGCACATCAACCTCAACGACGGCACCGTGGAAGGCATGCGCCACCGCGAGGCCCCCGTCATGAGCGTGCAGTATCACCCCGAGGCCGCCCCCGGCCCGCATGATGCCAAATACTTCTTCTCCGAGTTCGCCCGGATGATCGAGAAGGGGCATTGAGAAAAGACCGGAGGTCATGTGCTGCGCGTCAAGAGGTCAAGCGTCGTGCAGTGGGTGACAACGAACTCCCCAGGCCCGACTCTTGACCACTGCTTGACCTTTGACCTCTTGACGGTTCCCGTCACTTCTTCGGCTTCGGAGCCTCCTGCTTCGGATAGCCCTCCAGCTTCACCACGCTGACGGCGGTTTCCGTGGGGAAATCGGCAGGGACGGCGGCGGTCGCCTGCACATCTCCCGTGGCCGCCCATTCGGTGCCGCGTTGCAGCAGGGTGTAAAAGCCGCGGTCCAGCATGGAGTAGTCGGCATGGCCCAGCGTGGTGTGGAAGACACGGCCTTTCTGGTAGCTGAGCACGAGATTATTAGGCTCGCCCACCTGGGTCAGGTCGGACACGGCAGTGGTCAGCACCTGCACGTTTTCCGCCGGGCCGCGCAGCTTGCTGTAGAGCTCGTCCTTGGCATGCAGCCAGCGCTTCGGCAGACCTTTGGTGATGGGGTGGTCGGTGATCTGCGTCTCCACCACAAACTCATGCTGCGGGCCGTGCGCGCCGCCGTTGCCGGCGCTTGTGTCGCGGAAGAGCTTGCCGTCCTTCACATAGATCCACGGGCCTGACTTTTCATTGCGGCCGCCCCAGCCGCCCACGCCGATCATGTCATTGTATTCCTTCCACTCGGGGAAGGAGTTGTTCGCCGCGTGGATGGAGACAAAACCACCGCCATCTGCGACATATTTGGTGAAGGCCGCGCGCACGCCCTCCGGCCAGGGTTCGCCATTGTAGTTGCTCACCACAGTCTTGTAGTCCCCAAAGACGGGGGTCCACCCGGTCCAGGCCTCCTTGGCCGCGCCTTTGGGCGGTGTGGTGCTCACCTCCACCGTGAAGGCGCCGCTGCTCTCCAGCGCATGCTTGAGCACCGGGGTGGTGATGTCCCATTTGTGGTTGTTCTGGCCGTCGATGATGAGGACTTTCAGTTTGTCCGCAGCCTGCAGGCTGGCGGTGGAAAAGAGCAGGGCAAGGATGAGCGGGCGCATGGTTGGGGAAGAGTGAGAATGAGTTTGCTGTGGTTCTACGGACGGGTGGCTGGGGCTTTTCAACGGGCCAAAACAAAATAGGCGAGCATCTTCTGGATGCCCACGATGTCAGTGCCGCTCCTGAACTTCTTGTGGATGGGCGTGGGGTGGCCGGACACCCAGACGTGGAGCTCGGCGTCCATGTCAAAGCGGCCCGCTGTTTCGACCGAAAACTGGGTGATGGAGCGGTAGGGGATCGAGTGATACTCTGTTTTGCTCCCGGTGAGGCCCTGTTTGTCCACCAGGATGAGCCTGCTTTGAGTGAAGACGAAAAGATCGCGCACGACTTTGAACGCGCTATGGACCTGCTCTCCTTGGATCAAAACGGGGTCGAGGTCCTTCTGGACATCCGAGACATTGACTTGATTGGCGGTTCCAAAGAGGGCGTTAATGATGCTCATGTTTGATTGAAGGGCGGCCTGTCTGGCGGAAGTCAGTGCGTATGGCCGGTGGAGTGGACGAAGGCGAACGCGGCTGATCGCGCTTTTCCTGCGATATATATGCGCGAAAAGGCACCAATGATGCGCAGGAATGCCGCGTTATTTCCGCCTTGACCCTTCACTCTGGCCTCGTTGACACTGGATTTGCCCCTACTAGATGCCCCTGCTGTTTCTCGCCCTCTTTGTTTACCTGAACCTGCTGCTGATCCTCGCGGTCACCTCCGCGTTTGAGACGGCCATCCACAGCGTCAGGGATGTGCAGGCCCAGCTGGTGGCGGCCGGGGAGGGGCAGGTGGCCCGGCGGCTGCGCGCCATCGCGGCCAGCCCCTTCACCCAGCTGCACCGCGCGCTGCTGCTCTCCGCCGCGCTGAATCTGGCGCTGGCCGCGTTGGGCCTGTGGCTGGTCATCGGGCCGCTGCGTCATCTCCTGGGGTGGAATCCGTGGCTGACATCATCCGTGCTTTTCTTGGCAACGGTCCTGCTAGGAGACATGGCCCCTAAATTTTTTGCCGCTCGCGAGCCCTCGGTGGTTTTGCTCGGCAGTCTGCGCCTGCTGCACCCGTTGCGCATTGTGATCGACCCGCTGCTGACCTTTGCCGACCGCGCCACGGACATCCTGCTGCACCGGTTTGTGGCGCGGCATGTGAAAACCCGCCTGCGCGTCACGCGGGACGAGTTCGAGACGCTGGTGGAAATGCGTCAGGAGCAGGGCCTGCTGGACAGTGATGAAAGCGCCATGATCCATGAGGCGCTCGACATCGAGGCTCTGACCGTGCGCGACTGCATGATCCCGCGCGTGGACCTGGCTTTGGTCAGCAGCACGGACACGCCGCAGAAAATCAATGCCGTGCTGGAAAAGGCCGCAGGGCGCTTCGTCATCATCTACGGGGAGACGCCCGACTCGGTGGAAGGGATCGTTGACACCACGGCCTGGAAGCTGGCGGACCGCCCGGATTGGCGCGGCATGCTCTGCGCGCCCGCCTTTGTTCCAGAAACCATGCCTGTGCTGGAGGTGCTGCACCAGCACCTGCAAAACGACGAACGTCCGGTGCTCATTGCTGACGAATATGGCGGCCTTGAGGGCATGATCACCCGCCGCGAGATCGCCGACTGGATCCTCTATGATGCCGCCCCCTGGCAAGGCGAGGCCGCTGAAATCCGTGACCTGGGCTCCGGCCGCTATCTGGTGGACGGCGGCACCCGCCTCGACCACCTGCGGGATGAGCTGGACCTCGACCTGGACAGCACCAGCCTGGACCCCATCAGCGGCATCGACACCATTGGCGGCCTGGTTTTCAACCAGCTTGGCCATGTGCCCAAGGCCGGCGAGCGGCTCCACCTCGAAACCTGCGACATCAAGGTCCGCCGTGTCGTCCGCGCCCGCGTGCAGGAGATCGAGCTGCGCGTGAAGTCCACGCCTGCGGAAGCTTCTGAAGCTGCATAACGCTCAGTCATGACCTTGTTCCTCCTTTTCCTCTGCCTCGCCCTGTCCTTCATCCTTTCCGGACTGGAGGGCGCGGTGATGGCCGTCAGCCGTGTGCGGGTGCGCCATGCCGCCAGCGAAGGGGACCACCGCGCCCGCCGCCTGCTGCCGCTGCTGGAGGATCGCGACGCCCTCATTGGCTGCATCACCGTGGCCAATCATCTGACGAACCTGGGGGCCTTTCTGCTGATCGCGCTGCCCATCGTCCACCGTGTCAGCTTCTGGGGCTATGCGCTGGCCTTTGTGGCGGCGCTGCCTGTGTTTTTGATCGGCCTTGAGGTGATGCCGAAAAAGCTTTTCCGGCGTTACCCCTTTCGTTCTTTGAGGAAGGTGTCGCCGCTGGTGCATCTGGTCGGTTTCGCCCGGCCGCTGTTTCATGCCTTCGCGCCGGGAAACACCGCGGCAGGTGGCGCTGAGGCCGCCAGCGAGGCGAACCAGACGCGTGGGCGGGATGACCTGAAGGCGCTGGCCCAGGAGCTGGCCGCCGAGCACCAGCTTTCCCCCACGGCCACTCATTTGATCGAGCGCGTGCTGGACTACAAAAAGCTGCGCACCTCAGACCTCATGCAGCCTCTCACGCGCAGCATCGCGCTGGCGGCCGAGCTGCCGCTGCACACCGCCCTCATTCTGGCCCGTGAGCAAAACCTGACATTGCTGCCCGTGCTGGGGGACAAAGGAGACTTCAGCGGCGTGCTGGACACCGCCGAGCTGCCTGCCACCCTCCCGCCGGACCGCCTGGTGCGCCAGCACATGCGCACGCTCGACACGGTGCATGGGGAGATCCCCGCGCTGCACACCCTGCAGCGCATGCGCAAGCAGGGGCGTCGGCTCGCCGTCGTGGTGGACGAAAAGCAGCAGCCCATGGGCATCATCACGGAGGATCGGTTGCTGGAGCCGCTGATGCGGTAGCATCGATGATTTGTGGTTTGAAAGGCCAGGTCTCGCAATAAGGCCGGCCCGTCCTGGAATTCGTAAATTGCCCTGCCCGGCGGTTGATTCTCCCCGCGCCACCGCACACCATGGGGGCAGCCATGCCCTCCCTCGTTTTCGCCACCTCCAACGCCCACAAAACCGAAGAAGTCGCCGCCATCCTAGGGGACAAGTGGCAGGTGCAGGATTTGCGCGCTCATCCAGGCGTCACGCTGGACGAGGAAACAGGAGACACCTTTGAGGCCAACGCCATCATCAAGGCGGTGAGCGGCAGCCGCCAGCTCCCGGGCCTGCTTGTGCTGGCGGATGACTCCGGCCTGGAGGTGGACGCCCTCGGCGGCGATCCTGGCGTGCGCAGCGCGCGCTATGCAGGGGAACACGCCAACGCTGAGGACAATCGCGTGAAGCTCAAGCAGGAGCTGGCCAAGGTGCCGGAGAAAGCGCCGTTCAGCGGGCGCTTCCTCTGCTGCATGGCGCTGGCCCGCGACGGTGTGGTTCTCCACACCACCTTTGGTCGCGTTCAGGGGACGCTGCTCACCCAGGAGCAGGGGGCGGGCGGTTTTGGCTATGATCCGCTGTTCATCCCCGAAGGTTTTGACGACACTTTTGGCGTCATGCCAGCCGAGTGGAAAAACGAAATGAGCCACCGCGCCCGGGCGCTGGCCACGATGAAAGATAAACTGGCCGCGCTGGCCTGATTCCACCCATGTCCTGCCGTGCCATAGCCGCCGCGTCTGCCCTCCTCTCCTTGGCGGGCTGCGCCCGGACGCCGCTGCCAGAGCCTCCTGTGCCGCTCGTCAGCGGCACGCCTGTAGTGCCGGCAGCGGCCCCCCCCTCGCTCGCGCCCGCCTATCCCTCCTGGGACGAGGTGCAGGGCATGAGGCAGCCGCGCCGCTGGCGGAAGGGGATATTTCTTCCCCTGATGCACCCGTGGTCAATGGCGGCGTTGCACTGGTCGGCGGCGCGTCTTTCCATCAAACTTCCGTTTCGGCGGGCGGCGGCTCCATCGCTTTTGAAGTGGTCCTGTTCGACAGCCGCCAGCACATCTTGAAGATCGTCGATCAGCCGGAGGACGCTGCGGGCGGCTCACAGATCACGACCAGCATGCGTCAGGCCGGGGCTGCGGCCGGGGTGAATGGCGGCTTCTTCACACCTCAGTTCACCCCCATGGGCCTCATGAGGGCGGATGGCACAAGCACGGGGGGCTGGCAGGCAAACAAGCTGCTCACCGGCGCCGTGGTGGCGGCCGGCGGCAAACCGCAGCTCCTGTGGAATGCCGAGGCGCGCAGCCGCCAAAGCGCCGCGCAGTTCCTGCAGGCCGGACCGCGTCTTGTTGATGCGGGCCGGGCGGTGCCAAGCCTGGAGCGTCGCAGGAACACCACACGCACCTTCATCGCCACGGATGGCGGCCAGCGCTGGCTCATCGGCCTCGCGCGTGGCACGAGCCTGGGCGTGCTGGCGGATGCGCTGGCGTCTTCGGAGGTCGTCCCTGGCTTCCGCATTCAGCGCGCCCTCAATCTCGACGGCGGCCGCTCCTCCGCCTTGTATTACCGCACGGCAGATGGCCGGGAGCACTCAGATCCCGGCTGGAGCACCGTGCGCAACTACATCGCCATCGTTCCCCGCTGATCGTCCTTATGAGCAAGCCCCTCCTTCACTCCCCGGCTCCCGATTTCACCGCGCCCGTCATTGGTGGCGGCTTCCAGGCAGGTGAAACCCTCACCCTCAGCGCGCTTGTGGGGAAACCGGTGGTGCTGTACTTCTATCCGAAGGACGACACCCCCGGCTGCACCAAGCAGGCCTGTGGTTTGCGCGACGGCTGGGACAGCATCGCCAAAAAAGCCCATGTGTTTGGCATCAGCACTGACTCCGTGAAGAGGCACGGCAGGTTCATCCAAAAATACGGGTTGCCCTTTCCACTGATTGCCGATGAGGACCGTGCCATCGTCAACGCTTACGGCGTGTGGGTGGAAAAGTCGCTCTATGGCCGCAAATACATGGGCACAGAACGCAGCACTTTCATCATCGGCAAGGATGGGCGCATTGCCGCCATTCTGGAAAAGGTGAAGCCGGACGAGCATCTGGAGCAGGTGCTGGCGGCAGTGCAGTAGCCATCTTTTTCCAAAAGATGGCCTTGGGCAAAGGCAACGGCCGAGGCCTGGAATGTTCTTGTGTCTCCATGTTGGCGGCAGCCTCGGGCGGGCGCAACAAGACGGACTTGGAGTGTTTTCCACGTATGCATTGCGGCGGCAGCCCAAGGTCATCACATGGAATGTGATGACTGCTTTAATCCCGCGCCTTCAGCACGCCCACCATGTCCAGCTTCCGCAGCATGCGGCCCACGACAATGAATGAGGCGCAGGCCGCACCGGCCACCACAAGCACGGCCATGGTGTAGGTGTGCAGGCTGATCGTCAGCGGCAGGCGCACGGTTTCGGTGCGCACCTTTTCCATGATCAGGGTGGCCAGCCCCTTGCCGAACAGCAGACCCAGCGGCAGGGCGGCACCGATCAGCAGGATCAGCTCCCCCAGCAGCACGCCGGCCACCTCCCGCTGGGTGAAGCCCACCACCCGCAGCGTGGCCAGATCGCGGCTGCGTTCGGAAAGGGCGATGCGGGCGCTGTTATAGACCACGCCGAAGGCCACCACGACGGCCAGCGTCAGGTAAAGCTTGCGCAGGATGCCGATGCTCTGGCCCGTGGTGCTGCGAAAGGCCTCGAGCTGGTCCGCCTTCACCAGCGTGATGGCCGCGCGCGGCGTGTCCTTCACCGTGCGCATGAATTCTTCCCACTTGGAATGGTCCACGGCCAGGTAGGCGCCGCTCACCGTGTCGCCCTCCTTCATGAGGCGATGCAGCGCCTCAATGTCCATGTAGGCCGCCACCCCGGCAAAGTCCTCCAGGAAACCGCGGATGGCCACATCCACCTTGGCGCGGCGGCCTTCCAGCGACTCCACCTGCACCAGGTCCCCGATGCGCGCGCCGAGGATTTCACCCAGCTGCGCGGACATGACGATGCCTTCCTCCGGCATCACAATGAGCCGCCGCTGCGCGTCCATCAGCCGGTTCAAGTCAGCGTTGCGCGGCATGCCGGTGACGGCCAGCCTGCGTGAATGGTGGCCGAAGCGGATGCGCGCCTGGACCGCACGGATGGGTTCGGCACGCCTGACGCCGGGCAGGTGCTCCAGGTCATGCAGCGCGGTGGGGGATCCAGGCTCGGTGAGAAACACCACCACATCCTGCCGCTGGATGTCATTCCACTGGTAGGTCAGCAGGTAGTCGATGCTGTCCGCCATCGACCCCGGCAGCACCATGAGCCCCGTGGCCAAGGAGATGCCGAAAACCGTGAACAAGGCCTGCGCCGGGCGGCGTTCAATGTTGCGCAGCGCCATGCGGAAGGCCGGGCCGGTGCCCTTCGTCACACCCATGCGCTCCAGCAGTGAGGGCTTGAAGTCGGCGGGCGGCTCCGGCCGCATGGCCTCGGCGGGCGGGAGCTTCACCGCCATCCACACCACGCTGATGACGCCGAGGATGGAGGCCCCGGCGCTGACCATCAGCGCGACTCCCAGCGCGCTGTAATCCATCATGAACTTCAGCTCAGGAAAGCGGAAAAAGAGATCGTAGATGCTTAGCAGCCCGCCGCCCATCCAGCGCCCGGCCAGACCGCCGATGAGGGTGCCGAGCACCACGATGACCAGCGCATAATTCAGGTAGTGCCGCCCCACCTGCCAGGAGGAGTAGCCCAGCGCCTTGAGCTGGGCGATCTGCTCCCGCTGCAGCCGCACCAGCCGGGCCAGCACTGCATTCACCATGAAGGCCGCCACACTGAGGAAGACCACGGGGTAGGCCAGCGACAGCGCGCGCACCACGCGCAGCTCGTCATCCAGCCGTTGGGCGCTGTTGTGGTCCCTGCGCGTGTAGGCCCCCTGCGCGCCGTAGGCGGCCAGCAGGCGGTCCATCTCCTGGATCACCGGTCCGGGCTCCGCACCGGGGGCCAGGTCCACACAGATGTCATTGAACGCGCCGTCCAGATTGTACGGCACGGCGATGGCCTTGTAGTTCATCCAGAAGACCCCGTAGCGTTTGTTGTCCGGCAGCGTCTGCCCGGGGCGGGCCTCAAACACGAACTCGGGCGACAGGCCAATGCCGCAGATGATCAGCGTGTCCCGGTGGCCGTTGATGATCGCCACCACGCTGTCGCCGATCTGCATCTTGTTGGCCAGGGCAAAGGACTCGCTCACCACAGCATGCCGGCGCTCATCAGGCTGCGGCAGGCGCCCCTTGCGGATGAAAACCTGGTTCAGCGTCTGCGGTTTGCCCTCCGGCAGGGACACAAGGTGCCCCGAGGCCGGTTCCGTCAGACCCACAAGGTCCAGCGTGGCATCCACCACCACGCGCGGCTCGATGGCCGCCACCCCGGGAAGCTCCGCAATGCGGTCCGCCAGCGCCAGCGGCGCGCGTTTCAGTGTGCCAAACACATCCGCCAGCCGGTTGCGCTGGTAGTAGGCGGCGCGTGTGGTTTCCAGCGTCAGCACGATGCTGCGCGTCATGATCATCATCGCCAGCCCGCAGGCCATCACCAGGCTCACCGCCACGATCTGCCCCTTCATGCGGCCCAGGTCGCGGAAGAGCTTCAGGTCGAGGGGCGTCAGCATGGAGGGGGGCTATTGGACGCAGCACGGGGCCATGCTGCCGGTTTCCTGGTTCGGCCCCACCGCCCCCTGGGCATTGCGCATCCACAGGAAGGCCAGCACAGTCACCACAAGGGCAAACCCGCCCAGCAACAGCCAGCGCCGCGACTTGCCGTGGGATGACAGGCTTTCAGGGAGGGCTGGGGCGGACACGTCGCTCATGCCGTCCATGATGGCGCGGGGAAGGAAGGGTGCAACTTTGGGACGTGCTAGAAACGGGGGGTGAAAAGGCCTTTCCATCCTTTTGAAACTCCCGGGACTGCTCTTGAATTCTGGAACGTGAAATGCGACACACCCCTCCAGCATGAACGAGATCACCCGGCGCAAGAACTTCATCCCCGTCACCGATGAGCTGATCTCCTACCTGGACCAGTTCGGCCGCTGCTACTCCCTGCCCACCACGTATGACGAGCTGCGCGGATTCTCCGACAGCTATCCGCTCTATGACAAGGAGGGGAACGCCACCTTCTGGAGCAGCGTGCTGTATCCCCACGGCATGCAGCAGGTGCTGTTCCCCAAGCTGACCAGTATTTACTCCCTGCTGCGCACCGGCGACTTTCACGCGGTGCCGCACCTGTTTGTGGAGCGCGTGGACTACTGCACCTTCGGCAACTCCCGCCCCTTCCGCGTGCGTGTGGTGAACCAGTACAACGACAACTACGACCACTTCTACGTCAAGACGGCCGACGCCTCCCGTGTCTATGGCCTGGAGCTGGAGCACCTGCTTTCGCCCAACCGCATCAACTACCTCATGCACCGGGGCGGCACGTTGGTGGAGGAGCATATTGCAGGCGTCCCGGGGGACGCCTTCATCCGCGACTACCTGCACCGGCCCGACCTCAACCGCGTGCGCCTGGCCAAGGAGTTTGTGAAGTTCAGCGAGCGCTGCTTCATCCGCCTGCTGGGGGACATGCGCAGCTACAACTACGTGGTGGACATGACGCCCGACTTTGAGGAGGTGCAGTACCGCGTCCGCGCCATCGACTTTGACCAGCAGAGCTACGAGGGGCGCAAAGGCGTCTATCTTCCCCAGTTCTTCAAGGAGAACAATCCCGTGGTGCAGCTCTGCTCCGCCTGCCTGAACTTCCCCACGATGAAGCAGTACCAGGAGGAGGAGCGCAGCCTCATCTCCCGCCGCTACCTGTCGGAGCACCAGCGCATCTCCGCCCTGCTGAAGTGCATGAAGAACAACGCGGTGGAACCCTTCGAAAAAGTCACCCAGCTCCGCTCGGAGCTGGGCCAGCTGCACAGCACCCATGTCTTCGACACCTGCAACAGCATGGGGGAGATCGTGGAGCGTAATCTCGACCTGATGCTGGGAAAACATCTGGAATAGGGTGAATCGGCACTTGCCCCGCCCTTGGTTCTGCTTTTTCCTGACCCTCCCGCTCATGCCTCTCAAGATTGTCATCATTTCAGGTTCCCAGACCGGCGCCGAGCGCGCCGCGCTCGACTGGTCGGTCAAACACGATCTGCCCCGTGGTGGATGGTTCCCAGGTGGTCTGACCGAGGCCCCGGACCCTGCCTACAAGCTCAAGGAGGCCGCCACCGAGAAGATGCTGGAAGTGATCGACGCCAACGTGCGTGACTCCGAGGCCACCCTGGTCTTCACGCTGGCCCCCAAGGCGACAGGCTTTGCCCAGAAGGCGGGCGCTTCCGCGCGAAAGCAGAAAAAGCCCGTCCTGCACGTGCATCGTGGCATTCTTGGCGTGTCGGAGAAGATCGTGGCCTTCCTGGACAAGCATTACGTGCGCAGGCTGCACATCACAGGCTCCGCCGAGTCTGAGGAAGCTGGCCTCAGCGTCTGGGCCACCTCCGAGCTGGAGAAGGCCAAGGTCATCTTTGACCGCAGGCCGGAATAGCCGCTCGGCACGGCCAGTCTGGCTTGGGCTGGTCTGATTCGTTGGAGGGCGTCAAGTTGCCGCCCCTGCATCTCCCTCTCCCCGCGCGCACAGGCGGAAGAGATGGCCGCACACCTCATGCGCTGAGAGCGTGCCCGTGCGTGGGAGCTGGTCAAAGTCCCCGATCAGCACAGGCCAGTCGGCGCGGTCTTCAGGGATGCGGCCGTGGGAGCCTTTGACCAGGGTGGCGTCCAGCGGGATCACGTCCATCAGCATCCGCTGGCCCAGGGCTTTTTGGGCCAGCTTGCCGGCGATCTTGAGCTTGGGCCACTTGATGGACGGGTCCAGAAAGAGCTCCACCGGGTCGTAGCCGCATTTGCGGTGAATGTCCACGCAGCGGGCGAAGTCGGGCGCCTTCTTGTCGTCCTGCCAGTAGTAGTAGGTGAACCAGCTTCGCGCGTCAGAAATGGCGATCAGGTCACCGCTGCGCTCATGGTTCAGCCCCGTCAGGTGCTTCTCCATTTTGCCCAGCACCTGGCCCACGCCAGGGGTGGCCTCCAGCACGCCGCGCACCTGGTGCAGGATGCTGGCATCATTCACATACACATGCGCCACCTGATGATCGGCGATGGCGAAGGCCTTGCTGCCGCCGAGGTCCAGTGTCTCGCTCCCCAGCTCATCTTTGATGGAAAGCCAGCCCTTCTCGCGGAACACGCGGTTCAGATGCACCGGGTGGTCCACATCCGTGATGCCGTACTCTGACAGCAGCACCACCTTGATGTTGCGCGTCTCGTAGAAGCGGATCAGATCGCCCACCACATTGTCGATCTGGCGCAGATCGGCGCCGATTTTTTCCATGTCCAGCCCCACGCGCTGCAGGTTGTAGTCGAGGTGCGGCAGGTAAACCAGGGAGAGGCCGGGCCAGTGCTTTTCTTCCACCCACTTGGCGCTGTTGGCGATCCAGATGGACGACTGGATGTCGGAGCCGGGACCCCAGAAGTGACGAAAAGGGAAGTGGCCCAGGTCTTTTTTGATGCGCTCCCTCAGCGGCATGGGCTGCGTGTGGACATCGAACACCTTGCGTCCGTCCGCCGGGTACAGCGGGCGTGGGGTGATGGAGATGTCCGCCGTGGAGTGCATGTTGAACCACCAGAACAGCTTGGCGCAGGTGAACTGCGGGTCCACGCGGCGCAGCGCCTCCCATAGTTTCTCCCCGCGCATCAGCTGCTCCGGCTGCTTCCAGAAGCGGTGCTCGGCATAGTCGCGGTCGTACCAGCCGTTGGCCACCACGCCGTGGTCACGCGGCAGGCGTCCCGTCAGGTAGGCGGCCTGGGCGGTGCAGGTGACGGCGGGCACTGCGGGCTCCACCAGCGCGGAGCGGTTCCGCTCCACAAACGCGCGGATCGCCGGCGTGTGCTCGCCAATGAGCCTGGAGGTCAGGCCGACGACGTTCAGAATGGCGGTGCGCTGCATGGGGAAAGTTCGCTGTTTTTGGTTCGCTGTTCCCGGCTTGTTAGCACGGAGAACTGCGGACTGCGAACAGAGAACGACGAACGATCAAACAAGCATGGCCGCGATGACGTACGCGATCTTGCAGATCACATGCAAAAGCTGGTCCTGGGTGAAGGTGGTCCAGCTCTCGCACTTGGCGGCGTCGATGACCCAGTGCAGCACAAATTCGATGAGGCAGAGAATGAAGCAGCCAGTGATGGCCCACACCGCCACGGCATGCAGCAGGGCGTGGGCCGTCATGCAGATGGGCCAGATATGAGCCGGCCGGGCAGGGTCGTTCCGCTCCCGCAGCAGATGGCGGTTTTTGCAGGTGGACAGAAACTCCCCCTGCAAAGGGTAATCCATCAGCGCGTGTCCAGCGCACAGGAGAAAGATGACCTGAATGGCGTCCAGCCAGGTATGGGTGGGGAATGGCAGCAGGCCAGACATTGGGAGGGAAATCTCAGCAGGGCAGGCAGTTGTCCGCAATGCCGGACGTGGTCAGCAGGCCTGCCGGATCACGCGCTGTAGAAGGCGGCGATCTTCTCGTTCACCGCGCGCAGGCGGTGGGCGATGGTGCGGCCCACGCCAATCAGCAGCCAGGCTGCGGCACGCGGATACTCGTTGATGTAGCTTTCCAGGCTGCCGCCGTCGATGCGCCAGACCTGGGAGAACTCCACCGCGGTCACGGTGGCGCTGGCCACATTGGGGTCCAGGAGGTTGATCTCCCCCACCGTCTCGCCCTTCTGGATGGAGCCCAGCAGCACCTTGTGCCCGCCGCGCATGGCGGTGGCGTGGAACTTGCCGGAAACGACGAAAAAGAGGCTGTTCTGCTGCATGCCTTCCTCAATGAGGTGCTGGCCTGGCTGCACGGGGAGAAATTCACCGTAGCCGCTGAGAATGTCGCGGTCCTCATCGCCAAGAGGTTCCAAAATGCCTTGGGCGGGGAGCTTGGGAGTCGAGAGGGAGCTCATGAGAGTGGGTTGGGAAATTAAAGAATAAGCCGCCTTTTTTAAGCGGGGATGCCCGGAATGGCAAGTGTCGCGAGCGGGAGGCGGCAGAAAGATGCTCTGCCTGGGACTCTTTTCATTGCGGTGCAGCGTCTGGACTCCAGCTTTTTTAAAAGGTGGCGGTGGTTAGTTTTTACGAAGTACCTGCGTTCTAAATTCTGCTGGATTTCCAATCCGTGACGGTTCAGAATCCGCCCCCTTCTTCCCACAACCAGAAACCGACCACCTCATGTCCGACTCCTCCTCCTCGAAGTGCAGCTTCAACTGCAGCTATGCGTTCGCCCATCTTCTGCTGCGCCTCTGGGTCGGCATGCGTCTGTTCATGGCAGGTCTGGACAAGTTCCGCTGGGGCAACGGGGAGGAAGCCACCTTCAGCATCGCCAACTACACGGACAAGAAGGCTCCGCCGATCGCCAAGCTCATGGCCAGCAACAGCTTCCTGCCTGAGTCCATGGCCACCTCCTTCGCCAATGTGGTCGGCTACCTGCTGGTCGGCGTCGGCGTCTGGGCCGCCATCGGCCTGTTCACCGAGGTCGGTCTGCTGGCCGCAGGTCTGGTGTTCCTGATGCTGGGCTTCGGCCTGGCCGCTCTGCCGGATGATGCCGAAGTGGTGGGCAACATTGGCCTGTCCATCCTGATCGTGGCTGCCGCGCTGATCACCTCCAAGTCCAAAAACTTCTCCATCGACGGCGTTATCTTCAGAAAGAAGGCTGACTAAGGTCCTTCTGCCATTTTCGGCCCACCTTGCGCCCGCTCGAACACATGAATTCCCAGCCTTCCAATCCCTCCGCCGCGCCGTTGTCCCGCTTCATGGACCGTCGCGGCTTCCTCCGCACCAGTGCCCTGACCAGCAGCGGACTCTACCTTGTGACCAGCAAGACCGCCGTGGCGCAGCAGAGCGCCGCAGGCCGCGTCATCAAGTGCGCCCTCGTCGGCTGCGGGGCGCAGGGCAACGCCCTCCGCACCGCCTCCAAGGACGTGCCGGGCATCCAGTGGGTGGCCATGTGTGACATCTGGAAGTTCTCCATCG
>CAZPSQ010000137.1:0-14408 GCA_964588755.1 uncultured Prosthecobacter sp. | reverse complement strand
TTTTTTAGAATTAAAGTCAGCATTTGTAAATGGAGATTCTACACCAAAAACTCGGATACACTCCATGTTAAACCCTTCGTGATCTTTAGATGGTGCATATTCTTCAACAATACTACTGCTTAATTCTAACATCATGTTAGCAATATCAATACTAATTTTATCGCCATATAATGCATTACGTCTGCGTTTGTATATAACATCGCGTTGCGCATTCATTACATCATCGTATTCAATTAAACGTTTACGTGTTCCAAAATTATTTTCTTCAACTTTCTTTTGTGCACGTTCAATTGATTTAGTAATCATACTGTGTTGAATTACCTCACCTTCTTTTAACCCCATTCTATCCATTAAAGAGGCTATACGTTCGCTTCCAAATAAACGCATTAAGTTATCTTCTAAACTCACAAAAAATTGAGATGATCCTGGGTCACCTTGTCGTCCTGCCCTACCTCTTAACTGTCTATCTACACGGCGACTTTCATGGCGTTCAGTTCCAATAATTGCTAAGCCTCCTGCTTCTTTTACACCTGGGCCTAGTTTAATATCTGTTCCACGACCAGCCATATTGGTAGCTATGGTTACAGTGCCTGATTTACCTGCTTCAGCCACAATATCTGCTTCCTTTGCATGTAATTTTGCATTTAATACATTATGTTTTATGCCGCGTAATTTAAGTGTTCGACTCAATAATTCAGAAATATCAACCGTTGTTGTACCAATTAGCACTGGTCTTCCGGCGGCAACTAATTTTGCAACTTCATCAATAACAGCATTATATTTTTCGCGTTTTGTTTTATAAACTAAATCTTGTTCATCTTTACGCGAAATGGCTCTATTAGTAGGAATTTCAACTACTTCTAATTTATAAATATCGTAAAATTCTTGTGCTTCAGTAGTTGCTGTTCCTGTCATTCCCGCTAATTTATTATACATACGGAAATAATTTTGTAAAGTAATTGTAGCATAAGTTTGAGTGGCTGCCTCAATTTTTACGTTTTCTTTAGCTTCAATGGCTTGGTGTAAACCATCACTATATCTACGCCCCTCCATTATACGGCCTGTTTGCTCATCAACAATTTTTACTTGCCCTGCATCTATAACATATTCTTGATCTTTTTCAAAAACAGTATATGCTTTTAATAATTGTTGTACAGTATGGATACGTTCACTTTTTACGCTAAAATCGCGTAAAACAATTTCTTTAGCTTCGGCTTTTGCTTTAGGGTCTGAAATATTTTTTTCAATTTCAGCTACTTCATCACCTACATTAGGAATTACAAAAAATTTAGGGTCATCGGTGTTACCGGTTAAAAAATCTAATCCTTTTTCTGTTAAATCTACTTGATTATTTTTTTCTTCAACAGTAAAATAAAGTTCTGCATCAATTTTATGCATTTCTTTATTTTGATCTTGCATATAATGATTTTCTGTTTTTTGTAATAATGCTTTTACACCTTGCTCGCTTAAAAATTTAATTAAAGCTGAGTTTTTAGGTAAGCCTCTATATGCGCGTAATAATGGAATACCTGCTTCTTTTTCTTTACCCTCTGCAAATAATTTTTTTGCTTCGGTAATGCATGTTTGCACGTATAATTTTTGAGTATTTACTATTTTTTCAACACGGGGTTTATATTCCATAAACTCATGTTTATCGCCTTGCGGTGTTGGACCACTAATAATTAAAGGAGTTCTGGCATCATCAATTAAAACGCTATCCACCTCATCAACAATTGCAAAATTATGTTTACGTTGTACTAATTCTTCAACATCTCGTGCCATATTATCGCGTAAGTAATCAAAACCAAATTCATTATTAGTTCCATACGTAATATCGCATAAATAGGCATTTCTACGCTCTGTTGTATTAGGTTCGTGTTTATCAATACAATCAACACTTAAGCCATGAAACATAAACAACGGGGCATTCCATTCGCTATCTCGTTTTGCTAAATAATTATTTACAGTAACAACATGAACACCTCTACCCGATAAGGCATTTAAAAAAACAGGAAGTGTAGATACTAAAGTTTTACCCTCACCCGTTGCCATTTCAGATATTTTTCCTTGGTGTAAAACCATACCACCAATTAACTGTACATCGTAATGTACCATATCCCAAGTAATTTCGTTACCTGCGGCTAACCATTTATTAGCATATTTTGCTTTTAAGCCTGATACTTGTATATTTTTAAAAGTTTTGGCGAATTTTTCATCCATTGCATTTGTAGTAACTTCAAGAAACTCATTGTCTTTAAATCTTCGAGCGGTTTCTTTTAAAATAGCAAAGGCTTCTGGTAAAATTTCAAGCAAGGTAGATTCTATTTTTTTAGTGATATTTTTTTCTATATCATCTATTTGTTTATATAAATCTTCCTTTGTATTAACATCCATTTCTAAATTAGAAGAAATGTTTGATTTAATTTGATTTATTTCATCAAGTTCAGTTTTAATAGATTGTTGTATCTTATTTTTAAGGTCGGTTGATTTTTGACGCAACTGATCGTTAGAAGCAGAATTAAGTTGAGCGTATATGGTATTTACTTGGTTAACTTTTGATTGAAGAGCCTCAATTTCTTTAGCAGATTTAGTGCCAAAAACTTTTTTAAGAAAATCGAACATAAAATTTGAATAATTAAGCCAATAAATGTACGAAAAATATAAGAATTACTGTCCTTAAAAAATGATAAAATAATCAATAATTTTACTATTTAAAGGGTATTTTTAAGTAATACGAGTTAATTTTCCTACAAAAAAACTTTTTTATTTAATTTTTTATGTTACTTTTTGTTTGTCAAAAAAATCAGCAAATCCTTTGTGTTTTGAACTTTTAACATGTTTTAAATTTTTATTAAAAATTAAACCCAAAATTTGTAATTAAAAAAAATCACAAATTTTGGGTTAAATAAATTATTCTTTCACCATTTTTTTGGTGTCAATTATTTCGCCATCTACTATTAAACTATAAACATATAAACCGGCACTTAAATCGCTTGCAAATACATTTAATTGGCCTTTGCCTTTAGTGGTAATATCTACAGTGCGTATTATTTTACCTTCAATTGTTTTAAAAACCATTTGTGCAAATTTATATTTAGCCGGCACGTTATAACTAATAGTTGTTTGCTCAGCAAATGGGTTTGGCGTATTTTGATTTAATACTATTACATCAGCATCACTTAAATTAATGTTTTGTTGATTTATGCTACCGCCACTAATACCTGTTAAACGCACACTTGAATTTGAACAACACGAGCTAATGCTACTTGTTAAGGCAGTAATTTGAGCTGCTTGTACAGAGTTTAAACTGTCACTTAGGTGTAATTTACTTTCTAGTAGTTGTATTGCTTTAATAATAACCGGAATTAATTGAACGTACTCAACTGTTGAATAAGATACAGCAGCATACGTAACACCACCTAATGTTAATGATGGATGATTTGCAGCATTTACTATTTCAGGCAAAACAGGTTGAACATCTTGCGCAATCAAACCAAATTGCTTTCCTGTTGGTAAATTCAATTGTGGATAACTAGATGTTTTAAAATCAAATTTGTATGGTTTTAATTGCTTAATAATGTTTAATGCATTACTGATACTATCTATATTTTGCTTTAAACTTATGTCTGATGGATTAGTAAAATTACCTATAACACTTACATCTCCATCAAAGTAGCCGGCATAAGCGCTACCGCCTGTACCAAATGGCGCTCTGCCATAAACACCAGCATTAAATGCGCCTGAAAAATTTTGACATTCGCCATACACCCCAACATTTAAATTAATTCCTTGATTAGCATATCCATATACTCCAAAATTACTCGGCGTACCTCCAAACACAGATGTGCCAACTGTATCTGCCACGCCCATTACTCCAACGGTAATGCGTGTGGCTGGTCCTCCAAACGAAGATCCAACGGCTGTTGCTTTTGAAGTTCTACCTAATACACCAATTGACTTGAATGAACCATTTGCTTCAAAAATACCTCCTGAATTAATTGCAAAAGCATTATTATTAATGGTGTTATATAAACCATAAACTGCGCCACTAATTGAGTTTGTAGTACTACCAATATTGTTGTTTACAAAATAAGCTGCATAGTTTTCATCTGTTACATTAGCTGTTTGCTGGTTTAATACCGATAACCTTGCGGCTGGTAAAGCACTACCGCAGGCATAACCAATTCCTACAACATCTTGTTGTAATGTACCATTTATTGTGCCTTGGCCTGTAAACAAATATTTATTAGTTGCCAGTGGCATTTCAAAATCACCTAATAAGGGGTTTTGTGTGTTTGTACACAAGTTTCCAAAACCGCCGCCACTTGTTGGCGCATTGGTTAATATAACATCTCCCGATGCGTTTATACTTAACACTTGATTGTTACTTGCAAATGGCGTTGCCCCTGCTAAATCACTTAATCGTAAACCACTTGTTGCATTTGGAAACGCTTGATTGTTTCTAATTTCAACTAAATTACCAGGGAAACATTGTGTATTGTTAAAATCGCCAAAACCTACGTTGCCTTTGCCCGGAGTAGGAAAAGAAGTGAATATTAAATTTTTTGAACCTAATGGTATTTTTCTATCGGTTAACAATTGTGCCGCTGTTACTTGCGCCGGTACCGAACAATCGCCTCCTAATTGAACATTTGTACCCGTTACTTGTAAGCCATTATTGGCTGTAGTTGGGGCAATTGCGTTGGTTAGCACTACATCTCCGTTTTGGTCAACGGTTAATAAGTTTGCACTGTTTACGCCGTTTACGCCGTTTGCTATTGGAGTATTTGTACTTGTTAATAAAGTAAACCTTAAACCACTTGCGCCGTTTGCTGTACCAAAATAGGGGTTACCTGCTGTACTACGTACCTCTAATTTATTGTTTACATTAATACAAGGCCCGCCACCATTACCTGGGGGCATACCAATACCAACTCTGCCACCATCGCCAAAAACAAAATTATTACCATTTAAGTGTAAAAACCTATTGTTTTGTAAGCCTTGTAGTGATTTTTGACCGGCACTAGTAGCTGCACAATTACTGCCTAATTGTATTACGTTTGCAGGTGTTATTACTATGCCGTTGTTACTGGTTAATTGAGTTGGAATAGTTGCGTAAATTACATCACCATTTGCATTTAATGCTAATACCCCATTACCTGGATTTGCCTGTGGGGTGTTTGTTGAAGTTAATCTTGTAAATCTTAATCCACTACTACCATTTGGCATTAAAGGTATTGGACTACTGCCTTGTGCATCAATTTCTACAGTATTATTTGGTAAATTTGTATTTATACCTACAAAACCATTGTTTTTGATTACTGCTCTTTGAATGTTATTTGTATAAAATCGAAAATCTTGATTTTCCTTTTGGATAATTTCGCCTACACCAGTATTGGTTAATCCAAAATGAAAGCCGTCATTATTTGTTTGTCCGGTACCTGTAGCATTTGTAATTTGAAGGTATGTTGGTAAATTTACACTATTATTTATGTGTAACATATTTTGAGGTTGTGAAATATCAGTAAAAAGTGGTCCTATCCCTACATTGCCCATTCCTGTTATCCGCATTATTTCTCTTCCATATCTGCTATTTTGAAAATTTGGTCCATTAACATTGGCATTAAAATTTATATCTGTATGAATAAATGTTAAATTATCAGTACCTGGTCCTGCTGGCCCAACGGCATTATCACCAAAACCGATTACAGCATCCGAATTATCATTTGAACCCGAAATTGCACCACCTGTAAGGCTTGTTCTACCTGTTAAATCTGCTGGGCTTTTAAACCTTTGGCCAAAAAACGCATGATCGTTACCCATACCTATATAAACCCCTATTCCCATCCAATCTCTTAAGCCTGAACTGCCGTTTGTAGCTCCTAAATGCAATAAAGAGGAGGGGTTAATAATTGGGTTTCCTCCATCGTAACTTATACCTACTCTGGTTAGCCTTGTGCCGGGTAAAGTGTTTAAGTTATTAAAAGGTGGTGCCGAAAATGGTACAAGCGGCATACCAAAAGCCAAATGATTTATTGTCATTCGTTGTACATTATTCGTTCGGAAGTTTAGCGGTTGGTTGTTTTGTGAGCCAAGAAACTGACCGGGCGTAACAATGTTTCCTGTGGTCTGCCAATTTTGGCAAAAAGCCGAATAATTTACACCTATTAAAAGTGCAAATGTGGCTAAGCGTGTAAAATTTGTTTTCATAATAATTGCGGCAGTGATTATAGTGCTGACTCCGCACTTCTATTTGGTTATTAAAAATCGTTTGGTTATCGAAAAGTCTTTTGTGTCTATTCTCAAAAAATAAATTCCTGCCTGATAGTCCGCAACATTTATTTGTGTGTTTCCCGATAGTTGATTTTTTACAAGTATTGTTTCCCCCATACTGTTAAACATCGTAATTCTTTCAGGGTAAATATCATCAAAATTTATGGTTAAATAATCAGTTGCAGGATTTGGAAAAATACTTATTTTGCTGTCAAGAATTGTTTCAGAAATACCGACAGTACAATCCAAGCACACCACACTTACATCATCAATGTAATGATAGCTACCAGTCCACCAAGGGGACGGAAGATAAGGTTTATTTGTTGTATCGGTTGAAGCATCATCGTTAAAATTGCCAATAATCATATATTGTTCTCCGCCAAGTGCGGTAAAAACGCCTGAAACTTCCGTCCAGCCAAGCGTATCTGTCAGCGGATTTGTAACAGGATTATTTGAAATTTGGGGTGTGTAAGGTAAAACCCAGCTATGAGCAACCGAAACAGGAGTAGTTGAAAAATACGCCCCTATGTTGTTGGAAGCATAGGTACATATTTCGGATAAGCTGACATAAAAAGTAACTAAGTATTGTTCACCTGCAATTAGGGGTGTTGTTAATTCCGTTTGAATATATTCCCTTGAATTTGCACTAATTGCGGCAGAAACTAAACCTGCATAGGCACTTCCCGTTCGGGCATTTTGAAAGCCCCAACCACTATTAGGAACATTATAACCGCTTGTTTCACTAACACAAGTAGCAAAATAATCAGGCGACCAACCCGTAGGATTTCCCCAACCTGTTGCAAGGTCTATCATATTATTGGGCATTGGGTCAACTGTGGCAGGGTCGGGGCATTGAGAGTAGGTTTCAAAGCTGCCGTTAGGCACTAAGTTTTGTTGTGAGTATGTATTTAATGATGACAAAACAAAAATTAATATTAATAATAAATTTTTCATAACGAATTTCTTTATTTTATATCAAATATAATAATTATTTTTGTTCTAACTTAGTACAAAAATTGTTTTAAATTAGAACCATGAAAATTACAGAACGAATTAAAAGAATGCGCTTAAATAGAGATTTTAGCCAAGATTATGTAGCAACCAAATTAGGCATAAGCCAAAGAGCGTACAGCAAACTTGAAAATGGGGAACTTAAAATTGACATTGAAAAACTGCAACGTATTGCGCAAATACTGGAAGTTGATGCTGCAGAAATTATTAGTAATGAAGATAACCAAACAAATAATTTTTCTAACAATAAAATTACAAATGCTGTTGTAAATCATTTTGCTGATGAACAAGATAAATTTAAAAAAGAAATTGTAAACACTTTAAGAGAAGAAATTTTAAGTCTAAAAAATTATATAAAAGAAAAAGATAAACAAATACAAACACTAATTAATATTATTAATAAATAAAATTTTTTTAATAAATATTGGTTGAAAACCCCGTTCGCTCGGATTTGTGCGCTTGATTGTGCGTATGATAATCCGTGAGTTGCATAAATCATACATTAATTAATTGTTTTGGCAAAGTATAAATTTCCAACTCGTATTCTAAATCAGCAAAATTTCGTGCACTACTAAATAAATAATTTACAGGCACGGATTAGCCAACGCACTTACTCACTCATAAATCCGCGCCATCGGGCTTTCCTCCATCGTAACTTATACCTACTCTGGTTAGCCTTGTGCCAGGTAAAGAGTTTAAGTTATTAAAAGGTGGTGTCGAAAAAGGTACAAGCGGCATACCAAAAGCCAAATGATTTATTGTCATTCGTTGAAAGTTATTGGTGAAAACGTTTATAGGTTGGTTAAAGTTGTTGCGAACCTGTAAAGGTTGCGACAATCCCACTCCACTGAACCCTAAGAATCCGCCGGGTAAACTAGCATTACCAATATTTCCACCTTGTCCAAAAGCAGTTGTTACATAGAACAGGAATCCAAATGAGCCAAGTAAAATTATTTTCTTCATAGATTATTGTTTTAGTATTTTATAAATAAATTGATTGTTTAGATTTGTAATTCTAACAAAAAGTAGCCCGTTATTGTGTTGACTGATATCAAGTTTATGATCATTGGAATTTACTTTTTGCTTTGTATAAATAAGCTGGCCGATTGTATTGTATATTGCTATATCAAAAACGCTGTTAGTGTTATTTTGAATCACTACGAGATTATTTGCTGGATTGGGATACAAAGTGAACTGATTGAAAAGATTGTTTTTATAAATAGAAGTGGAAAAGTTAGTACACAAAAGAGAATCGGTGCTTAAACAAACATCATCTACTAAATAATAAGCATAAGGTCCTGTTCCATTATTAACTATACTCGTGTTTGCATCATCAAAAAAATTGCCAATCATTAAGTATTGGTATGCTGAATCCGCAATGAATGAACTAGATATTCTTGTCCAGTTTACTGTATCTGATACTATACTATTTGTGTAAATCATTGGTAAATTATCAATATTCATACTATTTTGAGTAACAGTTGATAACTTTACACCTATACCATTAATACTGTACCCAACTATACTTGTAACTTTAGGTTTAATGATTTTGAAAGAAACAAAATATTTTTGTCCAACAGCTAAAGGGGTCATTAAGCTATCTGCTATAATTTCTCTTGAAAGAATAGTGTTGTTATAGCAGATTATTCCTGCATAAGCATTCCCGTTAGCAGCTACCTGATAGCCAAAACCATTATTTGGAACACTATAATAACTTGATATAGGTGCACAAGAATTAAAATAATCTGGACTTTCTCTAAAGGTGTTCCAGCCTGTTGCTTGATGTATTTCTCCCGCTCCTGTTGGGCAGTTTACTTTTTCTTCAAACGAACCATTGATTACAAGGTTTTGCTGCGCTTTAAAATTAGTTAAAATAACAAAAAATAAATATTTTAAAATGTTTTTTTTCATTAAACTAATTTACAAAAATTATAAATGGTTAACAAATATAGTAAATAAGTTTAATTATAGCATTTATGCTATAATATTTTTTTATTAAAAATTGGTAATTCGCTTTAATTGAACTTTAGGAGCGAAAAAATATTAATTCAATTTGGCAAACACTTAAAAAAATTGAGGCAAGAAAAAGGAATTACTCAGGAGGATTTAGCATATAATTCAGGCATTTCTCTTTCGCAAATTGCAAGAATAGAAACTGGTAAAATTAACCCTACCTTGTGTACATTACTTGAAATAGCAAAAAACTTAAAAGTAAATAAACAAGATTTATTTAATTTTTAAAACCACTAACTCATCCTCGTTTAGCAAAGCGTAACAAGGCTATGTATCGTCCTAAAATAAGTTTACAAATTTTTAAGTAATACGAGTTATTTACTTAATTTGTAACAACTCTAGGGCTTTTCCTAACTCTAAATCTTTTTTAGATATTAAATCTTTAAACGTGTATGTAATTTCATAATCGGGCATTATACCGCGGCCTGTTTTTGATGTAATAATATCATGATTTATTCTAAAAACAGGTATTCTAACTTTTAGTTTTGTGTTTGGCAAAGTATAATATGGGGTTACACCTGCATTACAGCCTTCTAAAGCGCCTGAGGTTTCTTGCCCTATAAAAACAGCCCTTTTATTATATTTTAAATAAGCCGATGTTAAACAACTTGCTGAAAAACTTGAACCATTTATTAGAACAAAAAGTTTACCGTTAAAATGATTTTTTTTTCGGGGTTTAATATTAACTGCATAAAAATTTGTATCGCCTTTGTTAAAGTGTTTACCTACAATTTTAAAATATAATTTTGTTATTTTAAATGATAACCAGCCTTTTGTGTATTTAGGCTCACTATATGATTTTACAACTGTTGAAGAGGTTTGTAACAAAGTAGTATCTAATAAATAACTTAATAACCTATAACAATTAGATAAGCTTCCACCACCATTATCTCGTAAATCTAAAACTAAATTATTGATGTTATTTTGTTTTATTTTTTTAAATAGTTTACGATACCCTTTTTTATATTTTCTGTGTGAAAATTGCCCCAATTTAAAATAACAATAATTGTTGTTTTTATAAATTTTATATTTTATTGCTGCTCTTTTATATTTAATCAAGGTACTGTCTTGTTTTGGTTTTATTGGTAGTTCGGGTATATCTAACAAATTAACCGATTTGTATTTAACCGTATATAATTTATTGTTTTTATTCAAAACATCAACCACATAAGTATCGGGCCTTACAGTTAAGCTTTGGTATAAACTATTAAACCAATATTGTAAAATATAGTTTTTACCCGTTTTATTATAACCATCAACAGTAATAAAATTTTTACACCACTTAATTAAAGAATCTGACTTATAACCATTAATTGCAACTATTTCTTCGCCTTTTTTAATTAATGTATCATTATTTTTATTTAAAGTTGCAATGGCATATAATTTATTATTTAAAGGAACAAAAAAATAAGGTGAATAATTGCGTTTTGTTTTTTTTATAACCTTTGTGTATGTTTTTGAAACACCAACTTCGGTATGCCCACACTGAAAATCGTTTATCAAAAATTTTAATTGAATATAAAACTCTCTATGCGTTAAAGGTTCATTAATTTTATTTAAGGTATTGTTAAATAAAGAATCAAAATGTGATTTTTGATGATATATACCTACAACTGGATGCATATCAAAAAACACTTTTCTTAACAACCTTACATCTTGTTTTAACAAAGTTGTATCGTAATAATCTTCTAAAATATCAAAATGAGATTTTTGAGCTTTAATGGTTAAAAAACACATCAATAAAAATATAATAGATATAATGCGCATTAATCTTATCTTTGTAAAGTTACATTATTTATTATGCAAAAAATTAAAATAGGCGTTTTACGTGAAGAAAAATCTCCACCAGATAAACGTGTACCTTTAACACCCTTAATTTGTAGTGAATTATTAAAAAAATATTCGAATATCGAAATTGTTGTTCAACCAAGTAAAATAAGATGTTATACTGATGAAGAATATACTTCATTTGGAATTAAATTACAAGAAAATTTAAGTGATTGTGATGTTTTAATGGGTGTAAAAGAAGTACCTGCTGATAAATTAATTGCAAATAAAAAATATTTTTTCTTTTCGCATACCATAAAAAAACAAAGCCATAATCAAAAGCTAATGAAGGCTTTAATTGATAAAAAAATTCAAATGATTGATTATGAAACTTTAACTGATAAAAACCATAACAGAATTATTGGATTTGGTAGATATGCCGGTGTTGTTGGAGCTTATAATGGTATTTTAGGTTATGGTTTAAAATACGATTTATTTAGGTTAAAAGCTGCTAACTTATGTAGAGATAGGGCTGAAATGGAAGAAGAATTAAAACGTGTAAAATTACCTAACATAAAAATTGCTTTAACTGGTGGCGGACGAGTTGCAAACGGTGTAATAGAAACTTTAAGCGCTTTAAGAATTAGAAAAGTAACATCTGACGAATTTTTAAGCAATAGTTTTAGAGAGCCTGTATATTGTCAATTAAACCCTAGGGATTATGTTGAAAGACCAGAGGACCATAATTTTGATTTGAATGATTTTTTTAAAAATCCTGAACACTTTGTTACAAAATTTGTTCCTTATACTAAAGTAACAGATTTATTTATTTCTGCACATTTTTGGGACCCTCGCTCGCCTAAATTATTTACAAAAAATGATATAAAAGCAAACGACTTTCATGTTTCTGTAATAGCCGATATTACCTGTGATATTGATGGAAGTGTACCAACAACAATTAGATCTAGTTCTATTGCACAACCGTTTTATGGTTATAATATTTTAAAAGATACAGAAGACCTTGCTTTTAGTAAAGATACAATTTGTATTATGGCTGTAGATAATTTACCTTGTGAATTACCAAGAGATGCAAGCGATGATTTTGGTAAAGATTTAACCGAACGTGTTATACCTCATTTAATTGGTACTGATGAGTTTGATATTATAGATAGAGCAAGTATTTGTATAAATGGCAAACTAACTAAGGGATTTGACTATTTAAGCGATTATGCTTTTAGTTAAATTAACTCAAAAAAATATATTTTTAAAATCATCTAAATTTTTTTGATTAGACACAAATATTAGTTACATATTTTAACGTTTCTCAGCTATACGCAGGCAGGGATTTTAACCACTGAGCTTCCTACGAAGAACTGAACTTGAAATTTACAACTTGCCTGTCCTACGAAGCACGAAACCCCTGCTTGCGTATAGGTGATGTTAGCAGGTCGTGCTATTGTCGAATTACTTTATGAATTTGCCTACTTTTAACGTTACTTATTTCTACAAAATAAACACCTGATGTATTTAGCTGAATTGGCGTTGAATTATGCTTTCGTTCGTCAATTAATTGTCCTTGTGAGTTATATATTTTTATTACATATGTCTCATTTATATAATTGTCATTAAGAACAATATTTATTTGATGTGTTGTTGGATTTGGATATAATTTAGCAATATCTGAAACCAATATTTCAGATGCCCCGGTGGTTAATAGACTCCTTTGAGTGTAAAGTATTGTGTCGCCTTTCCCTTGTATTTTTGATATGTTATAGGTAGCACGCATAATCCCATCATCTCCAACTTTGAAATTATGGAACGCAACTTCGGAGCTACCGTGGTCAGTAATAAATTCTTGAGAACCAATAAATGGAGTTCCTGTATTTTGAATGTAAACTGTTTTAAGGTCTGCTTGTGGGTTATTTGTAATGTTCCCAAAATCCATTTCATCTTTCCAAATACACCAAACAAAATTATTAGAAAAATCATAGGCTGTCTTGATTAAATGGCTTCTAACGTTTGTCGTTGAAATTTGAATAGGTATACTCCACGTATTGCCGCCATTTACTGAATATTTATAAATAATATTAGCATTATAGTCAGGCAGCGTAATGTTATGATAAACGTGGTAAAAAGCATGAATGATCCCATTTTTATCAACAATTAAATTAGGATCCCATTGATCATCGTCAGAATTATTTATGCCACTTCCTTCGAGAATAAAAACAGGATTCCATGTAGCCCCACCATCGTATGTAATTCGAGCTTTTACATCCCAATTCCAGCCATTTGATGAGCACATTGACGGCATTGAACTTCCACAACCATTCACATTTTCTCGCCATGCAATCATAAGAGTGTCACTGCTTGTTCCTCCAAAATCGGCAACAGGAAACGCTGCATGATAATTAGCTAATGAATTGTCAGAAATTTGAGCAATGTTAAAATTATTACCATTGTCGGTTGAACGAGCATACCAGCAAGTTGATTTAATTCCAGAACTATAGTTCTGATGATTCCCTTGTTGCCACATCAGGTGAATTCTGTTTTTTCTGTCTAATGTTATTTGAGAGAATTGAACAGTATCGGCTGCTGTCTGAGTTATTGTATTAATTGTATTGGTTGTCACCCAAGAAACGCCATTATATTTTGCAAATCCTAAGGAAAAGTCTCCCGATTTCCATGTGATATAGATATTGTCGCTTTGATCAATGTCAGCAGATATTGTTGTTAGTCCGTTTGCAGCAGGTGCATAAAGCGTTCCCGGACTTGTCCAGGTATTGCCACCGTCTGCAGACTGTGTCCATTTATTTTGTCCGCCTTGTCTATAAAATATAACTACCGTTCCATTTGATTTAACGACCATTGCATTAGCTACACTACCTCCAACGCTATTCATTGACGAAATAGCACCAGTTATAGTCGCTGCTGCTTTTGGGGTCTGATACCAGTTGACATCAATACCGTGATTAGTTGTTTGAGCTTTAATTGCATTAGCAATAAGCATAAATGATAAGTAAAAAATAACCCTATTCATATTAAAGATGATTAAATTATCTATTTGACTACATTATTCACAATAGGTTTAAAAGCATGCCTGCTAACGGTTTCGGGCTTTGCGTTCGGGCGGGTTTCGGAGCACAAAGTTTCAATTTTTTACTAATGTTCATTAGAAGCACAAAGCTACAAGTTTCCACGTCAGCCCGCCTGACGCAAAACCCGTGTTAGTGGCTGGTGTTTCTATTTCGTTTTTATTGGTATCCAAATTTCTTCTTTTGATGTAGGGTCATTGTTTTTGTATTTGTCGCCCAACACTTCAAAATGCGGTCTGTCGTCCAAAACGT
>CAZPSQ010000136.1:0-14444 GCA_964588755.1 uncultured Prosthecobacter sp. | reverse complement strand
CAGGAAAGAGGCCCGTCTTGGCATTGACGCCGACCAACTGCTCCTCCAGCGGAGGTGGCTGATTTTGAGTTATTTGGGAGGGATTCATGACGGCATGGTTAATGTTTTTAGGTGTTGAGTCAATAATTAAATGCCTGGCATTTTTTGTTTGGTTCTGCATTCTGGGGGAGAGCGGAGCGTTCCTTGTTGCACAGCAACAAGGCTACTTGGCGTGACGCTAATCCTACTTTTCTTCATTCCACCAGTTTAGCAGCATCTGGCGGGCGCGGTAAACGCGGCCTTCGACGCCGCGTGCGGAGCAGTTGAGAACTTCGGCGCATTCCTCGTGGTCGAGGCCTTCGAGGGCGGTGAGCACAAGCGCGACGCGCAGTTTCTCCGGCAGGACGGCGAGGCCGCGGTGCAGCTTTTGAAGCTCGCTTTGGAGCGCGGCGTTTTCGTCCGGGCCGGAGTTCGGGCATGGCGGGAGCTGTTCCACGTCGTCGAGGGCCACGGTGCTGTCGCGCTGTCTGGCGGCGCGGGTTTTGGCGCGGTCGCGGCAGAGGTTGAGGGCGATCTGGTAGAGCCAGGTGGAAAGGCGGGCGCGCCCCTCAAACTCGGGCAGGGCCTGCCATGCGCGCACAAAGGCGTCCTGGCACACCTCGCGTGCGTCGTGTGCGCAGCGCAGCCACCGGCAGCAGAAGCTGAACAGGCGCTCCTCATGCTGGCGGACGATCCACTCAAAGGCGCGCATGTCGCCCGCCTGCGCGGCGCGGATTTTCTCCGCCTCCAGCGTGCCGGGAGGTGTGGTGGCTGGGGCGCCGACGGTGGCGAGGAGCGCCTCAATCGTGGGTGAGGCTGTCATGGGTCCATTCCAGAAGCTTGTCCGCCTGCGCGGGGCGCAGATGGCGTTTCATTGCAAAAAAGTGTTCCAGTGTGGCGCGTTGAAGGTCTCCCTGGGCCTTGTTCAGCCGTTGCAGGGCGGGCTCGAGCACGGGGTCGTTCTGCTTTGAATCACGGATGATGCTGGCGAGTGCGAGGCCGGCGGCCCGCACCTCTGCCTGGAGTTTGAGGCGTTGGGCCTCGAAGCCTGCCTCGATGGGTTCGAGCGTGTGATGCTGCTCGGGTGTGAGGTCGAGGTGGGCGTGCATCCAGGCATGGAAGTCTGGTGGCTCATGCCCGTGTGTGTGGTGCTCCGCATGGCGGTGCAGCGCCCAGTCGGTGACGTGCCATGAGGTGATTCCGGCGAGCAGCGCGGCGCAGGCCATGGAGATGAGCATCCAGCGCAGCCGTGCGTTCATCATGGGGCCGCTCCCTCCCGGAATAGGCCCATGGGTGGCGGTGTCTGGTGGGTGTCGTCGTTGCGTGCCTTGGACCAGCCGATCAGCACCGCCGTTGCAAGCCCGGCCGCCAGCGCCGCGCCAAGCATGAGCTGAATGAACACGCGCCAGCGCCGCGTCCGGCCGTCATCCAGACGCACGCGGTCCATGATGCCACCACGGAGGGTGGCATCAGGCATTCCCGCAGAGGCGGCGCGGTCGAGCATTTGGACAAGCTCACGTTGGGTCATGGAGACGATTCTATAGCGACAACCTGCTGATTTTTGAATCATTTTCTCACGACCTTGGTCTAAATCAGCAACAACCTCCCCAGGCCATGAATCCCTCCCTCCAACTGCCCGGCACGGGCTGGAGCCGTGCCGAAGAATGCCTCAAGCACGGTCCAGGCAAGAGAGGCGCTAATCCGCCACGTGTGGGCCTTGTGCTGTCCAGCGGTGGCGCGCGGGGGCTGGCGCATGCGGGTGTGATCCAGGTGCTGGAGGAGGAGGACATCCCCATTGCGGCTGTTGCGGGCTGCAGCATGGGTTCGTATGTGGGCGCGCTGTGGGCGGCCGGCCTCAATGGTGTGGCGCTGGAGGAGCGGGCGCGGGAGATCAAGGACCGTGCGGCGCTGAAGGCGCTGATGGATTATGTGATCCCGCCTTCGGAGGGGCTGATCCGGGGCAACCTGATCCGCCAGCATCTGGAGCGTGATCTGAAGGGCAAGACTTTTGCGGACCTGGAGAGGCCGCTGCTGGTGATCGCGACTGACTTGGACAGCCTGACGCCGCATGTGTTTGACACGGGGCCGGTGTCCAGCGCGGTGCATGCGAGCGCCGCGATTCCGGCGGTGTGCGCGCCGGTGCATCTGGACGGGAGGCGCTACTGCGACGGGGGTGTGTCAGAGCCGCTGCCGGTGACGCTGCTGAAGAGGCGGATGCAGCTGGACTATGTGATCGCGGTGAATGTGATGCCCGCGCCGGCGGATGTGGAGGCGCAGACGGACCAGACCTTTGCCGCGCAGCAGAAGACGGAGTACAGCATTTTTTCCCGCCCCTTCCGCAGCATCTGGGGGAAGATGAACCTCTTTGCGGCGGGCAACGTGATGGACACGTTCCGCCGGGCGCTGATGGCGGCGCAGCTGCACCTCATTGCGAAGGAGGAGTCTGTTGCGGATGTGGTGATCCACCCCCGCTTTGCGGTGTCCACGTGGCATGACTATGAGAATTTCGCGCAGTATCTGCAGGCGGGACGTGACGCGGCCAAGGCCGCCCTGCCTGCCATTCGTGCGCTGTTAGAGCCGAACCACCCTGACCGGGAGCACACAAGCCATGAAATCGCTCCATCATCCGACACCCGACTGGAACAACTCGCCGCCTGAAGTGTGGCAGCGCTGGCAGCTGAACCGCCTGCGCGACTATGTGAGGCATCGCATCATTCCATTCAGCGCGCATTACCGGCGCCTGTTTGACGAGCACGGCATTCATCCGAATGACATCCGCTCTTTGGAGGACTGGAGCCGTGTGCCCTTCTCGTCCAAAAAGGATCTCACTGTGCCACGCGAGCAGCAGCGGGAGTTTGTGCTGACGCCTGATGAGGCCACGCTGCGGCGTGAGCCGGGGATGTGGATGACGGCGATCCTGCATGGCAGGACGGCGGCCAAGGAGAAGGCGGAGGCGGAGTTCCGCCCGGTGCTGCTGACCAGCACGACGGGCCGAAGCTCCGACCCGGTGCCGTTTCTGTATACGAAGCATGATTTGAAAAACCTGGATGTGACGGGCGCGCGGCTGATGTTTGCCGGGCGGTCGCAGCGTGATTTCCGCCACATCAACCTGTTCCCTTACGCGCCGCATCTGGCCTTCTGGCAGGCACACCATGCGGGGCTGGGCTTTGGCACCTTCATGCTGAGCACCGGCGGGGGCAAGACGCTGGGGACGGAGGGCAACCTCAATCTGATCGACAAGATCCAGCCGGACATTTTGATCGGGATGCCGACCTTCATTTACCATGTGATGCTGGAGGCGCAGGCGCAGGGCAAGCACTGGCCGAACCTGAAGCGTCTGGTGCTGGGCGGTGAAAAAGTGGCGGAGGGATTGCGCGCAAGGCTGCGCGATCTGGCGGCGTCGCTTGGCAGCGCTGACGCGCACGTGATGGCCACGTATGGCTTCACCGAGGCGAAAATGGCCTTCCCTGAGTGTGTGGGAGATGACCCGGAGGCTGATGCGCCGGGCTACCACCTGAGCCCCGATCTGGGGCTGGTGGAGCTGGTGGACCCCAAGACTGGCGAGCCTGTGCCCGAGGGGCGTCCTGGGGAGATCGTCTTCACGCCGCTGGACGCGCGTGGCACTGTGGTGCTGCGCTACCGGACCGGGGACATTGCCGAAGGCGGGCTGACCTGGGCGAAGTGCCCCAACTGCGGGCGCAGCTGCCCGCGGCTGCTGGGCCCCATCTCGCGGGTGAGCGAGGTGCGGGAGCTGCACCTGGACAAGCTGAAGGGCACGCTGGTGAACTTCAACCTGCTGGAGCATCTGCTGGACGACCAGAAGGGCATCGCCGCGTGGCAGATCGAGCTGCGCAAGCGCAACGATGATCCGCATGACACGGACGAGGTGCATCTGCACCTGACTGCGGAGCCGGGGGTGCGGGAGGCGGACCTGAAGCTGGCGGTTTCCCGCCGCTTCCATGAGGCGACGGAAGTGACGCCGAACGCGCTGCATTTCCACCCCCTGGCGGAACTGCGTGAGCAGCTGGGCGTGGGCCGCCTGATCAAGGAGGAGAAGCTGGTGGATCACCGCCCCAAAACCAACGCCGCGCCCGCGCAGGTGGCGCTGAGCTCCTAACCAAGAAATGCCATGAAAACTCCCTCACTCGTTGTTGTTTCCGCCGTGCGCACGCCGTTTTCGCGCGCGGGGAGTGACCTTGCCCACCTGGATGCAGTGGAACTTGGCCGCCATGCCGTTTCCGCGCTGCTGACGCGCACTGGCATTGATCCGATGCTGGTGGATGAGACGATCTTTGGCTGCGTGGGGCAGCCGCCGGAGGCGATGAACATCGCCCGGGTGATCGCCCTGCGTGCGGGGCTGCCGGAGGCGAAGCCTGCGATGACGGTGCACCGCAACTGCGCGTCCGGGCTGGAGGCGATCACGCTGGCACATGCCAAGATGTGCGCCGGGCAGGGGGAGGTTTTCGTGGTGGGCGGCACCGAGAGCATGAGCAACATGCCGCTGTATTTTTCCCGCCCTGCCGTGGCCAAATTTTCGGCAATGGGCCGCGCGCGTGACCTGGCGGGACGTGCCAAGGCGGCGCTGGATTTCCGCCCGGCTGACTTTGCGCCTGTGGTGGGTTTGCAACTGGGGCTGACAGATCCTGTCTCCAGCCTGAACATGGGGCAGACGGCGGAGGTGCTGGCGCGTGAGTTTAACATCAGCCGCGAGGCGCAGGATGCCTTTGCCATGCGGTCGCACCTGCGCGCCACGCAGGCGCATCATCTGCTGAACCAGGAGATCGCGCCGGTGCTGGGCAGGCATGTTGTCTCGGCAGACAACGGGGTGCGTGCTGACTCCAACCTGGAAAAGCTGGGGAGGCTGAAGACGATTTTTGAACCGGCCACGGGGACTGTTACGGCAGGGAACTCCTCCCAGCTGACGGATGGGGCGGTGGCGCTGCTGGTGGCCACGGAGGAGGCTGCGGCGGCACATAATTGGAAGCCGCTAGGCCGGCTGGTGAGCTATGCGGCGACGGGCTGCGACCCTGCCCGGATGGGGCTGGGGCCGGTGCGTGCGATGGATGCGGCGCTGCATCGCGGCGGGTGGAGGCTGGACGAGATGGATGTGGTGGAGATCAACGAGGCCTTTGCCGCGCAGGTGCTGGCGGTGATGAAGTGCATCGCCGATCCGGCGTGCGCCCGCCGCTCTGGCTTGGAAGCGCCTTTGGGAGAGCTTGACCCCGCGCGGGTGAATGTGTGCGGCGGGGCAATCGCCCTGGGGCATCCTGTGGGCGCGAGCGGGGCGCGGCTGGTGCAGACGGCGCTGAATCAACTGCAATCCAGCGATGGGAAGCGGGCGATCGTGAGCCTGTGCGTGGGTGGCGGGCAGGGGATGGCGGCGTGCCTGGAGGCGCTGTGATGTGGGGGGAGGAAAACCGAGGACCACCTTTCGTTCAGGGCTTTGAGCTCATGGGGCGGGTGTGACCTCAAGGCGGATGAACAGCCTCCGTTCGGTGCCGACTGGCACGCTGAAAATGTGGTAGTCGCCGCCGTCCCCGCTGTCGGGGATGGGCTGCCATGAGCCGGGCAGCAGGCTGGTGCTGTAGCTGGCGCCGTAAACAATGCCTGTGGTGCCGAGAGGGGCGGTGAACTCGACGGTGAAGTGGCCGTTGATCAACGCGGGGCGTGGAAGCTGGCCGGAGCCGGTGCCGGAGGTGGGATTGAGGTCAAAGGCGTATTCGACGAGGTTTGGCAGGCCGTCGTGGTCCGCATCATAGGTGTCGGCGGCCGTGCCGGTGTTGCTGGTGGTGCCGAAGTGGATCTGGCGCCAGTCTTCGCGGGGAGTGGTGCCGGAGCCCTGGATGGCGAAGGTGAAGAGGGGGATGGTGGTGTCGTTGGTGACAAACCGAACGAGTGTAAAACGGAGGCCGTTGGCACCTGGGCTGAAGGTGATCTGGAAGGTGGTGCTGCCTGCCGCAGGCACGGTGGAGGCGGGCGCGCTGGTGAGGGTGAAATCGTCAGCATCTCCGCCGCTGATCGTGATGCTGCCGAGGGTGAGATCGGCGGTGCCCGGGTTGGTGATGGTGAAGGTGCGGACCTGTGAGCCGGAGACACTGGAAACACTGCCGAAGTCGGTGTGGTCCGCGAGGCTGGGTGACAAGTCGCCCAAGACGATGGTGGCTGAGTTGCCGGTGACTTCGATCGCAGGGGCTGGCGGGAGCAGCACCACTGTCTGCATGACAGACTCCGCAGCCTGCCATGCGGCATCACCCTCCTGATACACGGCCACGGTGATGCGGCCCGGCGCGGTGGGGGTGAGCAGCTGACCTGCCAGGGTGGCGGGACCCACGACGGTGATGGTGACAGGGAGGCCGCTGGAGGCGCTGGCGGCGAGGTCGTGGGCCTGCCCCAGCTGCGGCAGGGTCAGGGTGGCGAGGGTGATGGTCTGCGGCGCGGGCGCGGGCGCGGTGCGCACGGGCTGCGTGGTGTCGGGCTGGCCGAGGGGGCAACTGCTGCTGTGGAAGCCCCAGCCCCAGAGGGTGCCGTCACTGCGCAGGGCAATGGAGTGGTGGGTGCCGCCGGTGGCGGAGGCCCAGTTGGTGGCGCTGCCCACCTGCTGCGGGCTGCCATGATCCACAAAGGTGCCGTCGCCAAGCTGGCCGTTGTCATTGTCCCCCCAGGACCAGAGGGTGCCGTCGGCCCGCACGGCGAGGGTGTGCTCATCCCCGCAGCCGACCGAGATCCATGGGGTGCCGCCGCCGATCTGCGCCGGACTGTTGCGCTGGGGGCTGGCATCGCCGAGCTGGCCGCTGCTGTTGTAGCCCCACACCCACAGGCTGCCGTCTGCCTGGAGGGCGGTGGAGTGGTATTTGCCGCAGGCGATGCTGGTCCATGTGGTGGCAGCGCCCACCTGCACGGGGCTGGTGCGAGTGATGGTGGTGCCATCCCCGACGGCGCCGCCGGCATTGGCCCCCCAGGCCCATAGAGTGCCGTCTGAGCGGAGCGCGAGGGTGTGGCCGCCGCCGCTTGCGACGTGTGTCCAGGAAGTGTCGCCGCCGATCTGCACGGGGCTGAGGCGCGAGACAAAGGTGCCGTCGCCAAGCTGGCCGTTGTCATTGCCGCCCCAGGCCCAGAGGGTGCCGTCCGTGCGCAACGCGACGGTGTGCATGAGGCCGCAGGCCACGGCCGCCCAGTCCGATGCGGTGCCGACCTGCACGGGGCTGGTGTGCGGCTGGTGGGTGCCAACGCCGAGCTGGCCGCTGTCATTGCCGCCCCAGGTCCACAAGGTGCCGTCGCCACGCACCGCAGCGCCATGGGAATGCCCGCTGTCTGCCTGCTGCCAGGTCTGGCCGCCCATCTGGCGTGGCTGTGCCTCGCCCAAGGTGGTGCCGTGGCCGAGCTGGCCCTGGCCGTTGTCCCCCCAGGTCCAGAGGGTGCCATCCTCGCGCAGGGCCACGGTCTGGTCGAAGCCGCTGCTGACGGAGATCCAGCCTGGGGTGGCGCTGACCCGGCCGGGCGATCTGCGGACGCCGTTGGAGCCGTTGCCCACCTGCCCGTGGAAATTGGCGCCCCAGGCCCACAAGGTGCCGTCATTGGCCAGGGCGAGGGTGTGGAAGGAGCCGCCGCCCAAGGCTGCCCAAGGTGTGGTGCCGCCGATCTGGCCTGCGGTGTCCCCGCCCCAGGCCCAGAGGGTGCCGTCCGTGCGGCGGGCCAGGGTCTGCGTGCTGGTGCAGACGACCTGTGCCCATGCGGAGGAATCACCGACCTGGAGGGGGGCGCTCTGCGCTGTGGTGGTGCCATCGCCAAGCTGGCCGCTGTTATTGCCGCCCCAGGCCCAGAGGGTGCCGTCTGTGCGGACGGCGGCGGAGTGTGACATGCCGCAGGACACGGAGTCCCAGTTGCCGGCGCTGTCCACCTGGGAGGGGAAGGTGAAGTAGGGGTCGGCGCCGCCGGCCTGACCGGTGCGATTGTCCCCCCAGGCCCAGAGGGTGCCATCCGCGCGGATGGCGAGGGTGTGGTCCAGGCCGCAGGCCACGGCCTTCCACGATTCGCCCGGGACGACCTCCCAGGGGCTGTGGCGTGCTGTCATGCCACCGTCGCCAAGTTTTCCCCACATGTTGTCCCCCCAGGCCCACATGGTGCCGTCTGAACGCAGGGCGAGGGTGTGGAGGGAGCCGCAGGCGACGGTGGTCCAGGTGGTGGCGACGCCGATCCGCACGGGGGCGTTGCGCTGGGTGGTGGTGCCGTCGCCAAGCTGGCCAAGCTGATTGCTGCCCCAGGCCCAGAGGGTGCCGTCCGCGCGCACCGCCACCGTGTGCCGTGCGCCGCAGGCCACGGCGGTCCAGGTGGTGTCGGTGCCGACCTGCACCGGGATGTTGCGCGTGAGGATGGTGCCATCTCCGAGCTGGCCGTATTGGTTCTGGCCCCAGGTCCAGAGGGTGCCATTGGCGCGGATGCCAGCGCTGTGGCTGCTGCCCGGGCCGTGGGCGATGGTGATGAACCGCTGGGACGCCTCCCCGACGACAAAGGTGCGGTACACGTCCGGCGCGGCATGGTAGGTGCCATCGCCGGGCTGGCTGGCCTTCACGGTGACGGAGCCGGTGACGCCGGTGAGGGTGATGACGCCGCCGCTTTCCGTGGCGACACCTCCGGAGCTGACAATGCTGTAGGTCACCGGGAGGCCGGTGGAACTGACCGCGCCCAGGGCAAAGGGGGCGTCCGTGCTGAAGTGGTCTGCGACGGGTGGGAAGGTGAGCGTTTGGTCGTTGGGGAGAGGGACCTCGGCCAGGAAAGCCTCAATGAGCGTGGGTGCCGCGCGCCAGGCGGTGTCTCCTTCCTGGTTTAGAATGACTGTCACCTCGCCAGGGGCGGTGGGGGTGAGGACATTCCCGACAAGAGTCGCGGGGCCGATGACGGAGGAACTGACGGGGAGGCCGCTGGAGGCGGCAAAGGCGAGTGTGACCGGCACGCCCACATGAACGGCGGGAGGAGCGGGAAGGGTGATGACCTGCGCCGCCCGTTGTGGCCAGATGCGGAGGGGGAACTCCTGCTGAGGGCTGCCGGCGCGAGCGAAGGCGTTCTGCCCCCAGGTCCAGAGGGTGCCGTCTGCCCGTACGGCGAGGCTTTCGTAACGGCTGGCGGCGATGGACGGCCAGGGGCCCGGCCCCCCGACCTGCACGGGGTCAAGGCGGTCCAGTGTGGAGCCATCGCCCACCTGACTGTGCTCATTGTGACCCCAGGCCCAGAGGGTGCCGTCGGAACGGGTGGCGAGGACATGACTGGTGCCTGAGGCGACATCCACCCAGGTGGTGGAGAGGCCTACCCGCGCAGGAGTGTCGCGCGGGGTGGGGGTGCCGTCGCCGAGCTGGCCCCTGTCATTCTGGCCCCAGGCCCAAAGGGTGCCGTCCGTGCGGAGGGCGATGGTGTGGCCGGAGCCGCATGCGGCCTTCACCCACTGGGCATTCGTGCCGACTTGCGCCGGGCTGGAGCGGGAGGGGGCACCTGCCGCGCCAAGCTGGCCGTCGCTGTTGCTGCCCCAGGCCCAGAGGGTGCCGTCGCTGCGGACGGCGACGGTATGGCGGTCGCCACAGGCGATGGCGGTCCAGCTGGTGGCGGAGCCGATCTGCACCGGGGTGTTTTGTGCGGTTGTTGTGCCGTTGCCGAGCTGGCCGTCGCTGTTGCCGCCCCAGGCCCAGAGGGTGCCGTCGCCACGCAGGGCGACGGTGTGGCCCCTGGAGCAGGCGATGGAGGTCCAGTCGCTGGCGGTGCCTACTCTGGCGGGGGATGGGGCGTAGGTGCCGCCGGTGCCAAGCTGGCCGCCGGAGGCAAAGCCCCAGGCCCACAAGGTGCCGTCGTTTTTCAAGGCGAGGGTGTGGCTGTCACCGCAGGCGAGGGCGCTCCAGTCTGTGTCGGTGCCGAGCTGGCCCGGTGTGGCCCGTGCGACGGGCGCATTGCTGCCGAGCTGGCTGCCGTAGTTCACGCCCCAGATCCACAGCGTGCCGTCACTCCGGATGGCGGTGGTGTGGTCCAGCGCGGAGGCGACGGCGGTCCAGGTGGCGGGGCTGTCCATCGGAACGGGTGTGCGGTGAATGTCCACAGGGCCGCGGCCAAGGCTGCCCTCTGCATCGCTGCCCCAGGCCCAGAGAGTGCTGTCCGAACGCACGGCGTAGGTGGTCAGGGCGCCGCAGGCAAGGGTGGCCCAGGGGGCGCTGCCAGCCACCTGGGCAGGTGTGGGTCCCAGGTTGGTATGGGCGAGGCCGAGCTGGCCGTCGCCGTTGTCCCCCCAGGTCCACAGGGTGCCATCTGTCCGCAGGGCGGCGGAGTGGTGCTGGCCGCAGGCGATGGCGGACCAACCAGTGGAGACGCCCACCTGTGTGGGCTCATACTGGCCACCGGCATCGATGCCGGTCTCGCCATACAAGTTGGGCCCCCAGGCCCAGAGGGTGCCGCCGGTCCGCAGTGCCAGACAATGTGAGGCCCCGCAGGCGATGGCCTGCCAGTCTGACTCAACGCCGATGCGGGTGGGGGAGGTCTGCACCTGGGACTGCTCGTTGATGCCCCACTGCCAAAGGCTGCCATCGGCGCGCAAGCCGAGGGTCTGGCTGGTGCCGCAGGCGATTTTTGCCCAGTTGGTGGCGGTTCCGACCTGGCCCATGGGGACGATGGTTCCCGATGCGCCGTGGCCGACCTTGCCCAATTCGTTGTGGCCCCAGGCCCAGAGGGTGCCGTCACTGCGCAGGGCGGCGGAATGGTCGTCCCCGCAGGCCACGGTGCTCCAGTTCGTGTCGGTGCCGATTTGGAAGGGGGTGACCTGGGGAATGCCGCTGCTGTCGCCAAGCTGGTTGGAGCTGTTGCCGCCCCAGGCCCAGAGGGTGCCGTCGGCGCGTATGGCCAGTGTGTGCTGCTCCCCGCAGGCGACCATGGTCCAGCTGGTGTCCGTGCCGACCTGGACGGGCTCATTGCGGGAGGGTGACATGGCACCGTCGCCCAACTGGCCTTCAGAGTTGTTGCCCCAGGCCCAGAGGGTGCCGTCTGCCCGGATGCCGGCCATGTGCCTGCTGCGCGGGCTGCCTGTGGCGAGCTTGACAAACTGCCGGGTGGATTCGCCGATGACAAAGGTGCGGAACACATCGGGCGCCGCGGCGTAGGTGGAGTTGCCTGGCTGGCCGGCCTTCACTGTCACGGACCCTGGCGTGCCGGAGAGGGTGACGGTGCCGCCGGAGAGGGTGGCCACGCCGGGCGGGCTGGCGATGGTGGTGGAAACGGGCAGCCCGCTGGAGGCGGTGGCGGAGAGTGGGAACGGCGCGGCGGTGCTCAACCGGTCTGCGACGGGAGGGAAGGCAATGGTCTGCGGGGTGCCTGCGTGCGCTGAGAATGTCATGACAACGATGACGGCAGCAAACAGGGGGCAGCTTTGCCAGAGGCCTCGAACAAAGAACTTAAGCAGGGAGAGGGGCATTTTCTAGAGAATGGCCCATAGTGAGCACCTCCGGAGGTGTTTCGCAACCTTCCCTATGGGGAGGCGGAATCGTGACAAGAATGTTTTTAGGGTGATGCGGTGGGAAGGGCGACCGGCTTTTTTCCGCTGTCTGGGAGGGATATGTTTGAATGTTTCCGGGGGGTGGGTGTCGAATGATGAACAACCACCGCAGGCCATGAAAACGTGTCTTCCCGACCGTGCCGACGTGCCCCTCCCGCCAGCACACGTCATGGGGGAGGTCTTGGCGGCGGTGCCGGGACGGCGCATGTGCGAGGCGGTGCCATGTGGCGCGGCCAGGGGAGCAGGGGTGTTGCTGACATCCAACATGAGCGGCCCTGACGAATCCTTTGAGAGACGGGCTGATCCAACCATCCACCCCAACCCATCACCATTGCCATGAAACCTTTTCTCGATGAACGCCCCTCGGTGCTGCATGAGGCGCCGCATGTCCTTGAGCACATTGTTCATGGGCATGACTTTCCCACCAAGCACTTCAGTGTCAGCGTGGACCATGACGGCATCGCGTGGGTGACGTTCGACTCGCCGAAGTCGGCGGCCAATGTGTGGAATGAGGAGACGCTGCGGGAGTTCAACCACCACCTGGAGGCGCTGGAGCATGACACGCGGGTGAAGACGCTGGTGCTGCGCAGCGCGAAGGAGCGCATTTTTGTGGCGGGTGCGGACCTGAAGGCGATCCGCGAGATGCCGCACGCGAAGGTGGCGGACCTGATCTGGCTGGGGCAGGCGGTGTTTGACCGGCTGGCGCGGCTGAAGATGACGAAGATTGCCGCCATCCACGGGGCAGCGATGGGGGGCGGGTTTGAGGTGGCGCTGGCGTGCGACTGGCGCATTGCCAGCGATCATGAGTCCACGAAGATCGGGCTGCCGGAGACGCAGCTGGGCATTCTGCCGGCATGGGGCGGGTCCACGCGGCTGCCGCGCCTGATCGGGGTACGCAAGGCGATGGAGCTGATCACCAGCGGCAAGCTGCTGAACGCGAAGGCGGCGCTGAGGGCGGGCCTGGTGAGCCATGTGGCGGCGCCGGAACGCCTGCAGGCGCTGGCGCGGAAGCTGGCCGGTGAGAGGCGCCCGCGGGCGGCGCCTTTCCGCTGGGAGAATGTGTTTCCGCTGCCGCTGCTGGTGGGCCGCCTGACCGAGCGCAAGGTGAAGGAAAAGACGCGCGGGCTGTATGCGGGTGTCTCCAAGGCGGTGGAGGTGGTGGCGCAGGCCACGAACGGTGAGATTGAGAACGGCCTGAGGCTGGAGCGGGAGGCGGTGGACGAGCTGATCAAGAACCCGGAGACGGGGCGGCTGATCGATCTTTTCTTCAAGCGCGAGGAGGCGAACAAGCGCCCGGCCGCAGAGGGCACCGCGATTCCGATCCACGATGCTGTGGTGATCGGGGCGGGGGTGATGGGCTCCGGCATCGCGCACACACTGGCTTCGCGTGGGGTCCGCACGTTGATGACGGACGTCACGAACGACAGCCTCGCGCGTGGCATGGAACGAATTCATGGCCTCGTTTCAGATGCCGCGCGCCGCAGGCTGGTGACCCAGGTGCAGGCGCGGGACACGCTGGACCGCATCAGCACCACGCACGCGCCGGTGCCGCTGGGCCGCCACCATTTGGTGATCGAGGCGGCGACGGAGAGCATGGAGCTGAAGAAGAAGATCTTTGCCGATCTGGCGGTGCGGGTCTCCAGCGACACGATTTTGGCGACGAACACGAGCGCGCTGTCCATCGCAGAACTGGCGGCCACGGTGCCGCATCCGGAGCGGGTGATTGGTCTGCATTTCTTCAACCCGGTACACCGGATGCCGTTGGTGGAGATCATCACGCTGCCAGAGACATCCCCGGATGTGCTTGCCACGGCGATCCGTTTTGTGCAGAAGCTGGGCAAGACGCCGGTTGTGGTGAAGGACAGCCCCGGATTCCTGGTGAACCGCATCCTGGTGCCGTATCTGATGGAGGCGGTGCGCCTGCATGAAAACGGGGTGCCGGTGAAGGACATTGACGAGGCGATGCTGGAGTTCGGCATGCCGATGGGGCCGATGCGCCTGCTGGATGAGATCGGGCTGGATGTGGCCGCGCATGTGGCAAAGACACTTGCCGCAGCCTTTCCGGACCGGTTTCCGAAGTCCCGCGCGCTGGATGAGATGGTGGCCGCAGGGCACCTGGGGCGGAAGACAGGGCTGGGATTTTACCGGTACAAGGATGGCAAGGAGGTGGTGCCAAGGCATGAGAAGCCGGCGATGCCGCAGCACGAAAGCCTGCAGACGAAGCTGGCGCTGCTGATCAGCCGGGAGGCGATGCGCTGCCTGAAGGAGGGCATCGCGAAAAGCGCCGACGACATCGACCTGGCCATGGTGCTGGGCACGGGGTATCCGCCGTTCCGCGGCGGGCCCATCACTTTCGCCCGGGACACGGGCATCATTGACTATTGAAGATCAACCACAGGAAGGAAGAAGGCCATGAAAACGACTCTCGACGAAAAAACCAAGACCGGGAACGAAAGCCTCATCGACATGTCCCGCATGAACGCGGGCCAGCGCGCGGCGCTGGAGATGGCAGAGGCGGCCCGTGACGAGCGTAACAACGCGGGGCTGGCGGCAGGCATCTTTTTTGGTGAGCCGAACTTTGACCTACTGCTGCCGTTTCCGAAGCAGAGCGTGGAGGACCACGACCAGGGGGACGCCTTTCTGCACCGGCTGGAGGAGGTGCTGGACACACATGCGGACCCTGATGACATCGACGCCAGCGGGGAGATCCCTGACGGGCTGCTGAATGAGCTGGCAGGGATCGGCGCGTTTGGCATCAAGATTCCGATCAAGTACGGCGGGCTGGGCCTGTCGCAGACGAACTATTCCCGCGCCGCGATGCTGCTGGGCAGCCGCTGCGGAAACCTGGCGGCGCTGCTGTCGGCCCACCAGTCCATCGGCGCGCCGCAGCCGCTGATCCTCTTCG
>CAZPSQ010000135.1:0-14494 GCA_964588755.1 uncultured Prosthecobacter sp. | reverse complement strand
TGGCCCGTATCTCCGCCCACCTGCTGGGCGTGGGCGTGTTTGCCATGGACGTGGGCGCCATGACCGTTTTCCTCTACACGTTCACGGAGCGTGAGAAGATCTACAACCTTTGCGAGCAGCTCACCGGAGCACGCTTCACCACCAGCTACACCCGCGTTGGCGGCCAGATCCGCGACCTTCCGGCCAGCTTCCCGGACGCGGTGACACATTTCCTCAATGAGCTGGAGCCGGTGATCGACGAGATCGACAAGCTGCTGACCCGCAACCGCATCTTCATCGAGCGCACGCAGGACGTCGGCATCATCACCCGCGCAGACGCCATCTCCTACGGCCTCACCGGCCCGAACCTGCGCGCCTCCGGCGTGGAGCATGACATCCGCAAGGCCAAGCCCTACTGCGACTACGAGAAGTACGAGTTCGACATTCCGATCGGCGAGAAGGGCGACTGCTACGACCGCTATCTGGTGCGCATGGAAGAGATGCGCCAGAGCGTGCGGATCCTGCGCCAGGTGCTGAAGAGCCTGCCCGGCGGCCCCATCAATGTGGCGGATGCCAAGGGCCTGCTGCCGAAGAAGGAAAAGGTGCTCATGAAGATGGAGGAGCTGATCCACCACTTCATCATTGCGACACAGGGCATCGACGCCCCCGCTGGCGAGGTGTACTTCGCCGCTGAGAATCCGAAGGGCGAGCTGGGCTTCTACATCAACAGCACCGGTGGCGGCGTGCCGCACCGCCTGAAGATCCGCAGCCCCTCCTTCCTGAACCTCAGCATCGTCTCCAAGCTGCTGCCCGGCCACATGCTCAGCGACATCCCTGCCTTCCTCGGCAGCCTCGACTTCGTCATGGGTGAGTGTGACCGCTAAGCCCCTGCCTTTTCCCAACCCTTTTCCCTCCGAGACACGCACCGCATGGCCTTTGAAGTTCCAGCCGATTTGGAAAAACGCATGGACGAGGCGATCTCGCACTACCCCGTTTCCAAACGCAGCGCCGTGCTGCCGCTGCTGCATCTGATGCAGCACCACTTCCGCTACATCAGCGACGAGGCGGTGACCTGGGTGGCAACCAAGCTGAGCCTGGAGCCGATCCAGGTGCTGGAGGTGGTGACCTTTTACCCTGGCTTCCGCCAGACCGCACCGGGCAAGTTTCACATCCGCGTCTGCCGCACACTCTCCTGCGCGATGGCGGGCAGCTATGAGCTGATGGACTCCCTGTGCAAGGTGACGAACATCGACCGCTCCCACACCGACCACCATCACCCGATCGCAGTGAGCCCGGACGGCAAGTACAGCATCGAGTTCGCCGAGTGCCTGGCCAGCTGCGGCTTCGGCCCGGTCTGCATGGTGGAGGATGACTTCCATGAGAAGGTCGATCCTGCCAAGGCAGGGGAGCTGGTGGCGAAGTACGCTTGATGCGTGGATAGGGATGAGGTGAGGTTCCGCCATCTCCCGCAGTGGCAGCCCACGCAGCCGCTGGGCCGCTGCGCTCGCCGGACAATAAACGACAGCTTTTTCGAGAGCCTCACGCTCAAGCCCAAGCGCCCCCACCCCTCAGCACTCCTGGAATGAACCCCCAGCATGACGTGCGGGGCTGCGCGCCCAGGCCCGGTTGACACGGACTCCAGCCCCCTTGTCACCGCCGGAGAAGCCCCTGTGAGCCACAGGTTTTTGAGCGGCTTAGGGACACGCGTGTCATGCTGCCGCGAAGCGAACCATGAACAACGTGCCCAAGCATCATCAAACCTTCGGCTCCCACCCTTTGCGATAACCGCCGTCGCGACCCCAGAACTTCATCGCCTCGGCGTTGTCCAGGACCTTGCCGGTTTTTGGGTCACACCGCACCACGGTGTTGGAGCGGTAGGCCATGTTGGCGAGGTGGCACATCATGGTGCTCTTCTGGCCTTCATCGATGGGGCTGTTCAGCTTTGCCGTGCCACGGATGGCATCCAGGAAGTTGCCCATGTGCGCGGGATCTCCGCCGCCGGAGCCCTTGCCCTTGCTGATCTCCGCGCCTTTCGGATCATAGATCGTCCAGGAGTCGCGGTTCACGGCCATGGTGCCGTTGTCGCCGTAGAAGATGACCTCGCCCACCGGCTTCTCCGCCGCGCGCGGATGGCAGCTGCTCTGCACCCACTCGCAGCCCGCGTGGCCGAAATCGTACACGGCCGTGCCGGTGTCCGGCGTCTCCTGCGCGTCCTGATAAAAATAGCGACCGCCGTTGTAGGTGGTGCGCAGCGGGTAGTCGCCCTTCAGGCCCCAGCGCAGGATGTCGAGCGTGTGGATGCCGTTGTTGCCCATCTCGCCATTGCCCCAGTGCCAGAACCAGTGCCAGTCGTAATGCGCCAGGGATTTGAAGTCGTGCTTGGCATCATCCGGCACCGGCCCCTGCCACAGGTCATAGTCAATGTCCTTTGGCGCGGGCTTTTCATTCACGGCCACACTCTTGCGCGTGTTGTAGTAGAAGCCCCGGCCAAAACGCGGCGTGCCGATGGCGCCGCCGTGCAGCGCCTCGATGGCGTCCTTCATCCAGGTGCGGCGCTGGTTGCCCATCTGCACCACGCGGTTGTACTTTTTGGAGGCCGCGACGATCATCTCCGCCTCCTGGGCGTTCTGGCTGCCGGGCTTCTCCACATACACATGCTTGCCCGCCTGCATGCACAGCAGCGAGGCAGGTGTGTGCCACCAGTTCGGTGTGGCGATGAAGACGGCGTCCAGCGTCTTGTCATCCAGGAAGGTGCGGAAGTCCGCCACGCCCTGGCAGGAGACGCTCTGCTGGCCGTTCACCACCTTCAGGCCGCCTTCCAGGCGCTTCGGGTCGGTTTCCGCCAGATAGGCGATCTCCACATTTGGCAGCTTCAGCAGTGCCTGCACGTGGGCCATGCCTCGGCCCAGCGCCACGACCGCCACCTTCAGCTTTTTCCCGGCCTCATCGGCAGCGCGGAGTTTGGTGAGGGAGGAAACCGCCGCGGCAGCGCCGACAGCGGACGTTTGGTGAAGGAAGGATCGGCGGTTCATGAGTCAGATGAATCGCCTTCGGACAGCCCTGTCTTGCACATCGTCAGAATCGTATCCGTTCTCGCTCCTTGAGTATTGTTTTGACCCAGGTTTTGACTGCTTCGTGGCGTGCATGCATGCTGGGTTTGGCGGCAGGCTGGCTCCTGCGGGGGAACAAGACCGGGGACATTGGAACCGCACTTTTTTCGTGCATCCGGCCTCTTTTCGCCCACAGTCCCGCCAGTTTACGTTTCTCTCCCATCCATGACTTTCGCCGAGCTTCACCGCATTTATCACCAGCCCTTCTTTGACCTCCTCAAGCAGGCCCGCGCCGTGCATGACGAGCATTGGACGGAAAACGCCGTGCAGCTCTGCACCCTGCTGAGCATCAAGACCGGCGGCTGCAGCGAGGACTGCGGCTACTGCGCTCAGAGCGCCCGCTACTCCACCGGCCTGCAGCGCGAAGCCCTTATGCCCAAGGAGCAGGTCATGGAGCGCGCCCTGGCCGCCCGGGCCAACGGCTCCACCCGCTTCTGCATGGGCGCTGCCTGGAAGGGCGTGCGCAAGGGCACCCAGAAGTTCGACCAGGTCCTCGATATCGTGCGTGACGTCTCCAAGCTCGGAATGGAAGTCTGCGTGACCCTGGGCGAGCTGGGCGCGGAGGAAGCCGCCGACCTCAAGGAAGCCGGTGTCACCGCCTACAACCACAATGTGGACACCTCCCCGGAGCACTATCCGAACATCGTCACCAGCCACACCTTTGAGGACCGCCTCCGCACCATCCGCCACGCGCAGGATGCGGGCATGTCCGTTTGCTGCGGTGGCATCCTCGGCCTGGGCGAGACCATCGACGACCGCCTGAAAATGCTGGAAGTCATCTCCAACTTCAATCCCCAGCCGGAGAGCATCCCCATCAACGCCCTGATGCCCATCAAAGGCACGCCGATGGGTGACAACGAGGTCGTCGATTCCTTCGCCTTCATCCGCATGATCGCGGTCACCCGCATCGCCGTGCCGAAGGCCAAGGTCCGCCTCAGCGCGGGACGCACCAACCTCAGCCGCGAGGCCCAGGCCCTGGCCTACTTCGCCGGCGCCAATTCCATCTTCTACGGCGACAAGCTCCTCACTGCCGCGAATCCGCGCGCCAACGAGGATCTCAAGCTCATGCGCGACCTCGGCCTCATTCCCCTGGAGCCCAAGCCCGGCATGGAAGCCCCCGAGGCCAGCGAAGGCCGCCCCCTCATGCCCTGCTGCAGCGTGGATGATGAGCACGCCTGCGCGACCGAGAAGGCCACCAGCGGCTGCTGCTAAGAGATCGTTGTCCTACTCCTGGAATCTGGGAGCTCCGATGCCCGGGAGGAGAAGAAAGATGGAAGCGAGGTTCACACCGCGCCCAGCAGCAGCTTCCCTAGCTTCTCGCTGGCTTCTTTCCCCACGGCCACGACCTCGGAGTGATGCAGCGGCTTGTCTCCCAGACCGGCGGCCAGATTGGTGAGCATGGAGATGCCCAGCACCTCCATCCCCAGCGCGCGCGCCTGGATGGCCTCCGGCACGGTGGACATGCCCACGGCATCCGCGCCGAGCGTGCGCAGCATGCGGATCTCCGCTGGTGTTTCATACTGCGGCCCCAGCAGGCCGGCATAGACGCCTTCGTGAAGTTTGAGTTCCAGTGACAAGGCCACGGCCAGCGAGCGTTTCCGCCAAGCGGCGCAGTACACCTCGCTCATGTCATGGAAATGCGGCCCGCCCAGCAGCGGCGTGGTGCCTTGAAGATTGAGGTGGTCGCTGATCAGCATCAGCCCGCCCACCTTGAAGTCAGGATGAATCGCGCCCGCCGCATTCGTCAACACCACGCGCTTGACGCCGATGCGGTGCATGAAACGGATGCCCGCCGTCACCTCCTGGGCCGTCAGCCCTTCATACAAATGGCGGCGGCCTTGGGCGATGAGCAGCGGCTTCCCGCGATGCCGCGCCAGCAAAAAGCGCCCCGCGTGCCCCGGCACGGTGGAAGCGCTGAGGCCAGGCACCTCGGCGTAGTCCATTTCAGATTCCACTTCGAACATTTCGGCCACGGTACCTAGACCGGAGCCAAGAACGATGGCGGTTTCTGGACAGGGGTTCTGAAAGTCGGCAAAACGCATTTGGGAGCAGAATACCGCAGGCTCATTTCTCCTCAACGATTGTCGAATGGGGACCATCATGGACCAGGGGCATCCTCTGTTCCGCAATCTTCCTAGTGCTTTCATGCCGAGTAATTTATTTGCCAATTTGCGCAATCATTCTTTCGTGTGCGCCCCATGCTGCCCCTCATCGTCATAGCTGTTGCGCTTGTGGCCTATGCCAACGGGGCAAACGCCAATTTCAAAGGCGTGGCCTCCCTCTTCGGCAGCGGCACCACCAGCTACCGAACTGCTGTAAACTGGGCGGCCATCACCACTGCCGCAGGCTGTGTGGCGGCGCTGTTCCTGGCTGGGGCGATGCTGAAGGCCTTCTCCGGCAAAGGGCTGGTGCCGGACCATCTCATTGCCCAGCCTGCCTTTCTTTTTTCTGTGGCCGCCGGCGCGGGCGTGGCAAACCTGCTCGCCACCCGTCTGGGCTTTCCCGTCTCCACCACGCACATGCTCATGGGCGGCCTTCTTGGTGCCGGACTCGTGGCCAACTCCGGCAGTGTGGAGGCCGCCACCCTGTGGGCCAGCTTTGCCAAGCCGATGCTCCTGAGTCCTGTGCTGGCCGTGCTGGCGGGGGGGATTCTCTATGTCGTGTTGAAGACGCTGCGCCTGGCACCAGACCACCGCACCCGCACGCTGGACACGCTGCACTTCCTCAGCGCGGGCGCGGTCTGCTTTGCCCGGGGCCTCAATGACACGCCGAAGATGGCCGCCCTGCTCATCGGGGTGAGCTGGCTTGGCAGCACCTCCGGCATGTTGCTCGTCGCGGTGGCGATGGCCGCAGGCGGCCTCATCAGCGCCCGGCAGGTGGCGGAGACGCTGGCGCACAAGATCACCGGCATGAATCCTGGGCAGGGCTTCGCCGCCAACCTTGCCACCGCGCTGCTCGTCACCACCGCCAGCCTGCATGGCCTGCCGGTTTCCACCACGCACGTCTCCGTGGGCGCGCTGCTGGGCATTGGCGTCACCACCCGTCAGGCGAAATGGCGCACCGTCATCCCCGTGCTTGCCGCCTGGGTCGTCAGCCTGCCCTGCGCCGCCGTGGCGTCCGCGCTCATCTTTCTGCTTTGCCAGCGCCTTTCCTGATTCCCTCCCAACCTCAACCACAATGACTCGCATCACGCGTATCCTTGCCCTCGCCGCCTTCACAGCGGCATCCTCCGCCCTGGCCACCCCCACCGGCCTGAACAACATCCCCACCGCCGACACCGTGCCTCACCGCACCGTGGCGGTGCAGCACTTCAGCAGCTTCGGCGGGGCCAACCAGTTCGCCACCTCCGAGCCGGGCAAGACCTCGCAGTGGCTCGGCTTCAAGACCGGCTGGGACTTCGACCCCATCCATCTGGAGTGGGGCATGGACAGCATCCTCGGCACCGGCTTGAGCGGCCCCCTGCTGTTCCAGTCCAAGGCCCGCATCTCCCCTTGGGAAGACGGCATGTTTGCGGTGGGGGTGGCCAACATCGCCCTCACCGACCAGGATCGTTCCGGCGATCCCTTCACCTACGCCACGCTCTGGCACGACTTCCATGTCCTCCGTCTGCATGGCGGCTATGGCTACCAGACCAACGGCAGCAGCTTCCTCTTCGGCGTGGACCGCACCTGGAAGGTTTTCGGCAACAACTTCAACCTCAATGCCGACCTTGTGCAGTCCCGCGACCAGCGCGGCCTCATCACCGCCGTGGGTGCCAAGTATGACATCGGCAAGCACATCGTCCTCGAAACCTGGGCCAACTTCCCTGACCGGGACGCCGTCAGCGTCATCGCCAAAATCAACTTTGTCTTCACCTTCTAATTTCCGTTATCCCCAGCCATGCAACCCATCCTCACCCTCCTCCTTGCCTCGGTGCTCCTGAGCACCGCCGCCCATGCTGACATCGGCCTCATCTCTGTTGCCGACGCCAAGGCGCTCATCGAGAATCCGGACGCCTCCAAGCGCCCCGTCGTCCTGGACACACGCGGTGGCTACAAGGACTACTTCCGCGGCCACCTGCCGACGGCGCACCACATCAATTTCGACACCCTGCGCGGCACCCATGAGGCCGTGCCCGTGCAGTATCTGCCGGACGACCTCACCAAGGCGCTGCTCCTCCGCGCCGGTGCCGACAAGGACCGTCTGCACCTTGTTTACGCCACGGGCGATGTGCTGCCCAATGACGAGATCCTCAGCACCAGCATGGTCGTCTTCGTGCTGGAAAAATTCGGCATCAAGGACATCAAGGTCGTCGATGGGGGCCTTGCCGAATGGACAAAGCAGGGCCTCACGCCCGTGCAGGATTACTTTGGCAATCCGACAGGCAGCCTCCCCGCGCAGGGGAACCCCGGCATCGCGGCCAGCATTGACGACGTGCAGGCCCATGTGGGCAAGGAGGGGAACCTCCTCATCGACGCACGCCCCATCAATGAGTTCCGTGGCGAGGACGACGTCTGGCTGCGCAAAGGCCACATCCCCGGCGCCATCAGCTTCCACTGGGCGCGTCTGATGGAGAAGGACAACACCCACAAGTTCAAGCCCTTCTCCGAGGTGAAGGCCGAACTCGAAAAGGCTGGCATCACCCCCGACAAAAACATCATCGCCTACTGCGGCACCTCCCGCGAGGGCAGCCTCCTGCTGTTCTACCTCAAGCACGTGGCGGGCTACCCCAACGTCCGCCTCTATGAAGGGGCCTGGAAGGAATACGTCTGGCTGAAGGGCAAGTCCCTCCCCGCCGAACTCGGCGGCGATCCGGCCGGCGTGAAGTAACCACTTCTGACCAACAAGCCGGATAAGGTGACATCAGAACCCGTGATCATTGCATGCAATGGTCACGGGTTCTTCCATGATGGGGCAGACACGTAGAATGTTGAACAAGCCCGCCATCTCCATCCTCCTCCCCGTCCGCAACGCCCAGGATACTGTGGCCACCGCCATCGAAAGCATCCGCGCCCAGACCTTCGCCGGCTGGGAACTCCTCGCCCTCGACGACGGCTCAGACGATGGCACAGGCGAAGTCCTCACCACCTTCGCCGCGCAGGACAGTCGTATCATCGTCCACCGCCTGCCGCCCCGTGGCATTGCTGAGGTCCTGCAACTCGGCTGTCAGGAGGCCCGTGGCGAATTCATCGCCCGCATGGACGCCGACGACCTCATGTCCCCCACACGCTTGCAGCAGCAGCGTGCCCACCTGCTGATCCATCCACAAGAGGGCCTTGTTTCCTGCCGTGTCCGTTTCGGAGGCACGGAAGCTGGCTACGGCGCGCATGTGGATTGGATCAACTCCCTCATGACCTCGGAAGCCATCAGCCTCCGCCGCTTCGTCGAGGCCCCGGTCGCCCACCCCAGCGTCATGTTCCGGCGCGGCCTTCTCGCCCAGCATGGTGGCTATCGCTCGGGCGGCTTTCCCGAGGACTACGAGCTCTGGCTCCGCTGGCTCGCGGCGGGCGTGCAGTTCGGAAAAGTGGATGCCGAGCTCCTCACCTGGAACGACCCGCCGCACCGCCTGTCCCGCCAGGACACCCGCTACTCCGTGGACGCTTTCTACCGCATGAAGTGCCTTTACCTTGCCCCCTGGCTCCAGCGGCACGCGGCAGACCGCGAGGTCTGGCTCTGGGGCGCGGGCCGCGTCACCCGCCGCCGGTTTGATGCCCTGGAGGCGCACGGCGTGCGCATCACCGGCTTTATCGATGTGGACGAGTCCAAGCGGGGCCAGCATCGGGATGGCCGCCTCGTTCGAATGGCGGATGATCTGCCCCCGCCCTCGCAGGCCTTCATCCTGGCGGGGGTGGGCGCACGGGGGGCGCGGGACAAGATCCACCATCACCTGACCCAGCACGGCTGGCGGGAGGGGCGGGACTTCCTGCTTGCCGCCTAGAACCAGTTCTCACACTCGGGTGCTTGCATGACGGTGCCGCGTCAGCCTGCGCCTGCCACCACAGAGAGCGTGAGAAATGCGGGCTAGCGCTGCGCCGTCGGCTTCATGGAGACCAGCTTCGTCGTCACCTGCTGGCGCACCGGCATGGGCTTGCCTTCCACCTTGAGCTGGATCGTTGCCGCAAACACGGCCATGGAAATGGTGCGCAATTCCAGGTCAAAAAACACATGCCCGCTGACCTTGGAGTCATCCCCCAGGGTCACGGGCCGCTCGGTGGTCAGCTCACGGCCGGCGGTGTCCTTGTCGCGCCTGGACTTCATCGTGCCGTCGAAGACGATCTTGGCCTGCTGCCGCCCCTCGCGGTCCACCACGCCGTCGAACTTTGCGTTCAGCTTCACCTGCACCGTGCCCGCCTGGGGGAAGGGGACGACCTCGTCAGAGATCCACTTGTCGCCACGGCGGACGGGGATCTTGGGCAGGCCCATTTCCAGGGACCGGCGGAACAGTGTGGCCATCTGCCGCGCATCGGCAATGGAGGCGAGGTCCGGCGTCGTCCCCCCGGTCACCATGGAGGCGGTGTCCTTGGCATCCAGAAACTGGCCTTTGTCATCATACACCAGCGTGAAGCCCCGCCCTGCCGCCCCGCCCAGGGTCTGCTGCAGCGCCGGGTGGGAGGAGCCTGGATGCTTGGAATCAAAAGGGTGCGTCTGCCCTGCGTAGGTCATTTCTCCGAACAGGTGCTCGATCAGCACCTTGGCCTCAGTCTCTCCCCGCGTGTTTTTTTCGGCCACGATGCGCGTCATCTGGTGAAGGCGGAGCTTTTGGTCGCTGGTCTTGCCCAGTGCCGTGAGGAAATTGGTGGTCTCGGTGTCGGAGTCCTGCAGGTAGGTGTGTCCTGGCTCCCAATGCAGCCGCAGCTCCACGGGGGCATCCTCCTGGGCCAGCGCGGAGAAGGGGAGGCACAGGAATGTCGAGACCTGCAGAAGGAAGGTGCGGAGCATGGGCCGAGGTAAGCGCGAGAGGACTGTTTTGCAACGTGGGCGCTCCGCTTCATGCGGAAAGGGGGGATGGAAGAAAAAACGAAACGAGAGTTGGCACGCTTCCGGCTAAACCAGTCTTTTGCAAAGGGTTGGGCCGGGAATTTGATCTTCCGACGGTTCTGATCGTTGCAATTCGTGAACCACACTCCTAATTGCGTTAACCATGAAAAAAGTCGAAGCGATCATCAAACCGTTCAAACTCGAGGATGTCAAAGAGGCCCTGTCTGAAGTCGGGGTCGAGGGCATGACCGTCGTGGAGGTCAAGGGATTTGGCCGTCAAAAGGGCCACACCGAGATCTATCGCGGCAGCGAGTACACCGTCGATTTCCTCCCGAAGGTGAAAATTGAAGTCGTCGTGGACGACAGCCGTGCCGACACCGTGGTGGAGGCCATTGTGAAGGCCGCCAACACCGGCAAAATCGGCGACGGCAAGGTTTTTGTCAGCGCTGTCATCGACGCCATCCGCATCCGCACGGGCGAGCGTGGCTCCGACGCCGTGGCCAGCAGCTAATCTCCCTCTCCATTTTCAACCCTGCAAAACCTGCCGACAGCGCTCCTGTCTGCGGGTTTTGCGTTTTCAGGCAAGAATGCGTGGCATTTTCGTCACAGAAGGCACATTGGCCCACCTTGACAGCCGCGCAGACCCCCGCTCTAACTGGCGCGCCTGCCGCATGGCAGCCCTCCCCTCCCCCAATGATCTCCTTTCAAAAGCTTTTCGGCAAAACAGATGTGTTTTATGACCTGCTGGAGGCCAGCGCGGCCCAGGCCCGCCAGAGTGTCCAGGCCCTCAGCCGCCTGCTGTCCCACCCTGCCGACCCCTCCCAGGACATCGAAGCTTTCTCCGCCACCCGCCGCGAGGACAAGAGAATCACCCGCCAGATCGACGAGGCGCTGTGCCGCACTTTTGTCACCGAGCTGGAGCGTGAGGACATCGAGTCCCTGGCCAACGCGCTTTATAAAATCCCCAAGACCGCCGAAAAGATCGCCGAGCGTGTGCTCATCTGCCGTGAGCGCCTTGTGACGGCCGACTTTTCCGCGCAGATCAAGCTCATGGATGCCGCCGCGGAGATTGTGGTGACCATGATTTCCGAGCTCCGCAAAAAGCTGCACCTGGAGCGGGTGCAGAGCCTCAACGAAGAGATTCAAAAAGTCGAAGGCGAGGCTGACAAGCTCATCCTGAGCTGTCTCCGCCAGCTCTACACCGTGGAAAAGGATGCTGTGCAGGTCATCATCCTCAAGGACCTCTACGACCTCATGGAAAAGGTGGTGGACCGCTGCCGCGACGCCGGAAACGTCGTCGCCCACATCGTGCTGAAAAATTCCTGATCCGCAGTGCCCGCGCCTCATGACCTCCGCGTTGCTCCTGCTCTTCCTTGTGCTTTTTGTTGTGCTCGCCTTCGAGTACATCAACGGCTTCCACGACACGGCGAACGCCATCGCCACCGTTGTCTCCACCAAGGTGCTGACGCCCCGGCAGGCGTTGGCTCTTGCTGCCAGCATGAACCTTGTGGGCGCCTTTTTCGGCCAGGCCGTGGCCAAGACGATCCATAGCGGCATTGTGGACGACAAGATTGTCGCAGTCACCACGATGACCGTGTTTTGCGCCATGCTCGGCGGCATCGTCTGGAACCTCATCACATGGTGGTTTGGCATGCCGTCCAGCTCCAGCCATGCCCTGATCGGCGGCCTCATCGGCGCGTCCATGGCTGCCGCCAATGGCAACTGGAACGCCCTCATCTGGTCCCGCGCGAAGGCGGACGGCAGCATGGAGGGCATCTACCACAAGGTGGTCATCCCCATGATCACCTCCCCCACCCTTGGCCTCATTGGCGGCTTCCTCGTCATGGGTTTCCTTTACTGGCTGATCCGCAACTGGCGGCCGCGCACGATCAACCGCAGCTTCTCCTGGCTGCAGATTTTCAGCGCGGGCTACATGGGCTTTGGCCATGGCCTTGCCGACGCGCAGAAGACGATGGGTGTCATCATGCTCACCCTGTTTGCCGCCACCAAGGCTGGCGATCTGGACGGTGTGCCTGACTGGATGAGCTTCCTCAAGGTCACCGACAAGTCCGCCTCCATCCCCCTGTGGATCATCATCACCTGCGCCGTCGTCATGGCCGCAGGCACCTATGCTGGTGGCTGGCGCATCATCAAGACCCTCGGCCACAAGATGGTGAAAATGAAGCCCGTGCATGGCTTCGCGGCGGAGACCACAGCCGCCACCATCCTGGCCGTAACCGGTGTCATGGGCATGCCCGTCTCCACCACGCACACCATCACCACCTCCATCATGGGCGTGGGCGCGGCCAAGCGCTGGGGTTCCATGCGCTGGAGCCTTATTGAGCGCATCATCTGGGCGTGGGTCATGACCATCCCTGTCACCGCGCTGCTCGGCTGGGTGTTCTTCAAGCTGTTTGGCTCCTGACGCGCCGTGGGCACCCCGCCCCGGCCACCAGGGCATGCCGTTGTTACTGCGGGGGGGCGGGCATCTTCATTTCGGTGTAGCCCGGCTGCGGGGCAAACTCCTTGGCATCCACATCCTGTTCTTTCACGGACTCCAGGAGGGTGGTGATGGTCTTGCCCATCATCACCACTTCGGACTTCACCACCATGCCGTCAAAGTCGGATGACTGCGGTGCCGCCCCGGCGACGGCATTTCCCATGGCCTTGCCGAGCTTGTCGGTGATGGCGTTGAGCTCCGCATATTTGGGGATGGACTTGGTCACCCAAAAGCGGCCTTTGCCCAAGGAGCCCTCCCAGGTGAAGATTTCCGTCTCCCATTCCCCGACCTTTTCTTTCTGGCCGGTGGCCACGGGTTTGGCCTTCGGCGCGTCGGCGGGGCCAGCCATTTTGGCGGCCGCATCCGTCAGCGCCTTGAGGGTGGCCGGATCGGCCTTCATCATCATTTTTTGGGCGTGCATCATCATGGTCATGCCTGCGGCGTCCAGGATGAGGCTCATCTCCGAGCCCACGTCCACGCGTGCCTGCTCACCCTTGATCTTGGTGGTGACGGACTTGTCCTGGCCATCAGCCGTGACTTTTTGCACCAGGGCCCAGTCGGCCCTGGCAAAGGTGGCGGCGCAGACAAGGAGCAGGAGAGAACGGGCAACTATTTTCATGGTGTGTGGGAAAGGGTAGTGGCAAATCGTTCTTGAGGTCAATGCCGGACGTGTCGCATGCTCTGGCGCGTTCGTTCATTCTGTCTGTTCGGCCGGCCTGCCGCATGCTTTCCTTTCTCCGCCATCACCTCGCCAGTTCAGGCATGCTGCTCGCGCTGCTGCTGCTGTCCGCGTTTTTCAGCGTCGTCACCTGGGCGGAGCAGCACCCCCAGGGGGTGGAGGCGGCCCGGCAGCTTGCGGCGCAGGTGAAGGCCCCGGCGAAGGTCCTCATTGTGGTGCGCGCGCAGGCGGAGGACACAGCCTTTGCGGAGGCATTGAGCGCTGACCTCGGCGTCCAGGGCGTCACCGTGCTGGAGACGGTGAAGGGCCAGCCCAGGGACGCGCGCGCCGCGCTGGTGCGTGCCACCCAGGCTGGCACGGGTGTGGACGCCATCCTCTGCACCCATGCCACCGCCGCCTGGGAGGTCTTTTCCGACCTGCCCGCCGACTTTCCGCCGCTGAAAGGCACGCGCGTTCTCAGGCCCGAGGCCCGTTCCTGGCCCAATTTTCTCAAGGCGGACAACCTGCTCAACATTGCCAACCAGATCGCCGTCATCGCCATTCTGGCCATCGGCATGACGATCGTCATCATCACCGGGGGCATTGATCTCAGCGTGGGCAGCCTCATTGCCCTCTCCGCCGTGGTCACCACGATGATTGTGCGGGACTTGTGCGGCGGGGCGGATGCGGGCGCCGCAGGCATGTTTGCGGCGGGCCTGGGCGGCATGGTCTTGTGCGGCGGGTGCGGCCTTGTCTCCGGCGCCTTCATCACGCGCCTGCGCATGCCGCCCTTCATCGTCACCCTGGGCATGATGCTTGTTTGCAGCGGGCTGGCCTGCCGGCTGGCGGAAAACCAGTCCGTCTATCAGGTGCCGGACTCGTTTGTGTGGCTGGGCCGTGGGGCGGACTTGTTCGGCCTGCCGAATGCTGTGGTGCTCATGCTTGTGCTCTACATGGCCGCGCACGTCCTGATGACGCAGACGCGCTTTGGCCGTCACGTTTATGCCGTGGGCGGCAATGCGGAGGCCGCCTTCATCTCCGGCGTGCCGGTGAAGCGTGTGGTCCTCACGGCTTACATCATCAGCGGACTGCTCGCCGGCCTGGGCGGCGTGGTCACGGCCTCGCTGCTGAAAAGCGGCTCCCCCACCTACGGGCAGATGCACGAGCTCTACGTCATTGCCGCCGTGGTGGTGGGCGGCACCAGCCTGAGTGGAGGGAAAGGGACGATGCCCGGCACACTCATTGGCGCGTTCATCATTGCGGTCATCCAGAACGGCATGAACCTCACCA
>CAZPSQ010000134.1:0-14571 GCA_964588755.1 uncultured Prosthecobacter sp. | reverse complement strand
GGCCTCCAGCAGTCCCTCCCACCCTGGTGCTTGCCACACGCCCCCAAGTAGCCTTGTTGCTGTGCAACAAAGATGCGCGTTGCCCCCCCCAGAGCTCTCCAGCAGTCCCTCCCACTCTGGTGCTTGCCGCACGCACCCCAAGTAGCTTTGTTGCTGTGCAACAAAGATGCGCGTTCTCACCCCCAGGGCCTCCAGCAGTCCCTCCCACCCTGGTGCTTGCCACACGCACCCTTGTTGCACAGCAACAAGGCTACTTTGGCTTCGCCCACGCTCGATATTCCCCCTCCCTCAACCGAGCCTTGACGGGATTCTTCAGAATGTAATCCCGGAACTTCTCCAGGCTTGCAGGACCACGCACAAGATGGTCAAAGCTCTCCCATTGCCAGAGCTGCCCATGGCGTCCCAACGCCCTGTTGATCTGCACCGCAGTGAAGTTCTTCCAAGCACGGCACACCTGCTTCATCTCACCGCGCCCAGCAACCCCGACCAGCACATGCACATGGTTGGGCATCACCACAAAAGCCTCAAGGTCATACCGCTGACCATCAAAGTAATATAAGCTCTCCTCGACGATTTTGCTGACCTCGGGCCGGCGCAAAACACACTCCCCATGGCATTCATCCAGCAGGGCATTCCATCGCGTGGCAAAGAGCCTGTGAAACTCGCGCTGTGAATCTTCGGGAAGCATTTCGACCACATGCAGCCAGTCATCACAGGTGGGATCAATGCCATGGGCGCGCAACCACAGGTCCCGCTCCGCCTCCCACCGTTCCAGTGCGCTCTTGGGAATGGAATCCGCCGTGCGCCAGGTGATGAAGTAAAAAGCATTGAGCTGCTCCCAGTGCGGCAGGTTAGGACCGTGGCTGACATCCGTCTTCGCCGAGGGATCGAAAAAGCGGTATTCCATCGCGAAGCGTAAAAGTAGCTTTGTTGCTGTGCAACAAAGATGCGCGTTGTCACCCCCCAGAGCCTCCAGCAGTCCCTCCCACCCTGGTGTTTGCCACACCACCACACCCAAAGTTTTCAGCAGTCCCCAAAGCCGGGAGGCCCGCCCCCTACAGTAGCATTGTTGCTGTGCAACAATGATGCGCGCGGCAAACACCAAGACTGGAGGAGCACCGAAAACCCTGGACATGACAACGCCCACCCATGTTGCACAGCAACATGGCTACATCACTTCCGCAAAGCCGCCATCAACGCATCCAGCTCCTCCCTCACGCTCCCCGCCTCATGGACAGTCTGGGCAATCTCCGCCTTCACCGCATCGCGAAACCGCTTCCGCAGCCGGTGGATCGCAGCCCGCACAGCCTCGGCGGTCATCCCAAGCTTGGCGGCGGCCTCCGTCTGGGGCGTGGCGTCCGCCTCGGTCGTCAGCCAGGGCTTGAGAACATCAAAGTGGGTGGCCTTGCCCTCGTCGCGCATGTCCCCCTCCAGGCGCGTCAGCCCGCGCGCCAGAACGGTGAGAGCCCACTGGCGGTCAAAGGCCGCGTCGGGAAGCTCGACATTTGCATCGGCAAACTGCAAGCCTGCGCCGGTGGCGGCGTCTTCCAGGTGAATGGAGGCATGGGCCAAGCCACCGCCCCGTTTCGCCGCCTGCGTCCGGTCCCATTGATTGGAGGCAAAATGTTTCAACGCAGCGAGGAGATAACTGCGAAAGCGCCCCCTCAAGGGATCAGCGCTTTCGATGGCACCTCCGGCAAGCAGTTTGGCAAAGAAGTCATGCGCCAGCTCGCGTGATGTGTCCTCATCTCGCCCCGTGCGTCGGAGGTAGGCGACAACAGGCGCATAATACGCCTCGCACAGCTCGCTGAGCGCCGCCCTGCCCTGCTCATCCGCACCACGGGAGCGGGAGACGAGGGTCCAGCGGGTGTCGTGGAAACGGTGGGTCACTGGGTGTGTCGTTTTAAGGGATGCCGGACGGAAGGTTGTCCGGGGAGTAGTGAGCGAAGAGCATCTTCCCCATGATCTTGTCCCACGGCATGAAGAACTCTTCTGGCCTGCCCCCTCGTTTCAGAATCAGTCCTTCGGGTTTGACGCCAACGACACGGGCCAGCCAGGTTTGCCCGCTCTCATGGGCATAGGTGACGAGGTCTCCCGGCATGAAGCCTGTGTTGAGCTTGGAGGCGATCCACCAGCTTCCCTTGGGCACCCCAGGCTCATTGCCGTGAGGGATGGAATAGGAAGCCCCCACAAAGGCGCGGATGAAAAACAGCAGGACGACAAGGGGAATGAGCAGCTCGATGTTACGAACGAAACGGTTCGGCGTGATGGGGGCACGGCCAACCGGATGCCGGTGCATCCAGACCAGCGTGGACACCACGGCCGCACCGATGGCGACGAGGGACAGCGCCAGCGCTGCCCACGCATAAGAGTCCTGATGCCGCGGCAGTTGGTAGAATCCGGCCACGCCCGCCGCCATCAGCGCCAGCGACCACCAGAAGCCCTGCCTGCCAAAATAAGCGTTCACATCAAACCAGCGTGTGGCAGAGGCCAGGGTGGAGGCCGTCCGCACGCCATAGAAGGAGTTCATCGAAACAATCCGCATCCACAACGGAACACTGAGGCAGAACAGCAGCAGCCCGATGAGCCCCGTCATGGAGGCGAAGATCTGATGGGCCTCGACTCGTGGGCTCGTCCGGGCCCAAAGGTGAATCATCCACCACAGGGCCGCCGCTGGCACCAGCAGCGCCGGGAAGGCCCAGAACACCCGGTTCGGTTCCTGCGCAGACGCACCCCCCTCCCCCGCCTCTTTCTCAAGCTGCCGCCGGGCCCACCAGGGAATGATCGCCAGGGGCATCGTCAGCGGCACCCAGAGGAAGGACAGCATGGCCGTCCAGCGGGAGGCGGAGGTCATCCACCGCAGCGCCACAGGCATCTCGGCAAGGGCCTTGTAAACATGCGCGGCCTGCACCTCCATGCCCATGCCGTGCTGGGCAAAGACCCTGCCACCATGCGCATGCCAGCCCACGGCCAGGCCGCCCATGGCCTGCCAGCCAATGACCAGCCCCCCGGTGGCCAGCGGACCGATGGCGAGCCCCCCCACAGCCAGCAGCAGCGCCAGCGCAACCGCCCCCCAGCAGATGAGCCCCACGCTCACCCCTCCGAAGGCGACCACGCCCACCGCAATCCCTCCGCACGCGAACAAGCCCCGCGCATAGCCGCCAAACGCCGCCACCCCCACCGCCACATCGCCAAAGGCAAAGAAGCCGCGCGCCACGCGCTTGCACCCCGTGGCGGGATCAATGCCGGAGGTCACATGCAGCAGCGGCATGCCCAGGATGGTTCGCTTCGACTTGTACTCAAAACTTTGAAACCGCTGCGCCAGTGCCTGCTGCGCCGCCGGCGGCATGCTGGCGATGTTTTCCACCTGCGTCTTAAATTCGCCCGCGCTCTGCTGCCGGCGCTCACGCTCCTTCGCCAGCGCACGAAAGACCACCTCGTCCATGCCACCGCTCACCGCAGCTTTCTCAGAAGGAGCGGCAAAACGGCCCAGCGGCAGCTCCCCGGTGAGCATCTCATAAAACACCACGCCGAGAGAATAGATGTCCGCGCGATGGTCCACGCTGGACGGCTTCTCGATCTGCTCCGGCGCCATGTAGGGCGCCGTGCCCAGCTTCGCGCCGCTCTGCGTCAGCAGCATGGAGTCACCACCATCCTCGCCAAGAATCTTGGCAATACCGAAGTCGGCAATCTTCACCTTCCCCTTCGAGTCGAGCAGGATGTTCTCCGGCTTGATGTCCCGGTGCAGCACCCCCTGGCTGTGGGCGAACTGCAGCGCGTCGCAAAGCGCGGGCACAATGTTCAGCGCCTGCTCCGGCGTGAAGCGCCCGGCGCGCATGGCCTGGCGGAGGTTCACACCGTCCACATGCTCCATGATGAGGAAGCAGAACCCGCCGCTTTCCCCAAAGTCATGCACGGCCACGATGTGCGGATGGCTCAGCCGCGCCAGCACGCGCCCCTCGCGGGTGAAGCGCTCCGGAAAGCCCGGCGTGGCCGCCAGGGACTTCGGCAGCACCTTGAGCGCAACGAGGCGGTCCAGTTTCGGCTGGCGGGCGCGAAAGACCGCGCTCATGCCGCCATGACCGATGAGGCCGAGAATTTCGAGGTCGGGAAAGGCTGCGGCGATCTGTTGCAGGGACGGCAGATCCCGCGCGGCCAGCGGGAGGGTGTCCGCATCCCCGTCGGTCGGCATCGCCGCGGCAGCCATGAGGGACTGGGGGCTCAGGCCATGCAGAGGATCGGGAGGGGAGGGAGACGTGTCCATGATACCGCTCCCTGAGGAAAGCAGCGGTGGACGTTACACAATTTCTGCAATACCACGCGAAAACTTCGTGGCGGAGGCCGGGAATCCTTTGTTGCGGAGGCCAGCCACCGCCGCCAAAGTCGCCGGGAAGCCCCACCCAACCACCATGCGCTTCCCCGCGCTTCAAGCCACTTTTCTGACACTCATGTCGATCGCCAGCATGTCGCATGCCGCCGGACCGTCCCTGGAATCCACTGTTTGGGGGCAAACCGCCGCCGGTCAGGAGGTGAAGCTCCTCACCCTGCGCAACGCGAACGGCGCGGAGGCCCGGATCACCAGCTACGGCGGGATCATCGTCTCCCTGAAGGTGCCGGACAAAAACGGCCAGATGGCGGATGTGGTTCTAGGCTTTGACACCCTGGAGCCGTACCTGGGCAAGCATCCGCACTTCGGCTGCATCACCGGCCGTTATGCCAACCGCATCGGCGGGGCCAGGTTCACCCTCGACGGCCAGGAGGTGAAGGTCACGGCCAACTCCGGCAAAAACCACATCCACGGTGGCAAGGTGGCCTTTGATCAAAAAGTGTGGGCCGCCAAGGAACTGCGCGATGGCGGCTCCGTGGGCGTGGAGCTGGCCTACACCAGCGCCGATGGCGAGGAGGGCTTTCCCGGCACGCTGAAGGCCACCGTGACCTACAAGCTGACCCCGGACAACGCGCTGGAGCTGCATTACGCCGCCACCACGGACAAGACCACTGTGGTCAACCTGACCAACCACAGCTACTTCAATCTGGCGGGTGAGGGCAGCGGCGATATTTTGAGCCATGAACTGACCATTCCCACGGAGCAGTTCACACCCACCGATGACGCCTTGATTCCCACCGGGGAGATTGCCAGCATCAAGGGCACGCCGCTGGACTTCAGCACGCCGCGCATCATTGGCGAGCGTATCGGCGCGGACTTCAAGCCTCTGGTCCAGGGCATCGGCTACGACCACAACTACGTCCTTTCCGGCAGCGGCCTGAAGCTCGCCGCCGTCGCGAAGGACCCCAAGAGCGGCCGCGTCATGACGGTGCGCACCACCGAGCCTGCCGTGCAGCTTTACACCGGCAATCATTTGAAAGGGACGAGCGGAAAAAGCGGCCACGTTTATCTCAAACGCCACGGCTTCTGCCTCGAAACCCAGCACTATCCCGACAGCCCGAACCAGCCGGCCTTCCCGAGCACGACCCTGCGTCCGGGGGAAACCTATCAAAGCACCACGATTTACCAGTTTTCCGCCGAGTGAGCGCCACCACCGTACTGACTGACCGAGTACCCCTGTTTGAAACCCAGCCGCCCGCCTTCGTTCAGGAGACGGACTTTGCCGCGAGGCAATACCGCGGCCGCCGTGACAACCAGGAGGACTACTATGCCTTTGCCGATGCCGCCGAGCCGGATGAGCGCAGCCTGGAGCGGCTGCTCCTTGTGGTGGGGGATGGCCTGGGCGCTCATGCCGGGGGCAGCGTGGCCAGCTACATCGCCGTGAACGCCTTTGTGCGCGCCTTTCATGAGCAGGACGGCCCCAACGCCTGGAAGCTGAAGCACGCCGTGGAGTCGGCCAATGAGATCCTGGGCATCATCACCAGCCGCATGCCGGCCGTGGCACCGCCCATGGGCACCACCATGCTGGGCGTGCTGATAACACCGAAGACCATGCAGTGGGTCAGCGTGGGCGACTCCCCGCTGTTCCTCTTCCGCGAGGGCGAGCTGAAACGCATCAATGACGACCACAGCCTTTCCCCGCTGATCGACGCCCGGGCGGAGCGCGGCGAGATCACTGCGGAGGAGGCGGCCAACCACCCGGACCGGCACACGCTGCAATCCGCGCTGCTGGGCCACCCGCTGATGATGATCGACGCGCCGCAGGAGGCCATGCCCCTGAAAAAGGGCGACATCGTCATCGCCGCCAGCGACGGCATTTTCACCCTCACGCACAAGGCGCTGGAGGAGCTGCTCAGCTTCGGCAAGCACACCACGGCGGACAAGATCGCCGACGCCATCATCTTCGCCATCCGCCGCATCAACAACGACCGGCAGGATAACACGACGGTGGGCGTGGTGAAGATTGGCTGAGCAGCGTGCTCGGGTTGAAGAGAGCCAATCGCCAGCCTTAATGACGAAACCAGCATGGCGAATGAGGAATGAATGACCAAGTCCGAATCAAGTGACGCAGTGAAGCATTCAGGCTTCATTTCTCATTCTGGTTTCGTCATTCCCGCCTCAAGCGAGCCCCATCTCCTTCTTCACGATGGCAACTCCAGCCACCATGTTCGCCAGCTTCTTCTTCGCCGCCCAGCGGGCGGTCTGGCTGAGGCCGCAGTCAGGCGCAAAGACGAGCTTGTCCGCTGGCGCGTGCTTCAGGCAGGCACGCACGGCGTCCGCGATCTGCTCCGGCGTCTCGATGTGGTAGCTCTTCACGTCGATGATGCCGACGGCGACGTCGTAACGCTCGGCCATCGGCCGGATGACCTCCAGCTCGGCGTATTCGCGGTTGGCCATCTCCACATGCACCTCGTCACAGTGCAGGTCTAAAAAGGCGGGGAAGAGCGGGGCGTATTTGCGCCAGCCCACAGGGTGGCCTTTGAAGTTGCCAAAGCACAGGTGCGTGCAGATGCGCGTCCGGCCGGTGCCGCTGGCAACGGTGCGGTTGAAGATGTCCACAAAGCGCCTCGTGTCCTCCCGGTAGCCGTAGCAGCTCATGCTGGGCTCATCCACACAGATCTCCTCCGCGCCTGCGGCCACCAGATCCGCGATCTCCTGGTTCACGATGGGCAGCAGGGCCTCCGTGATGGCGTGGCGGTCCTGGTATTGGGCATTGGGGGCCAGGCGGCCGCTCAAGGTGTAGGGACCGGGCACGGAGACCTTGAGCCGCCTGCCGCTGCCGCCTGCCAGGCGCTTCAGCCGCTGAAACTCCTCCACCACACCGAGGCCACGCGGCGCACGCAGCTCCCCCACGATCTCATGCTTGCCACGCTGATCATGCGCAGGCGGGCCAAAACGGCGCGGGCTGGCTGGCTCCAGCGCGATGCCCTCGATAAAGCCGTAGAAGGAGAGGTTGAAGTCAAACCGTGTCTGCTCCCCGTCCGTGATCACGTCCAGCCCCGCGATCATCTGGTCATGAATGGCCACCGCGGCGGCGTCATCCTGCATCTCCGCAATGTCCGCGCTGCCAAACTCGGACAAGTGGCGGGCGGAGAACTCAAGCCAGCCTGGAAAGGGGTAGCTGCCAATGACGGAGGTGCGGAGCGGGTGGGTGGTCATGCGCCCGGACCCTAGCTGAGCCGGACAGCGCCCGACAACCCCTCAGCCGAAAACCACAACCGTTTAGAGCGAAAGGAGCAACTGAACACCATTACATAAGAAATAAAACCATCATGCAAACCATGATGTAGGAATAAATAACCATTTACTTGGTGACTGTAGGACTAGTACGCAATCGTACGAACACAAAACCAACATGACTTTAGTCATAGTACAAACTCGTACAACATTGCAATCCACGAAATATGAAAACTATTACAGTCACATTATTTGCAATAATTAATGTTATCGCACTCCCGTTAAATGCCCAAACTCCTCTGGTTGGAACGGGGAGCGGGTACTCGAACATCTTCTCACCGTCTGATCAAATTACCTATGACGTGCCCGGCACAGGCCTCATCAATGTCAACGTGCGCAACGGCACGGCGACCAAAATCAGCGGCCCCTGGGAGTTGGCGGCTCAGGGGGGGATGAATTTTTCCTTGGCGGGGCTGGGACTGACCGAGTCTGCGGCGCGCACCTCCCTGACAGGCACCGGCCTGCAGTTCAGCATCAGCAACGACCCGAACTCCCTGCTGGGTGAGCTGGGGTCGGGGCTCAATGTCCATTACGGCTGGAGGGCCGAGGCCCGCTTCGACACCAGCGGGGTGCTCAATTATCAGCCGAACACCATTTATAACATCAGCTTCAACGTGGCGGGGAACGGGGGGCTGCTGAACGCCATTGCCAATGTGACGCCGCAGTTCACCTTTGAACTCATCGACGGCAACGGCAACGCGCTGTCGAGCCTGAGCAGCGGCAGCCTGATCAATGTGGCCGGTCTTTTGGGCGCAAACGTGGGAAACGGCACTGTGAACCTCAGCTACCTGGTAAACGACACCGTTCCCAGCGGCCCCATGGGAGTTCGTTTCACGGGGGACGCCATCGTGGGAGCCTCCGTCTTGAACCTCGGAACCACCTTCGCCACCGTCACAAACCTCAATATTACGGCAACTCCCGTGCCAGAACCCGGCGGCGCGGCGCTGCTGGGCACCGTCGGCGTGATTTGCCTGCTGCGCCGCAGACGCCACCTGGGGATGGCCTAGGCGCCAAGTCCGGAGTAGTAGCCGGAGATGCGCCGGGCATGCTCGTCGTAGGCGGCCTCGAAAAGCTGTGTGGCTTTTTCGGGACCGACCACGGCCCCGGCCGTCAGGACTTTGGGCGGAAGACCCGATTTCGTAAGAATTTCAGCCACTTCCGCTTTGATGGTGTTGACCAAAAGGCAGCCACCCACCGTGCTGCCAGGAGCCACCGGTGTTTCGAGGCCGTCGATCTTCACCATGGCATCCCCCACCGGGGCACCGGTGTCCAGCACGATGTCGGAGAAGTCCTGCAGCTTCTTGCCCTCGCGATGCCGGCTGGTGCTGGCCTCGCTATGCACGGTGCTGATGATGGCCGCCACCTTGACCCCGCGCTTCTGAAACTCCTCCGCCATCTCCACGGGCACCACGTTGCAGCCGCTGGAGGAAATGACCAGGGCGCTGTCCCCAGGCTTGAGGTCAAAGTTTCGCAGGATGCGGCCGGCCAGTCCGCTGACGTTTTCCAGGAACATGGCCTGACGCTGACCATTGGCGCCGACGACGAGATTGTGAAACGTGAGCGAGAGTTCCACGATGGGATTGAAGCCGGGGAAGGAGCCGTAGCGCGGCCACATCTCCTCCACCAAAATGCGGCTGTGGCCGGAGCCGAAGACATGCACCATCTGGCCAGCAAGGATCGTCTGGGCGAACATCTCAGCCGTTTGCTGGATCAGCGGAAGCTGGGCTTTGACGCGCTCAAGCAGGCGCTGGCTGGCTTCGAGGTATTGGAGGGCGGGAGTCATGAGGATTGAAGGAGATTAAAAACGGTGCCGAGGCATCCGGCAGAGTCACCGAGCATGGCGGGGACGATTTGCGCACGCTGGCCGCCGGGACGCCATTCGTATTGGTCTAGAAAACCGGCCAGCGGCTGGAAAAGGCGCTCCCCTGCCCCGGTGGCAATACCGCCGCCGATGATGACGACCGCAGGGTCCAGCACATTGATCAGCGAGGCGATGCCTGCGGCAAGCTGCCGCACAGACTCCAGCCACACCTTCGAGGCATGTAGGTCGCCCACGCCATACGCATCGATCAAGGCATGCGTGTTGGCATAACACCCCTCACCACGAACGGCGATGGTCTGATTCCCCAGCATGGACTCCAGACTGCCGGGCTGCCCAAACACATCGCACGGCGCATTCACATCCAGCGTGATGTGGCCCAGGTGCCCCGCACGGCCGATGGCCCCGCGCAGCAGGCGGCCGCCGGAATACACCGCGCCACCCACGCCAGTGCCGAGGGTCAGCATGAAGACATCCTGGCGGTCCTTGGCCGCGCCCGCCCACACCTCGCCCAGGAGGGCGGCGTGCGCGTCATTCAGCACCCGGCACTCCCGCCCGAGAAAGGCAGACCAGTCAAACTTCTCCAGCCCATGCATGCGCCCAGGCATCCAGTCGATGCAGCGCCCATCGGGATTCGCCAATCCGGGCGCAGACAGGCCGACGCGCAGCTTTGCGCCAGCTTGCGCCTCGCACTCGGCCACGATGTCCCGCACCGTCAGCGCAAAACGCGGCACATCCCCCTCGAACTCCCCATCCCGCGTGGGCTTGGACAGCGTGCCCAGCACCTGGGCGGTGCCGGTGTCCACCAGCGCGGCCTTGATGTTCGTGCCGCCGAGGTCGATGCCGATCGAGAGAGGGTTCACGGTGTCAGGTTTCAAGATTCAAGTCCGGTCGCCGCAAAGTAGCCTTGTTGCTGTGCAACAAGGAAACGCTCCGCTACGCCCCGGGCGCTTAACAACACGGGCTGCATCAGGCGGGCAGGAACTTCTAACGTCGCCCGTCTCATTTCTCACCCTCCTCCGCTGCGTTTCCATACTGCCCCTCCGACACCGTCCACCCCCCATCCACCGCCAGCACCTGCCCGGTGATGAATTTCGACGCGTCAGACAGCAGAAACAGCGCCGCCCCGTCGCAGTCCTCTGGAATGCCCACACGCCCGCCATCCAGCGGCTGCTTGGTGTGGACGAAGCTCATGATGTCCTCATTCCCCACCGCGCGCTGGGACATGGGCGTCTCCACCAAGGCGGGGGCGATGACATTCACGCGGATGTTTTGCGGCGCGTAGTAGGAGGCAATCGATTTGCTGAAACCGATGATGCCCGCCTTCGCCGCCGCATAGGCGTGGGAGGCGAAGTATTTCGGCGAGGGCGACCAGCCCAGCACACTGGCCATGTTCAGGATCACCCCGCCAGTGCCTTGTTTCAAAAACTGCCGCACAGCAGCGCGGTTGGACAGGATGATGGAGTTCAGGTTCAGATCCAGCGTGTAGTCCAGCCCCGCGTCGGTGATCTCATGCAGCGGGCCGTCCCCCTTGCTGCGGCCGCTGCCGCCCGCGACGTGATAGAGTGCGTCCAGCCTGCCAAAGGCGCCCACCGCAAGCTCCACGGCACGCTCCGCCGTTTGAGGGTCAGCGGCATCAGCGGCAAAGCCGCGGGCCTTCACTCCGAAAAGCGCCAGAGCCGCCTTCACGTTTTCCTCCGACCGGCTGGTAACGGCCACATTGGCACCCGCTTCCACCAGCCGACGCGCGGCGGAAAGTCCCAGGCCTGTGGTGCCGCCCATGATGATGATGCTTTGGCCTGCGAGGTTGGTCATACGTGAAGCCGACACCACACACCACCCAGCGCCCGGCGCAACCCTGCGGCTTTGGCTTTTACGACCGGATGGTTGTCAAAAAAACGCCACATCAGCCGCCGCACGATTTTCCTTGTCAAAATCACCTCAGGCCGCTGCAATCCATTGAATGAAAAAGCTGCTTCCTCTTGCGATTTTCGCCCTCACACCCCTGAGCGTTTTCACCCAGGACTATCAGGGCGCGGCCGCCATCCTGAAACAACTGGCAGAGAAGGCAGGCACGAAGTCGCCGGAAAAAAAGGCGGACCCGGTGGAGGAACTGCGGTCAAAAATCAATGGCCTGCAAAAGGAGGCCGCCGCCCTGCCCCCTGCCGAGGCGGCAAAGCGCTGGATGGCCTTGCTGGATGCCTACCTGACCATTCCCCTGGAGCAGTTGTACTCAACTCGTTCCTATGACAACCGGCTGGAGCTCAACACCCTGCTCGAAGCTTTGCCCCCTGCCGCGGCCTGGGATGAAATCGGCCGGCTGATGGAACAGCGCAAGACTCCATCCCCCCTTCAAGATCACGCCCTGCGCCTGCTCACCGCAGTGCTGCGCGGAGACGAGGCAGGGCGCAAGCAGGCATTGGAGAGCCTCCGCCAAAGCCTGACCGCACAAAAGGACCTCGATGAATACAAACGCGAGAACTTCCAGCAGTCCATTGACCACATCGCTCAAGCCATCGAGGCCCTTGCAGGTTCTGACCGGGAAAAGATCGCCGCTTTTGAGAAACGGCTGACCGACCTGGAAAAAGGAGATGAACAGGTGCGCAACCGTTTTGGCACCAACCTGGCGGTGCCGGACTTGGTGCGATTCTCCGACGAAAAAACGGCCTCGGCCCTGCTGGTCCGCGGTTTGAAGCTTGGTCCGGAGGGTGTTTCCATCGAGGGAAAAGCCACCCGGCTGCTGGCGGCATCGCTCGCCTTGCAGCACATGGACTCTCTGAAGAAACCCCTGTGGGACCTCGTCCAAACTCTGGATCACGCCCCCCTCTATGAGGCGATGCTGAAAAAATTCCCCAAAGGCGAGGCCTGGCAGCGCTCCAATGCCACGGGCGTTTATTTCCTGGCCCTGATTGCCAACAATCGCGCGGCGGATGCCGTGAAACTAGCGGAAGAGGAGGCGGCGAAAGGCGACAATAAAGGCTTCCGCATCCGTGTAGGTGTGCTCGATGAAATGGGAAAGAAGGGGCTCGGAGCCGAGGTCCTGGCTTTCCTGCACCAGCTTCTGACGGCCAAACCCGAGCTGCCTTATTGGGAGGCGTACATTGAGCTGTCCGCCCAGCAAAGCGCGTCCGCCCAGGCACTGAAACTTCTGCAGGCCGGTCTGGCCAAGGAGGGGCTGACGCCGAAGGCCCGCAGCTCCATGCAGGAGCACCTGTACCTGGCACTGCTGGCCGCAGACCAGCGCGACGCGGGAATCGCCGTGCTACGGGAGCTGGTGAAAAAAGGGCCGCAGGGGCAAAGCAGCGACGGCGAGGCCTCCGCGCAGGAGACACGCAAACGGTGGGAGCAGGTGGGCGTTCACGTCACCTCGGCAATGCTGAAGGGTTTCCAAATGGAGGCCGGTCGGCGGCCTGACGGCGGGGAGCAGGATCACATCCGCCTGTGTGCCAAGCAGGCATCCCTGGGCCGCCTGCTGGAGCGGGTGGACCTCATCGAGGAAGCCATCTCCGCCGCCCTGCAAGTGGTGGAGAAGATGCCTGCCACAGACTCCGGCCGCGAGCGGTGCGTGCATGCCCTGGTGAACCTTCTGCTGGATCACCAGCGCGGGGTCAAGGCGGAGGAGGTCCTGACGGCACAGCTCGCCCTGCTCGTCACACCGTCTGACAACCGCCGTGGCGGACAGCGGCTGGATGAATCCCTCAGCCTCCTGATGCTGATCTATGACCGCGCGGGCCGTCATGCCGACGCCCTGGCCGTGCTGGAGCAGTGCCCCTACTGGGGCGCGCCCGACCTGTCCGCCTTTGAGACATCCAGCGCAGACGGCACGCCCCTGCTGCTGCTGGCCGCGCGCGCCCTGGCGGAAACCGATCGCAAGGAGGACGCACGCCGCATCATCCGCCGTGCCGTGCAGGACTACCCTGGCAAAGACCCGGCCTATGAGCTGCTGCTGCGCGTCGGCGCCGACGAGCCGCTGGAAACCATGCTCGACAGGCTGGCCAAACGGGATCGCTTTGAGGAGCGCCCCCTCATCTGGAAAGCACGCGTGCTGCTGGACGCTGGCAAGACCGATGAGGCAGACAAGGTCATCCGCGCCGCCATCGCCATCGACCCGAGCGACGGGGAGCAAGGCAAGGGCGACCGCATGCGCGCTTATGCCATCTTTGCCGAGGTGCTGGAAAAGAAGGGGGACACGGCCACCGCCAAGGTCATGCGCGGGGCCGTCAGCGCCATCCGCAAGTCGGAGGCAGCCGACGACTGGTGGGAGGCCGGCCTGCTCAGCGAGGCGGTGCGGCGCTATGAGGCAGCCTTGAACGATTTTGCCGACGCATACTGCATCCAGTCCCGTCTGGCACTGCGCTACAGTGAGCTGGGGCAGTTTGAGAAAGCGGAGCAGCACTACCTGCGCGCCTTTGAACTGATGCCGGACAGCTTTGGCCGGGTGGAGAGCCATTGCTTCGGCTGCGAGGGCGCCTTCAGCGGACAGCGGGCGCAGAACACCGCCGACAAAGTCTTCACCAAGCTGGCCAGCCTGCCGCCGGTGAAGCCGCAGGTCCACTATCTCCTGGGTTACCTGCGCTCCGCGCAGGACCGCCCCATGGAGGCAGCGGACGCCTACCGTCTGGCGGTGAAGGCCGACCCTGACTATCTGAACGCATGGGAGAAGCTGGCCGCCCTGGCGGATCATGTGCAAATGACCCGGATGGAGAGTGAAAATGCAGCATTGCAGATATTCCGGCTGGACCCCTCCGGACGCCGGTCCAACCCCGAACTTCAGAAACTGCGCGACCTACGCACCCTCTGGACCATCCTGCTGGAGGCGGAGGCGGCCATGCCAGTCACGGAGACTGGACCGCTGCTGCCGCTCACAGCCGCCCAAAGGCACCTGCAGTCCAAGCAGGGAACGGAAAATGCCACCAACTGGGACAGATGGAGCAACTCCTCGTTCTTTTCGCAGCGCACCGCACCCCGCCAGCGCCTGCTGCAAAATGAGCTGGTGCGCACTGTCGCCCAGTTCGTCGAGATCGTCAGCCGTGGCTGAGGCGACGCCCCAGATAATGTCACCTGCAGCTCCCTGAAGGAGAACGTGTAAACTGGTTCTCCAAAAGCTTGTCAAATTCCCGGCGGCGCA
>CAZPSQ010000133.1:0-14843 GCA_964588755.1 uncultured Prosthecobacter sp. | reverse complement strand
GATGGAGGTGAAGCCGCTGTCCGTGCTGTAGCTCGGCCGCTCGGTGCCCAGCACCACGCTCGGCACCGGCGTCAGCTTGCCCGTGTGCTCGGCGATGATCTGGTCCATCGTGGTGCCGACCTCCACATCCGTGGTGGTCTTCTTCACCTTCAGGCCGCAGAGTACGTTCATCTTCGGGTAGTGTCCGCCCTCGCCTTCCACCGTGGTGGGGTTCCACAGGCCCTTGAACACATTCACATGCTTCTTCAGCGGCTCCAGGGGAGACAGCGTCTTCAGAAACTCCATGCCATTCGCGCCCTGCGTGGCGCCCCAGTGGTGCGGGTTCACGCCATTGCCCGTGAAGCAGACAGCCAGACGGCGCGGCGCCGTGTTGTTCTTGGTGGACTCGGCACCGAAAGCACAGATGGACTCCAGCCACGGCAGGCCAAGGGCGGCGCCGGTGCCACGGAGAAATTGACGACGAGAATGAATCATGAGGGGGGTAAAGAAGATACGCCGGGAAAAGGGAAAATCTACCGCGTACGCAAGGGAAGCACGCGGGAGGCCAATCCAAGCAGAGCTTCCAATTCCTGAAACAGCCGGTCTCCGAGGGAATTTTTAGAAAGGGCCAACTCTACGGCCGCTTCTTCAATTTGGTCTCGTGACGGCTGGACCTGGTATTTGTTGAAGCTTTGCAGCCACGCGCGGATGCTCGACGTGGCACGGTTCCGAAGCTGGTCAAAGGGATCTCGGCTCAGCTCCAGCAAGGCGGGCAGTTTTTCCCACTTGCCGCGCATGATTAACAGACAGAATCCGCGAAGCCTAAGCGCATCAGGCTGACTTTCACGTAGCCAGGTTCTAATCTCATCCAGCGACAACGAAGCGGGCTGTTTTAGCAGAATCGCAAAAGCCGTCTTCCCTAGGCAGGTTGAGACTGAGGCTAACATGGCGTTTCGCACCCACGCCAGCGATTCATCAAAATGGCTTGCGGCAAAGCATTGCATCACTGCGGCCCTGACCCGGATGCTTCGATGCTCCGACCATTGTCGATACTGAGAAACTTCCCATTTTCCTCCACACTCGTGAAACCCTAAAATAGAAGTCACTATCGCGCGATTCGATACGTGATCGCCTTGAAGAACCGCCAAATGACGGGCCTGCAGTTCTTCAGGCGCGACATGCCGAAGAAGATAAAAGCGGCCAAACTGTCTGACACTTTGCGCTGGATCGACCAAAGCCTTCCAGAGAACATGAACAAAACGGTCGATCTGCGAAGGCCAAAGGCAGTGCAGTGCGGTTCTGCGCAAGAGTGCGCTTTTAGATGAGAGCGCGGCATTGATGAGCTGATCTGGCAGTTCGCCACAGTCTTTTCTGAACCGATTCAAAAGCATGACTCCCAAAGCAAGGTCTGGATGCCGCAAGATTAGGTCTTGGGTTTCCGGTCGGCTTAAAGCCCCGCTTTTTGATAAGAGCGAGAAGATGAGTTTTCGAGAAGGAGCTCTCGAATCGGGCAGCTCCCGCAGGAGCTCTGAGGAGGCTTCTTCAGCGGCTAGCCGATCGGTCAAGAACTGGACAAATGCCGAGGAACTTCCTTGCCGCCGCTCCTGCATCGCCGCCAGAATTGGAAGGCATTCTAAAATCTGGGTGATTGGAAGGCTGTCCTTGCAATGCTGGATCCAAAGTTCCGCTGCCTGTCTGACCTGGCCCACCCAGTCATTGAGCCGGAGCAGAATGAACACGAGGGCGGAAGCATCGCGGGTCTCAGCAAGTTTCAACACGGCCTTCTCACGTCTCCAGCCACTGGCCGATAACGTGCTGAGTTTCCATCCGGCATGGCCCTCCGTCCTGAAGTCATGCCCATCGGAATAAAACTTGAGCCAGGACTCTCGCAGAAGAGCCTCAAGTTCCAGAAGCTGGTCTGTGGACGCGAGGGGGAGCAGCTTCGCGATGGTCAATTCCACCGCGTCTCGAACATCTGAGTTCGCAGAATGTGCCAATGCCAGCAGGTAGGGTAGTGCCGCAAGATTTCCCAGTTCCCTTACCTGGTTCAATATTTCTGACGCCCGTCTGTCAGGGCGTAGTTGGTCCAATAAGAGCTGAAGAGCTTTGTCTGGTGTTGGAAACATCGTCCACCATCGTGACGAGGGAAGGCAGGTCAATGATGGGACGGGCGTTGCCCTGAGTTGTTATCCAACGAAGCCAGACTAAGATGCCCACATGGAGGCCGCTTCTACTCTGCAAAAACTTTCCACCACCCACGGGACATTGGCGTGGAAGGATGAGGAGAGCATATCTTCCACTGTCATGCGCATGGCGGAGGAGGCCATAAGAAAGTGCTCAGGACATCTATGGTGGCGATACAAGAGGGGCACTGTACGTTCAAAAGATGACGTTCGCCAAGTTATCGCAGCACTGCGGTTGATGCCAGGCCATGAGTCATGGTATGAGGCGCAGGCGATCCAGAAGGAATTGATGAAGGAGCTGTAGATTGAAGCCTCAGTTCTCCGCCACCGCCGGCTCATTCCGCCGGTTGAGGAACTGCCGGCTCTTCACCACCTCCTGCACGGCGGCGGAAAAGTGGCCGCTGTTCTTTTTGAGGGAGTCCTGCATCTGGGCCAGCAGCTTGCGGTCGCTGGGCAGGGTCTGGCGGCCGAGGGCGTAGCCGAGGAGCTTGCGGCAGAACTGGGCGGTGAACTGCGGCTCGTTCTTCTTGAGGTAGTCGCGCAGGCCGGTGAGGCCCTGGAACTTGGTGCCGTCCTTCAGCTCGCCGGTGTCGTCGATGGGGCCGCCGGCCTCATCCTTGTCGCGGAAACGGCCGATGGGGTCGAAGCCTTCGAGGGCAAAGCCCAGCGGGTCGATGCGGTCGTGGCAGACGGCGCAGGCCTGGTCGGCGCGGTGCTGCATGAGGGCCTCGCGCAGGGAGGCGGGCTTGCTGGTTTCTTTGAGTTCAGGAACGTTCGGCGGCGGAGGCGGGGAGCTGAAACCGAGGACGACCTGGTACAGATAGTCCCCCCGCAGCACCGGGCTGGTGCGGTGCGGACGGGAGGTCTTGGTGAGGATGGCGCCCATGCCGAGCAGGCCACCGCGATTCTGCTGCGCAGCCTTCACCTCGCGGAACTCCCTGCCCTGCACGCCGGGGATGCCGTAGAAGGCAGCAAGGCGGTCGTTCAGGAAGGTGTAGTCGCCGGTGAGGATGTCCGCCACGTTGCGGTCATCGCGCACAAGGCGGGTGAAGAACTCGGTGATCTCGCGCTGCATGTCGGCGCGGATCTCCGGGGTGAACTGCGGGAACTTCTTCTCATCGACGGTGCTTTGGGCGTCGAAGCCGCTGAACTTCAGCCACTGCCCGGCGAACTCCTTCGCCAGCGCGCCAGCCTTGGCGTCCTTCAGCATGCGCTTGGTTTGCGCTGCTAGAATTTCGGGCTTGAGGAGGCTGCCGTCGTTGGCGGCTTTGCTCAGCTCCCAGTCGGGCAGGGAGGCCCAGAGGAAATAGCTGAGGCGGGAGGCGAGTTCGTGGGCATTGAGGGGGACATCCTTGCCCTGCGTTTCGGCGATGGGCAGAGTCTCAGCCTTGAAAAGGAAATTGGGGGAGACGAGCACGCGGACGATGACCTCCCGGGCGGCAGATTCGCGGTCCAGCTCCTTCTTACGACCGTCGAAGTAGAGGGTGTCGAGCTGTTTTGCCTCCTCCTCCGCCAGTGGCCGGCGCCACGCGCGCTGGGCAAACTGGCGCAGATGTCCGAGCAGCAGTGTGTCGTATTCCATCTCCTGCTGGGCGTTCAGCGTTGCTGGCGCGGCATAGGCCCAGTCTTTCTTCATCGCAGCGAGGTGATTCCTGTCGCCCTCACCCAGAAGTTCTCCGAGCTGCTCGTCATAGTAGTAATACACGCCCAGGCCGGGGGAGCTGCGGTGCATGTTTTCCGCCACGATCTCCAGCCTGCGTTCGAACATGTCAGCAAAGGCCTGCATCATGGAAACGAACTCGCCCATGGTTCTTTGGGCGGCAGGGGTTCCGCGTTTCCAAATGGTCAGCACGCCAGACATCACCTTCGTCACATCGCGCGGCTTGTCCGTGGCGAGCGTCCACTGGATGGTGGCTTCATCGACCTCTGGATTTTCCATGTCGAGGCGGGTGTCCACTTTCAGCCAGTGGCAGCCTTCCGGCAGCGGCAGGGTGAAAACAGACGGGGCAGCAAAGGCGAGCACGTGTGGCTCTATCTGGCGGCCCGACTGAGGATGGCGTCCGTAGGCGGCACGCACTTTTTCAAGCTCTGCCACACGCGCCTTCAATGCATCGAGATCGGCAGGCGGCGGGTTGGCGGCCGCCTGACTGCGCTTTTCATCGAGCGTGGTGTTGAGCCAGTCGAGGTAGCTGAGCTTTTCTTTGCCCACATGCACCTCGATGTGGGGCACCAGGGCGATGTCCCCCTTGCTGCCGTCTGCCGTGTCGCCAAAGCAAAGATGCACGTGTGTTTTGCCTGAAACGGCTGCCTGCATCGGATAGGGATTGATGCCGTCGCTGTCCTGCTGCCAGCGCTGCGGGCCTTCACCAGGACGTTGGGGGTTGTTCCAGGACTGGCGGTCTGCCGCCAGTGTCTTGATGAGTTCGAGCGCCGCTTTTTCATCGGCCGGCAGCGCCCGCCAGGGGACCCGGGTCAGATCGAGAAAGCGGGATTTCGGCTCCGTGTTGTTCAGGTGTTTCCACCAGTTCGCCAGGAAGTAAACATTGAGGCTCATCTCCTTGGCGAGTTGTTCGAGCGGCACCTTATGATGCAGGTGCCTCCAGCAGGCGAGCATGTAGTCCGCCTCGCGCAGCGGCACATCGTCCTTGGGCAGATGCGGCGCCGCCTTTTGCTGGAGCCACACGTAGAGGCCCTGCTGTGCCTGCGCCTTCACCTGCTCCCGCCCACGCAGACCGATGCGGTTCGGGTGAAACACAATGCCCGTGCCAGGCATCACTGTCGCATGTTCCGCCACTTTGCGCGCGGCACCGAAGTATTTGTCGATGGCGGACGGGCTGGTGAAAAGCACATCCCCCGTGTTGGTGAAGCCCTCGCCACCGCCACCGTCGGTTTGGAACTCCTTTGCCAGACTGTAGTCGCGCCCGGTCAGGTCGCGGATGGTGTGGTCATACTCCGCATTGGTCAGGCGGCGCATCGTCACCTGGCCGGGGTCGCCGGAATTGGCCTCCGCCAGAGCATTCAGCGAATGCGTGACCCAGCCGGTGATCGCCCCTGCCTCCTCCGGTGCGAGCTGCTTCGCCTTCTTCGGCGGCATGTCGCCGCTCTCGATGGTGTCCTTCACCTTCGTCCAGATTTCGAACTCGGAGGCCAGTTTCGGATCAGCGGCGAACTGCTTCAAATCCACATCGCCCTTGGTTTTTTCCCCGCCATGGCAGGAGTAGCACTTGGCGGCAAGGAACGGCTCCACGGCCTTCCAGTCAGGGGCCGCATGGGAGGCGCCCGCAAAACAGAGCAGGCCGACCAAGGAAGGATAGCGGAGAGCCAGACACATTTTGAAGTCAAGGATTCCCAGCCACCGCCGGCTCATTCCGCCGGTTCAGGAACTGCCGGCTCTTCACCACCTCCAGCACGGCGGCGGAGAAGTGGCCGCTGTTCTTCTTCAGCGCGTCCTGCATCTGGGCCATCAGCTTGCGGTCGCTGGGCAGGGTCTGGCGGCCCAGGGCGTAGCCCAGGAGCTTGCGGCAGAACTGGGTGGTGAACTGCGGCTCATGCTTTTTGAGGTAGTCGCGCAGCCCGGCAAGGCCTTGCATCTTGGTGCCGTCTTTGAGCTCCCCGGTGTCGTCGATCTTGCCACCGGCTTCGTCGGCAAGGCGGAAGCGGCCGATAGGGTCGAAGCCCTCCAGGGCGAAACCCAGCGGGTCGATGCGGTCATGGCACACGGCGCAGGCCTGGTCGGCACGGTGCTGCATCAGTGCCTCGCGCAGGGAGGCGGGTTGGGTGGTTTCGGCAAGCTCCGGCACATTCGGCGGCGGAGGCGGGGAACTGAAGCCGAGGACGACCTGATACAGGTAGTCCCCCCGCAGCACCGGGCTGGTGCGGTGCGGACGGGAGGTCTTGGTGAGGATGGCGCCCATGCCGAGCAGGCCACCGCGATTCTGCTGCGCAGCCTTCACCTCGCGGAACTCCCTGCCCTGCACGCCGGGGATGCCGTAGAAGGCAGCAAGGCGGTCGTTCAGGAAGGTGTAGTCGCCGGTGAGGATGTCCGCCACGTTGCGGTCATCGCGCACAAGGCGGGTGAAGAACTCGGTGATCTCGCGCTGCATGTCGGCGCGGATCTCCGGGGTGAACTGCGGGAACTTCTTCTCATCGACGGTGCTTTGGGCGTCGAAGCCGCTGAACTTCAGCCACTGCCCGGCGAACTCCTTCGCCAGCGCGCCAGCCTTGGCGTCCTTCAGCATGCGCTTGGTTTGCGCTGCTAGAATTTCGGGCTTGAGGAGGCTGCCGTCGTTGGCGGCTTTGCTCAGCTCCCAGTCGGGCAGGGAGGCCCAGAGGAAATAGCTGAGGCGGGAGGCGAGTTCGTGGGCATTGAGGGGGACATCCTTGCCCTGCGTTTCGGCGATGGGCAGAGTCTCAGCCTTGAAAAGGAAATTGGGGGAGACGAGCACGCGGACGATGACCTCCCGGGCGGCAGATTCGCGGTCCAGCTCCTTCTTACGACCGTCGAAGTAGAGGGTGTCGAGCTGTTTTGCCTCCTCCTCCGCCAGTGGCCGGCGCCACGCGCGCTGGGCAAACTGGCGCAGCCCCTTGCACACCAGACGATCCCATTCAGCGGCCTCCTTGGGATTGTTGCCGCCACGGCTCACATAGTACCAGTCCGTGCGCATGTCGGCCAGTTGCTTGCGCTCCTTTTCGCCCAGAAGCTGGCCGAGTTGCTCGTCACTGAAGTAATACACCGTGATGCCTGGCTTGAAGCGGTACTGGTTGCGCGCCACCTCCTCCAGACGGCGCTCGTACATGTCGGGGAAGGCCTGCTTCATCACGTTGAAGTCGCCCATGGTCTGGCGTGCCGCGTCGGTCTGGCGTTTCCAGACCGTGAGGACGCCGGGCATGATCTTTGTGACGTCACGTGGCTTGTCCGTGGTGGCGGTCCATTGCAACGTGGCGAAGTCCGCATCCGGGGCTTTCAGGTCCAGCCGTGTGTCGGCCTTCATCCAGGAGGCGTTTTCCGGCAGCGGCAAAGTAAAAACCGTGGGCGCGGCCAGGGCCAGCACCTGGGGCTCCACCTTCTGCCCCTGCGCTGCCTGCGGGTGTTTGCCAAAGGCGGCGCGTACTTTCTCCAGATTCGCGATGCGCTTCTTGATTCCTTCCAGATCGGCGGCGGGCAGGTTGGGCGCGGCGGCCTGCTGGCGCTTTTCCTCCAGGGCTTTGTTCAGCCAGCGGAAGTAGTCGAACTTGCCCTTGGGGGTGGTGATCTCGATGGCCGTGATCAGCGCGATGTCGCCCTTGCCGCCGTCGCCTGCGTCACCGATGCAGAGATGCACCTCTTTCTTCCCCTTCACCTCCAGGATCATGGGGTAGGGGCGGATGCCGTCGGAGTCCTGCTGGCGGCGTTGCACGCCGCTGCCGGGTTTTTTCGGATTGTTCCAGGAAAGGAGGTCTGCCTGGATGCCCTTGATGCGGTCCAGCACCGGCTGCGGCACCTTGCCCGGCTGTGCGGCATCAGGCCCAGGCAGCCCGCGCCAGGCCACGCGGGTCAGGTCCAGATAGCGGGACTTCGGCTCCACATTCGTCAGGAGGTTCCACCAGTTGCTCAGGAAGTGGACACTGAGCTTGGCCTCCTTGGCGAGCTGGTCGAGCGGTGCCTGGAAATGCTTGTGCTGCCAGCAGGCGGTCATGTAGTCCGCCTCGCGCATGTCGTCGAAGTCCTTGGGCAGGTGCGGCCCGGACTTCTGCTGGTACCACACATACAGCCCCTGCTGCGCCTGGGCCTTCACCTGCTCCGGCCCACGCAGGCCAATGCGGTTCGGGTGAAACACGATGCCCGTGCCCGGGAGCACCGTCGCGTGGTCCGCCAGCTTGCGCGCGGCGCCGAAGTATTTGTCGATGGCGGACGGGCTGGTGAAGAGCACATCCCCCGTGTTGGTAAAGCCCTCGCCACCCCCGCCGTCGGTTTGGAATTCCTTTGCCAGACTGTAGTCGCGCCCGGTCAGGTCGCGGATGGTGTGGTCATACTCCGCATTGGTCAGGCGGCGCATCGTCACCTGGCCGGGGTCGCCGGAATTGGCCTCCGCCAGCGCGTTCAGCGAGTGCGTGACCCAGCCGGTGATGGCGCCCGCCTCCTCCGGCGCGAGCTGCTTCGCCTTCCTCGGCGGCATGTCGCCGCTCTCGATCGTGTCCTTGACCTTCGTCCAGATCTCAAACTCGGAGGCCAGCTTCGGATCAGCGGCGAACTGCTTCAAATCCACATCACCCTTGGTTTTCTCCCCGCCATGGCAGGAGTAGCATTTGGCCGCAAGGAACGGCTCCACCGCCTTCCAGTCAGGGGCGGCATGGAGGGACGAAGCGGCGACGACAAAGCCTGCCAGGGCGAGATGGCGAGAATCCAGGGGCATTTTCGAAAATGGGGGGATAAGAACTACGCACGAAACGAGCCCGTTTTCATGCTGGAATTGCGCCCGGTTGGGCCAGGGCTGCCGCCACCCGGGCTTGCGCCCGCCGTGAGTCGCTTTCACGATGCGCCCCATGTCCGCCCCGCTCCTGCCACTCCTGAAGCAGTATTTTGGCTATGATGCCTTCCGCCCGCTCCAGCAAGAGATCATGGAGGCGTCCCTGGCAGGCCGGGACGTGGTGGCCATCCTGCCCACGGGCGCGGGCAAATCGCTCTGCTTTCAGCTTCCAGCGCTGGCCAGGGACGGCATCACGCTGGTCGTCTCGCCCCTGATCGCCCTCATGAAGGACCAGGTGGATGCGCTGACGGCCAGCGGCGTGGCGGCCACCTTTTTGAACTCCACCATCCAGGGCAGCGAGGCGCACCGCCGCCGCTCCGGGCTGGAGGAGGGCCACTACAAGCTGCTCTACGCCGCTCCGGAGCGGGTCATGATGCCGGGCTTTGTGGAGGACCTGCAACGCTGGAATGTCACCGCCGTGGCCGTCGATGAGGCGCACTGCATCAGCGAGTGGGGGCATGACTTCCGCCCGGAATACCGGCAGCTCGCCCAGTTGCGCGCCCGGCTGCCCGGCGTGCCGTTTCTGGCGCTCACCGCCACGGCCACGGAGCAGGTGCGGGGCGACATCATCCGCCAGCTTCAACTGCCGCAGCCGGAGGTCTTCCTGGCCAGCTTCAACCGGCCGAATCTCAGCTACAACATTGTCCCGAAGAACAAGTCCACCCGGCAGGTGTATGAGTTCATCCGCGAACGGCCGAATGATGCAGGCATCGTCTATGCGCAGTCGCGCAAGAGCGCCGAATCCCTGGCCGCGGCTCTGGTGGCGGAGGGCGTGAAGGCGGTGGCCTACCATGCGGGCCTCCAGCCGGAGGAGCGCGCGGCGAACCAAGAGGCCTTCCTGCGCGACGAGGCACGCGTGGTCTGCGCCACCGTCGCCTTCGGCATGGGCATCAACAAGCCGGACGTGCGCTACGTCATCCATGCCGACCTGCCGAAGAACGTGGAAGGCTACTACCAGGAGACCGGCCGCGCCGGTCGCGACGGCCTCCCTGCCGACTGCGTGCTGCTCTACTCGCGCGGCGATCTGGTGAAGAACCTTAAATTCCTCGACGAGATGACCGACCCGCAGGCCGCCGAGGTGGCCGCGCGGCAGATGCGCCTCATGGCCGACTTTGCCGAAGGCAGCGAGTGCCGCCGCGTCTCTCTGCTCGACTACTTCGGCGAGCAGTGGCCCGGCGACAACTGCGGCGGCTGCGACATCTGCCTCCAGCCGCGCGAGACCTGGGACGCCACCACCCAGGCGCAGAAGCTGCTCAGCTGCATCTTCCGCATCAAGCAGAAGAGCAGCTTCAGCACCGGCCTCAACCACGTGGTGGAGGTCCTCGCCGGAGCCAACACGGAAAAGATCCGCAAATGGTATCACGACCAGCTCAGCACCTACGGCATCGGCAAGGACACGCCGCGGGAGGAGTGGGCCGTGCTGGGCCGCCAGCTCATCCGCCTCGGTTACATCGACGCCAGCGCGGACAGTTACCAGACACTCTCGCTTTCCAGGGCAGGGCTTGCCGCGCTGATGAATCGCACACCGGTCCTGCTCACGCGTACCCCCGTCATGGCCGCGACCAGCACCAGCACGGCCAAGGTCTCGCGCGCCGGCAGCATCGCCTGTGATGAGGGACTCTTCGCCCAACTGCGTACCCTGCGGAAGCGCCTGGCCGATGAAAAGGGCGTGCCGCCCTACGTCGTCTTTGGCGACACCAGCCTGCGCCACATGAGCCGCAGCTATCCGCAGACCGACCGCGCCTTTCTCGACATCCCCGGCGTCGGCAGCCAGAAGCTGGCGGACTACGGCCAGCCCTTCATGGCGGAGATCAAAGCGTGGCTGGTGGATCACCCGCAACAGACCTTCGCCGCCGAAGCGCCGCCCCCCCCACCTCCGAAGATGAAGAGCGAAAGCGGTCCGAACGGCACTGCGCTCGAAACCCTGCGCCTCTTCCGCCAGGGCCTGAGTCCAGAACGGATCGCCGCTCAACGCAGTCTCGTCATCAGCACCATTCACAATCACCTGTCCCAGGCCATCGCCGGTGGTGTCCTTGAAGCCGATCCGCGTGATTACTACAGCGTCGAGGACGAAAACCTCATTCGCCAAGCCGCCGCCGAGCACGGTATTGAGAGTCTCGGAAAGCTCAAAGAAGCCCTCAACAACCGCTTCGACTACCCCACGCTGCATTACTTCCGGGCGTTCGAGACGCGGAAGCCGGGAAAGTAGTCATCTTTTTCCAAAAGATGACCCTGTGCTGCCGCAAGCAGACAGCAGGTTAAATCTCGCGACCCGCCTTCTTCCCGCGCCAGCCCAAGGCTCATCACACAGGAGTGTGATGGCTGCCATGCTTCGCGGAAACACGTCCCGCAGATCCATCACGCCTCTTCATCTCCGATCGATTCGGTGGGGCAGAGTTGAAGAGCCTCGGTGGCTTGGCAAACTTCCTCCTCCGTCACCGGCTGGTAGAAGACATAGGTCTGGCCGATGTCGTCATCCCGCCGGAAAAAAGCCGGGGCCGTTTCGCGGCACATGTCGCAATCAATGCAGGTGGAGTCGAGATAGAAGCGTCCTGGGACGTTCTGAGGAATACGGTCGGTAAGGTCAGCCATGAGATGTGGTGTGTTGGTTGAACACCGATCCATCGCTGCGGTAGATAAATGTGTGAAATTCATTAAATGCAGTTATTATTGCGAAAAGTGCAAGAATACCTGGCCAGGAAACCCTTCGATCTGCATGCGCTGCACCTGTTTCACTTGGTGGCGAAGCATCGCAGTTTCACGCGCGCGGCGCGTGAGGCGGGACTTTCCCAGAGCGCGCTGACACGGCAGATGCAGGCGCTGGAGCAGCGCCTCGGTGTGGACCTGATCCGGCGCACCACGCGGTCCGTGGAAGTCACGGAGGCGGGGCAATACCTCGCCGATGAGGCCACGCGGCTGATAGGAGGTGTGGCGGCCACGCTGGACGGTCTGCATGTGGCGTTTGGCTCCGCCAAGCCCGAGGTGCGGGTCAGCGTGTCGCGCACATTGGCAATGGCCCACATGCCCGGGTTATTTCACGCAAATCATCAGCGCCATCCCGAGGTGGCCTGCCGGGTCAGCTACAATCCGGGCAGCGCCATCCTCACCGCGCTGGAGGCGCATGAGATTGACCTGGGTGTCTTGTGCCCGCCCGCACCGCTGCCGGACACGGTGCAGGTACGACATCGGTTTCGAGATCGCTTTGAACTCATCGGCCCGGCGGCGCTGGCGCGGGAGGCTCCGCAAGGGAGCGCCAAACGTCTGCGTGCATGGCTGTTGCGGCAGTCTTGGCTCATGATTGATGCCGGGACCCATACCGGCAAAGCCCTGCGCCAGTGGATGCAGGCCCAGCACCTGGTGGTCACACCTAGCATGGAGTTGGACAGCTTTGATCTCATCATCAATCTCGTGGCCTCCGGCTTCGGGCTGGCAATGGTGCCACGGCGCGCGCTGGCCTTGTATCGGCGGAAGGAGTCCATCGCCACCCTGCAGCTGGCCGAGTTCTTCGAGCGCGAGATCGTGGCCGTGACGCGCAGGCACCGCAAGCTGCCGGCGCATGTGGAGCGCTTTGTGGAGAACATCCTCTTTTGAATCTCATGAGAACCAGCCTCGAACACTGGCAGGCCCTTTGCTCCACGTTTCCGGATGTGAGGGTGTCTGAGTCCTGGCATGCCCGCTTGGTAGCAGCTTACAGCGAACCGCAACGCGCCTACCACAGTCTGCAGCACCTCGAGGAATGCCTGAGTTTCTGCGATGAGGCCCGGCAAGCTGGCTACTTCCACGCTCCCGATGAACTGGAGCTGGCCTTCTGGCTGCACGACGCCGTCTATGATCCCAAAGGCAGCGACAACGAGGAGCAAAGCGCCGCACTGGCCGTCGAGGTACTTGGAGACATGTCACAGGCACAACGCGTGGCAGACCTCGTCATGCTGACCAAAAAGCATCAGCCGGGCAGGGGACCCGACGACGCGTGGATGATCGACATCGACCTCGCCATTTTCGCACAGCCACTGCCACGCGTGCTTGAATATGAGCGGCAGATACGCGAGGAGTATGCCTGGGTGGCGGAGGACGTGTATCTCACGAAACGGCGGGAGGTTTTGGCGGGATTCCTGGCGCGGCCACGCATCTATCTGACCGACTTTTTTCACCAGCATCACGAACCCCAGGCACGGCGGCATCTGGGGGCCTTGATCGCCCAGCTTGATGACGCCATCGGAAAGGCGTCTGCGCATCATGTCTCATCAACCTCTTAACATCCACGCAGGTACCCAGGTCGTCACCCGGGTGGGCGTGCATGGCAGCAACAACGCCCTGGTGCATCCGCGCGGCGCGGTCGGCATCGTCACGCGCACGCCTTGCGGGCATGAGGCGCATTTTCTCATTCGCTTTCCCGATGGCTTTGAAGCCTCGCTGAAGGTGGAAGATTTTGAGGTGCTGAAGCTTTTCAAAGACCGCCTGGAGGCCGCGCCAGACACCGCCTTTGAGCTGGAACCGCATGTCATCTACCGCTGCATCACCGGCTCCCGTGCCTACGGGCTGGACACGGAGACCTCGGACACGGACCTGCGCGGCATCTATCTGGCGCCGCCAGACCTGCACTGGTCGCTCTATGGCGCGCCGGAGCAGTTCGAGGACAACGCCTCCCAGTCCTGCTACTGGGAGCTGCAGAAGTTTCTGACCATGGCGCTCAAGGCCAATCCAAACATCCTGGAGTGCCTCTACTCGCCCCTGGTGGAAAAGCGCACGCCTGTTGCCGACGATCTCCTGGCCATCCGAGGCAAGTTCTTGTCGCGGATGATCTTCCAAACCTTCAACGGCTATGCTTTGAGCCAGTTCAAAAAGATTGAGCAGGACCTCCGCAACCAAGGCCAGGTCCGGTGGAAGCACGCCATGCATCTGGTGCGCCTCCTCCTCACCGGGGCCGCCGCCCTGCGGGAAGGTCGCGTGCCTGTGCAGGTGGGCGCGCAGCGGGAAAAACTCCTCGCCGTGAAGCGCGGCGAGTTCACCTGGGAGGAAATCGACGCCTGGCGCCAAGCCCTGCACCGCGACTTCGAACAGGCGCTTATGGAAACCAAGCTGCCAGAGCGGCCGGACTATGAGGCGGCGAACGCCTTCCTCATCCGCGCTCGCCGCAGCGCCGCCCACCTGCCTCTATCCGGATGACTATCGACCCACGCCTCCACCGCATCACCGCCGCGCAGCCCTATCCGCTGCTGTTCGCCACCATCAGTGGCGCGCATCTGTATGGCTTTCCGTCGCCGGACTCAGACTTCGACCTGCGCGGCGCGCATGTGCTGCCGTTGACGAATGTCCTGGGTCTGGATGCGAAGCACGAAACCGTCGAGGACAGCCGCATCATCGAGGGGCTGGAGATGGACATCGTCAGCCACGACGTGAAAAAATTCTTCAACCTGCTGCTCAAGAAGAACGGCTACGTGTTGGAGCAGCTCCTGTCGCCGCTCATCGTCCACACCACGCCGGAGCATGAGGAGCTGAAACACATCGCGCAGGGCTGCATCACCCGCCACCATTCCCATCATTACCTGGGGTTTGTGCACACCCAGTGGGAGCTGTTTGCCAAAGAGTCCCCGCCCCGGGTGAAACCGCTCCTCTACGTGTATCGGGTCCTCCTCACCGGCATCTGGCTCATGCGCACGGGCAGGCTGGAGGCCAATCTCGTCACTCTGAACGAGACTTTCCGCCTGCCGTTCATCCCCGATCTCATCGCCCGCAAGCTCGAAGGACCCGAAAAAGGCACCCTCAACGACGCCGACATGGCCTTCCACCAGACCCAGTTCGAACGCCTCCGCGCCGAGCTGGAGGCCGCCCACACCACCTCCACCCTCCGCGAGATGCCGGAGGACAGCACCCGCGCAGCGCTGAACGACCTGCTGGTGCGAGTGCGGCTGAAAATAGGGCAGTAGAGGCCTTGGGAAGGCGGGTGCGCGGGGCGGAGGCGGGAGCGCTGGGGTCATCTTGCGGAGCAAGAGTGACTACTATGCTCACGCCGTTCGACGCTGCATGTGAAGAGGGGGCAATCATCCCCAGGCGGGCTTCCGCGAAGCATAGTAGCCATCTCGCTCCCGCGAGATGAGCCCAGCGCTTTCGTCAACTCCCATGCCTCGGAGCCATGCCAACGCCTCAAGGCCCCCTGGCACAGCCGGTCCCCTTT
>CAZPSQ010000132.1:0-15081 GCA_964588755.1 uncultured Prosthecobacter sp. | reverse complement strand
CGCTTCATGGAAGGCCTCAAGGCCGCCGGCATCACCCTCGACCGCAAAGTCCTCGCCGACCTCGCCGTCAAGGATGCGGGTGCCATCGAGGCGCTTGTGTCCCAGGCCAAGAGCGCGCTGGAGCAGAAAGCCGCCGCTGCCAAGCCTGCCGCGTAAGCACACGACCAGGAAAATTCACGAAAAGCCGGAACCCCAGCGGGTTCCGGTTTTTTTTGTAAGGCGGCGGGAAAACATTGTGTTTTCAACCTCGGGAAGGTGGAATCGAGCTTTTGCCTAATCCTCCGACTCCGCCGACCGCATGAAACGCTCAAGAACATTGCTAGGCATTGCCTTGGCAGTATTGGCGCTGTGCAGCGCTGCATACTGGTTGTGGCATCGCCCTTCCCCCGTGGGTGGGCAGGCTTCAGCGGAAGCTGCGGCAGGTCGCGGTCCCGCACCTGCGTCATCCAGCCATCCGGCCGCCGCCGCCGGTTCAACGGCCCCGGGCAGCACCACTGCGGCCAGCCAGCCGGTGGTGGCCAGCACCCTCACAGGCAGCACAGACAAAGGCCGGGTCAATCTCCAGTCCCGGCCCGGGGCGCCATCGGCCGCAGGCGGGTCGGTGGGTGGCAGCGCAGGCCAGGGCGGCCCCTCCATGCAGCCCAGGGAGCAAATGGCGGCGCTGTTGAGTCAGCAGCATGACTTGAGTGATCCGGGCAGGCGTGCGGAGCTCGTCCGCCAGCTCAAGGCGGCGGAGGATGCCGAACTGCGCGCCGCGCACGAAAAAGCCCGGCAGCTCGGCCTGCCCATTGAGGGGGACATGCCCGGTGGCGGCAGGTTTGTTCTGGTCGGGTTTGACGGGGACACACCCCGCTACCAGCAGAGTGAGAATGTCAACGCCGCCATCAGCTCTGCGGCGGATCTGGTGCGCTCCACCGCGCCCTACAATGTCAACGGCTCAGGCTGGACTTTCGGCCTCTGGGAGGTCGGAGGCATTCCGTTGCTCACACATCAGGAGTTTGGCGTCCCCACCAAGGTCACTTCTCGGGACGGCTCCACCTATCCCACCGACCATGCCACCCATGTCGGCGCCACCCTCGCTGGCCTGGGCATCAATCCGCTCCTGCGGGGGATGGCCCCCGGCGCGTTGATCGACGCCTATTCCGCCACCAATGACATCTCCGAAATGACCGCCGCCGGCGCGGCCTACGCGGGGGAGCCGGACAAGCTCTACATCTCCAACCACTCCTACGGCTACCGCCTGGGCTGGTATGGCAGCTACTGGCTCGGCGCCTTTGTGGATGATGGGGACCCGTCCAACGACGTCGAAGAGTACTTTGGCCGCTACAACAGCACCACCGCCACCACTGACGGCCTGCTGTTCAACCTGCCCTACCTGCTTTCCTTCCAGTCCTCCGGCAACTCCCGCAGTGACGGCCCCCCCGCTGCCGGGGGCAGTTGGAGCCACTCCAGCGGCACCTACACCTATGATCCCGCGCAGCACCCCGCCGGAAACGGTGTTTACAAGCTGGGCTACGACACCATGGACTACACCAAGGTGGCCAAAAACATCATCACCGTCGGCGCGGCCAATGACGCGGTCAGCGGCGGCGTGCGCAACATCACCGCCGGCAGCATCTCCTATTTCAGCTCCACCGGGCCTGCGGATGATGGCCGCATCAAGCCGGACATCGTCGCCAATGGCGTCAGCCTGTTGTCTGCCGGCTCCTGGGGGGACACCGACGCCATCACCATGAGCGGCACCAGCATGTCCAGCCCCAATGCCGCCGGCTCCGCCATGTTGCTCGCGGACTTGTACAGCCGGAAATTCCCAGGCCAGAAGATGCGCGCCAGCACGCTGAAGGCCCTCATCATCCACACCGCGGATGACGTCGGCAATCCCGGGCCGGACTACATCTACGGCTGGGGTTACATGAACACCAAGGCCGCCGCGGACCAGATCCTCCGTCAGGCGGAAAACCCCGGCTACAATGGCGTCATTGAGGAGGCCGTCAGCACTGGCGAGCCTGCGGACACCTACTCGTTCCGGTGGAATGGCAGCGACCCCATCCGCGTCACCCTCTGCTGGACGGACCCCCCCGGCACCTCCGTTGACGCGCATGACGATCGTGCGCGGGATCTGGTGAACGACCTCAATGTCAGCGTCAGCGGCCCGGGCGGCACGGTTCACCTGCCTTTTGTCATGCCCTACGTGGGGGACTGGAGCCCCGCCAAGCTCGGCGCGTACGCCGTCACGGGTGTGAACACGGTGGACAATGTGGAGCAGGTGTTTGTGCCCACCCCGCCGGCTCCCGGCTTGTACACCATCACCGTGAATCATGCTGGATCGCTCACTGGCGGGCAGCAGGCTTACTCGTTGATCATTTCTGGCCAGACCACAGATGATCTTGCTGTCTCCCCTGGGGGCAGCTTCGTCGCCTCCGGGCAGAGAGGCGGTCCCTTCTCACCGGCCAGCAGGCCCTACACCCTCACCAACACCGGGGAGGCCACGCTGGCCTGGACGGCCGCCTCCAGCCAGGGCTGGATGGGGCTGTCACCTCTCAGCGGCACTCTTGAGCCGGGGGAGGTCGCCACCGTCACCGCCACGCTTGCACCCGTTGCCGACAGTCTGGCAGGCGGAACACACGTCGCTTCTCTCTCCTTTGCCAATGTGGGCAGTGGGGCCACGGCCACGCGTGGTGCCACGCTCAATGTGGACCGCACCTTCCTCAGCTTTGATTTCGACATCAACCCGGGCTGGACCACACAGGGCCAGTGGGCCTTCGGTGTGCCGGGCGGGAAAGATGGGGACCCCGGCTCGGCCAAAACCGGCGCCAATGTTTACGGCTACAACCTCAACGGAGAATACACGAACTCCATGCCAGTCCATGCGCTCACCACAACCGCGCTCGACTGCTCGGACAAGGAGAACGTCCACCTCGGCTTCTGGCGCTGGCTGGGCGTGGAGAGCTCCTGGTACGATCATGCCACGGTGCAGGTCAGCCGTGACGGCGTCACTTGGACCACGGTGTGGGATCATGTGGGCGGCAGTTTCACCGACAGCTCATGGACCTACGTCGAGTACAACATCTCGGCCATCGCCGACGACCAGCCCGTGGTTTACGTGCGGTGGCTGATGGGGCCCACCGACAGCAGCGTCACCTATGCGGGATGGAACATCGATGACGTCTCCCTGCTCGGGGACCCCGTCCCCGCGCGGCCGGAGATCGTCGTGCACAACGGTCCCGGCACCTCATTTCCTCAGATCATGGATGAGCAGGATGCCGTGGTGGATTTCGGCATCGCCGCCATCGGCAGCACCATCACCCGCAGCTTCACCATCGCCAACACCGGCACCCTGGCGTTGGTCATCAGCGGCATCTCCACGCCTGCCGACTTCACCGCGCTCAACGTGCCTTCCAGCATCAGTCCTGGTGCCTCGGCCACCTTTCAGATCCGTTACGAGGCCACCCTCAGCGGCAGGGACATCGGCGGCAGCGTGGTCATCTTCAACAACGACTCCAACGAGGCCGCCTTCGACTTCCCCGTGAAGGGCGCGGTCAACCAGCCGGAAATCGCCGTGGATCTGGGCGGCGTCCCGGTTCTCGACGGCCAGGCCAGCGCGGTGGAATACCTGGCCACACCGGTCGGCGTCAGTGTGACGCGCAGCTTCACCATCAGCAATCCGGGCATCATGGCGCTGACCGTCAGCTCCGTCTCCGCGCCCGCCGGGTACACCGTTTTGGGCGCGCCGTCCTCAGTCGCCCCGGGCGCCACCGCCACCTTCCAGGTTCGGCTCAATGCCGCGCTGGCCGGCTTTTACGGCGGCAGCGTGGTCATCATCAACAACGACCTCGACGAGGCGTCGTTCGACTTTCCCGTTCGTGGCACCGTGCTTCCCGCCGCCATGCCGCCCGGTGCTGCCGACATCACCTTTGGCACGGCTGGCAGGTCCATCGAGAATCTCAGCTTCGGCTACGGCCGCTTCAACGCCGTCGCCGCCCAGCCAGATGGAAAAACCGTGGCCGTCGGCTGGCTCTACGGTGGCAGCAACGACGACTTCCTCACGGTCAGGTACAATGCGGATGGCTCGTTGGACTCGACCTTTGGCGGCACCGGCATCGTCGTCACCCCCATCGGCACGGGGGCGGAGTCGGCCCAGGACCTGCTCCTTCAGCCCGACGGAAAAATCGTCGTCGCAGGCACCTCTTCCAACGACTTTGCCGTCGTGCGCTTCAACACCGACGGCACCCTGGACACCAGCTTTGACGGGGATGGCAAGGTCGTCACCCCGGTGCTGAACGCTGGCGACACGGGCAGGGATGTCATCCTGCAGCCGGACGGCAAAATCATCGTCGTGGGCAGCGCCAACAATGGCAGCAATGACGACTTTGCCGCCGTGCGCTACAACAGCGACGGCTCGCTGGACACCACATTCGGCACCGGCGGCAAGATGACCTCCCCCGTCGGCACCGGGGCCGATGCGGCGGAAAGCATCGCCATCCTGCCGGACGGGTCGCTCATTCTCGTGGGCAGCAGCTCCAACGACTTTGCCGTGGCGCGCTTCACCCCCGCCGGCGTGCTGGACACCACATTCGGCACCGGCGGCAGGATTGTCTTCCCCATGGGCACCGGCAACGACATCGCCTACGACGTGAAGTTGCTGCCCGATGGCAGGATGCTGGTGGCGGGCAACACCAACGCCGGTTTTGGTCTGGCTCGCCTGAACAGCAATGGCACCCTGGACACCTCCTTTGACGGAGATGGCAAGGTGCTCACCGGCGTCTCCTCAGGCACCTCCGGTCAGGCCTTTTCCATGCATCTGCTGAACGATGGGAAAATACTGGTGGCAGGCTATGGCAACAACGCTGGCAACACCGATTTCGCCCTCCTGCGCTACAACGCGAACGGCAGCCTCGACACAACCTTTGGGCCGTCCGGCAACGGCATGTCACTGGTGCCGGTCAACACCGGAACGGATTGGGCCTTCGGTCTGGCCGTGCATGCCAGCGGCAGGATCGTCCTGGCTGGCAGTTCCTCAGAGCTGGCGCGCGAGGATGCCAGCGTGGCCATGTTCAACGCGGACGGCACCGTGGACACCAGTTTTAATGGCAATGGCAGCGTGCTTCTGAGGCTGGGAGCCACCCTGGACATCGGCTATGGTCTGGCTCTGAGGCCCGGCGGCGAGGTGGTGCTGGGGGGCTATGCCTATGCCGGACGCTCGGAGGATTTTGCGGCCATGCAGCTCAGGCCCGATGGCAGTCTGGACACGGCTTTTGGAGCTCAGGGCAGGTTCATTCACAGCGCCTCCAGCAGTGCCGAGCGCGGTTACGCCATTGCCTTGCAGCCGGACGGCAAGGTCTTGCTTGGGGGCCACATCAGTACCAATGGCAATGACTTCCAGCTCATGCGCCTGACCACGGCCGGGCTGCTGGACACGACCTTTGACTCAGACGGCATTGTCAGCACACAGATCGGCTCCGGCGGGGAGGTGGGCCGTGCCATGTTCGTGCAGTCGGATGGCAAAATCGTGCTGGCCGGGCACAGCAACAACGGCTCCAACGACGACTTCGCCCTGGTGCGCTACCTGTCCAATGGCGCGCTGGACACCACATTCGACGCGGACGGCAAACTGGTGACACCCATCGGCTCGGGCGCCGATCAGGCCCTGGCCGCCATGCAGCAGGAGGATGGGAAGATCCTCGTGGCCGGGTCGGCGGTGATGGCCAACACCGACTTTGCCATTGCGCGGTACCATGCCGACGGCAGCCTGGACACCACATTTGACACGGACGGCAAGGCCACCTTCACCGTCGGCACCGGCACGGATGTCGCCTACGGCATCGGCATTCAGAGCAGCGGCAAGATCGTTCTGGGCGGGGATGGATCGAACGATTTCGGCCTCATTCGGCTCAATGCCAACGGCAGCCTGGACGCCACCTTCGGCATGAACGGCCGGGTCATCACGCCGGTGGGCTCAGGCACCGACACCTGCTACGCCATCGCCATCCAGCCGGACGACAAGATCGTTGCCGTGGGCCGCGCCCACAACGGCACCAACTACGACATCGCCGTGCTGCGTTACACGGCGGAAGGCCGGCTGGACACCACCTTTGGCACCGGCGGAAAGATCGTGGTGGCCCCTGGCTCCGGGGACGACTACGCCATGTCCGTCGCGCTGCAGGGGGACGGCGGCATCGTGGTCGGCGGCTACACCTACCAGGGAGCCAATGCGGAATTCATCGTGCTGCGCTTCATGGGGGACTCCCTGCGGCCCGCCGTCGCATTGTTTGAGGGGGGATCGGCCCTGGCGCCTCCCCTCAAGGCCGGGCAGGCGGACCCTGTCGATTTTGGTTCCGTGGCGGTCGGCAGTCCCGTCACCCGGGACTTCACCATCGCCAACAGCGGTGGGGCGGACCTCATCATCAGTTCCCTCACCGTTCCTGCCGGCTTCACCCTCTTGAATCCTCCGGCCTATGTCTCTGCAGGTGGCAGCGTGACCTTCCAGGTGCGGCTGAACACGGCCGTGGCGGGCTTCTTCAGCGGCAATGTCGTCATCACCAGCAACGACCCAGGGCAGGGGACCTTCGCCTTCCCGGTGCGTGGCGGGGTGGGTTCCCCGGAAATCGCGGTGACAGTGGAAGGCGTCACCGTGCTGGACGGCCAGCCGCTGCCGGTGTCCTTCCGTGCCACCCCGCAGGGCGTGGCGGTCACGCGCAGCTTCGTCATTCAAAACCAAGGGCACGCGGCGCTGAACATCTCCACCATCTCACCCCCGGCAGGCTTTTCCGTGCAAAATGCACCAATGACCGTCGCGGCTGGCTCTGCGGCAGCGTTTCAGGTCACACTGGCAGCCACGGCGGCGGGCAGTTTCAGCGGAAATGTGGTCATCTCCAGCAATGATGCCGACGAGGGGGCCTTCCGTCTGCCCGTGGCCGGTTCCGTGGTGGGGGGCGCTGTTTTTGCCGGACAGCGTGATCCGGCTTTCGGCACCGACGGCGTCGCCCTGACAGGGGCTGGCACGGCCACCGACCAGGCCTTTGCCGTCCTGGCCCTGGCCGATGGCAAAACATTGATCGGCGGGGACATCTACATGGGAGGTGATTACGATTTTTACTTAGCAAAAATAAATAATGACGGCACGCCAGACACCAGCTTTGGTGCCGAGGGAGTAAAGGTGATACGGCTCGGCTCAGGTTCCGACCGCATCTACGACCTCGCCCTCCAGCCGGACGGCAAGATCCTCGCCGCCGGTTACTACAACAGCGGCAACAACCTCGACTTCGCCCTCGTCCGCTGCCACCCGGACGGCACCCTGGACACCACCTTTGGCGACAACGGCATCGTCGGCACCCCGGTCGGCTCCGGTGACGACCAAGCCTGGCGTGTGCTCGTCCAGCCCGACGGCAAGATCATCCTCGCCGGGCAGGCCCAGGGCGCAAACTGGGACTTCGCCGCAGTGCGCTACACCAGCACCGGCGCCCTGGACACCAGCTTCGGTGTCGGCGGCAAGGTCGTGACCCCGGTCGGCACTGGCGACGACATCGCCTACGGGGCGGCCTTGCAGCCGGACGGAAAGATCGTGCTGGGCGGCTCCGCCATCATGGCGAACGAGGATTTCGCCGCCGTGCGCTACCTGGCCGACGGCACGCTCGACCCTGGCTTTGGCACCGGCGGCAAGATCACAACGTCCATCGGCACCGGCATCGACCGCGCTTACGAGGTGATGGTGCAGCCTGACGGCAAAATCCTCCTGGGAGGCTACATGGTGGGCAACGATTACGCCATGGTGCGCCACAACAGCGACGGCACGCTCGACCCCGCCTTCGGCACCGGCGGCAAGGTGGCCATGCCCATCGGCACCGGGGCAGACGTCGGGTATGGCTACGCCCTGCTGCCGGATGGAAAAATCCTGGCCGCCGGATACTCCGCCGTCACCGGCAACAACAACGACTTCTCCGTGGCTCGGTTCACCTCCTCCGGCGCGCTGGACACGACTTTCGGCGGGGGCGGAAAAGTCTTCCGGGCCATCACACCGGGCAACTACGCCGACGTCGCCCGCTCCATCGCCGTTCACGCGGACGGGTCCATCGCCATCGCGGGCTACGCCTCCAACAACGGCGTGGAGAACGACTCCGTGCTGATGATGCTGGAGGCGGACGGCAGCCCCAGGGCAGGCTTCGGCAACGCGGGCGTGGCCATCTACAACCGGGGGGTGGGAACGGACTACGGTCTGGCCATGGCCATCCAGCCAGATCAGAAAGTGGTCGCCGCAGGCTATACCTACCAGGCTGTGAATGACGATGTCCTCACCGCACGGTTCCTTCCCGGCGGGACTTTGGACCCTGCTTATGGCGTGGATGGCAGAACGTTGACGCGGGTCGGCACCAGCACTGATCGTGCTTATTCGGTTGTCGTACAGCCGGATGGCAAACTTGTCTTCGGCGGCTATGCCAGCATCTCCACGGATGACTTCCTGATCATGCGTCAGAACGCGGACGGCACACCTGACACCAGCTTTGGCACCAACGGCAGTGTGACGACCTCCATCGGTCCGGCCACCGACCAGGGGCGTGCCCTGGTGCTGCAGGAGGACGGTCGCATCGTGCTGGCAGGCTACGCCAACAGCGGCGTCAATGATGACTTCGCCCTGGTGCGCTACAATGCCGACGGCAGCCTGGACGGCACCTTTGGCGTGGATGGCAAGGTCACGACGGTGGGCGCGGCAGGGGCCGACCGCATCTACGCCGCCGCAGCCTATCCTGGCGGCCGCATCCTGGCGGGCGGGGAGATGCGCAACACCGCCAACACCAGCGTGGACTTTGGCCTGGCGCGGTACAATGCCAACGGCTCCCTGGACACCAGCTTCGGCTCCAATGGCGTGCTGCTGACATCGCCCGCAGGAGGCTCTGAGTATGTGTATGCGCTGCTGGTGCTGCCAGACGGGCGCATCCTGGCGGCTGGCGAGGCCAACGGCGACGCCATCCTGGTGCGCCTGCTGCCCAACGGCGCGTACGACCTCACCTTTGGCACGGCGGGGAGGAGCATCGTTCCAGTGCTGTCCGGCACAGACTCCATCTACGGCATCGCCTTGCAGCCGGATGGCAAGATCGTCGCCACCGGCCGCACCCACAATGGCAGCAACTATGACCTTCTGGTGCTGCGCTTTTTGGGCAACGGCCAGCTCGACAGCAGCTTTGGCACAAGCGGGAGGCTCATCATGCCCTACGGCACAGGGGATGACTATGGCCGTGCGATCGCCGTGCAGAACGACGGAGCCATCGTCGTGACCGGCCACACCGCCACGCCGGGGGAGGACCTGCAGATGCTGGTGCTGCGCCTGCTGCCAGATTCTCTGGCGCCAGAGATCGTGGTGCTGGACCTGGGGTCGGAGCCAGACAAGGAACTGATCAGCGGCCAGCCGGGAGTGATTGACCTTGGCGCTGTGGCCGCAGGCGCGCCGGTGTCACGCGCCTTTTTGCTGAAAAACACAGGCACGGCCGACCTCACGGTGTCCTCCATCACCACTCCTGCTGGCTTTAGCGTCCTGAACGCGCCGACGATCGTCGCTGCGGGAGGGCAGGCCGGCTTCCAGCTCCGGCTGGATGCCACCAGCGCGGGGATATTCTCCGGCATGGTCGTTGTAAATAGCAATGATGCCGACGAGGCCGCCTTCAGCTTTCCGGCGCGCGGCAGTGTGGATGAGCCGGAAATCGCGGTCAGCGTGGACGGGGGGCGGATCACAGCAGGTCAGGCGGCCAAGGTGTCCTACCGCACCACGGGGGTGGGTGTGCCTGTCACGCGCACCTTTAGCATCAGCAATGAGGGCTTCTCCACGTTGTCCATCACGGGCATCTCGGCCCCGGCCGGATTCACCTTGTTCAATGTGCCTGCCAGCGTGGCTGGCGGTGGTTCTGCCTCCTTCCAGCTGCGGCTGGATGCCACGGCCGCAGGGTATCATGCGGGCATGGTGACGATTCAGAGCAATGACAACGATGAGGCGGTGTTTGACTTCCCGGTGGCCGGCACGGTGAGCAGCGTGGTGCCTGTTCCAGGCGCTCTTGATCTGGCATTCGGCAACGAGGGCGGTGTTGTTCACGGCGTGGAAGCTGGGCAGGACCAGTATTACTGCCTTGCGCAGCAGCCGGACGGCAGGCTGGTGGCCGCAGGCCGCTGTTATTCGGGCGGTTTGACGGGGACGGACGTGCTGGTGACGCGGCATCTTCTGGACGGCACGCCGGATGCCTCGTTTGGGGATGGAGGCAGGGCCGTTATCGACATCTACGGTTCCGGTGAGATCGCCTACGCGCTGGCCTTGCAGCCAGATGGGAAGATCGTGGTTGTGGGGGCGGCCTCGAACGGCAGCAATGACGATTTTTTTGCCATCCGGCTGCTTCCCGAGGGCACTCTGGACGACACCTTCAGCGGCGATGGCAAGATCGGAATCTCCATCGGCAGCAGCACAGATGTGTGCCTGGATGTGGCGCTGCAGGGCGATGGCAGGATCGTGATGGCTGGCTATTCCTCCAATGGCAGCAACGACGACATCGCCGTGGTGCGCCTGACGGCCGAGGGCGTGCTGGACACCACCTTTGACACGGACGGCAAGGTCACAACCGCGGTTGGCACCGGGACGGATCGCGCCTACAGCGTGGCCGTGCAGGCGGATGGCAGGATCCTGGTGGGCGGCTACGCATTTATAACGAGCAATGACTTTACCCTGGTGCGCTACACCACGGCAGGAGCACTGGACAGCAGCTTTGGCGCCGGCGGCAAGGTGACGACGCCCTTCAGCACCGCCTCGGACATCGTATGGGACATCGCCCTGCTGGACGATGGGAAGATTCTGGCGGGAGGGTATGCGAACATGGGCGGCAGCAACGGGGAGGACTTCGCGCTGGCCCGCTATGACAGCAGTGGCGTGCTGGATGTGACCTTTGATGGCGATGGCAAGGCAAGCAGCCACTTTGGAGGTGGCTCGGACCAGTGTTTCGCGTTCGATCTCCAGCCGGATGGGAAGATCGTCAGCACGGGGACCGCCTGGAATGGCAGCAACTATGATCTGGCGCTGGCGCGGCACACCGCCGCAGGAGCGGTGGACATGACCTTCGGCACCGATGGCAGGGCGACCTTTGCCATCGGCATGTCCTCTGACTACGGACGCGCGGTCAAGGTGCTGGCGGATGGCAGGCTGGCGGTGGCGGGATATGTGAACAAGCCACGGGATGACGACGCCGTGCTGCTGGTGGCGGACGCGGCGGGCGGGCTGGACACGACCTTTGGCGGAACGGGTGTGGTGCAGACAGAAAACTCGGTCTCCTGGGACGTGGCCTATGCCATGCAGGTGCTGCCGGACGACCGCATCTGGATGGCTGGCTATGGCACGGCGGGATTCTCCTCGGATTTCCAGCTCTCGCGCTTTCAGCAGGACGGGACGCCGGACACCACGGTGTCGTCAGACGGCATCACCCGCGTGCCGGTGGGTTCCAGCACGGACTATGCGTATGCCTTTGCCTTGCAGCCGGATGGGAAGACGGTGCTGGCCGGTTTTGCTTACGTGTCCAACTATGACTTCGGGGTGATCCGTCTGAACGCGGATGGCACGTTGGACACGACGTTTGCCTCCGGGGGGAAATCGATCCTGCCGCTGGGACCGGGGACCGATATTGCACGTGCGGTTTTGGTCCAGCCGGATGGAAAAGTTTTGGTGGCAGGGTACAGCAGCAACGGAAGCAATGACGACTTTGCCGTGGTGCGCTACCTGCCGAACGGCGTGCTGGATCCTTCCTTTGGGACGAATGGAATCGTCATCACTCCGGTGGGCACCAGCACGGACCGCGCCTATGCCGCAGCGCTGCAGCCGGATGGGAAAATCCTGCTGGCGGGTTACAGCTACAGCACAGGCAGTGGCGGCGGGTGGGAAAACTTTGCCCTGGTCCGGTACAACGGCGACGGCACGCTGGACGCCACCTTTGGCAATGCTGGCAAGGTTGTGACCCAGGTGACTGCCGACACGGACATTGGCAGCTCCATGCTGCTGCTGCCGGACGGCCGGATTGTGCTGGGAGGCTATGGCTACACGGCGGCGTCAGGGTATGACTTCGCGCTTGTCCGTTACCTGGAAAACGGGGCGCTGGACACCACCTTTGGGAACGGTGGCAAGGTCATCACCGCGATCAGCGCCGACTGGGATTACATGGGGGGGCTTGGCCAACAGGCGGACGGCCGCATCCTGGCAACTGGCTACTCCTATAACGGGAGCTACTATGACATTGCCACCGTCCGCTACCTTCCAGACGGGGCTTTGGACAACTCGTTTGGCCAAGGCGGCGTCGCCATTGCCAGCATCGGCACGGGGAATGCCTACGGCCACGGGGTCGGGACGCAGAGTGATGGCTCTGTTGTTGTGGGAGGGTGGGGTTACTTTGGCAGCGACGGGCAGAACATCCTCCTGCGCTACACGCCGGACGCGCTCGCGCCAGTGGTCACGCTTTACGATGGGACACCCCTTTCCGGCGTGAGGCTGGCGGATGGGCAGCCGGTGCCTGTTGATTTTGGCATCACCACGCAAGGGGCACCCGTGGGCCGCAGCTTCACGGTGCAGAACACGGGGACGGCGGATCTTTTGCTGGCAGACATCACGCCGCCGGGCGGTTTCACTTTGGAGACGGCGCTGCCGACGGTGCCGCTGCCGCCGCAGGGTACTCATGCTTTCCAGGTCCGCCTGGGCGCTGACGTGGCGGCTCAGCCCAGGGGGAATCTGACCCTCCTCAGCAATGACACCGACCCTTCGTTTGCGGTGCCGCTGGCCGGCCTCGTTGTGGCCGACTCCGCGTATGCGGAATGGGCCATCTCGGCTGGGCTGGGCGGGGCTCAGGGCGGGCTCGGGGACAACCCCTCCCATGACGGGCTGTCCAATTGGCTGAAGTATGCGTTTAACCTCAATCCCAATGCGGCGGACTTGCGTCTGCTGGCACCGGGGGTGGGCACCGCAGGGCTGCCGCTGGGCGGCATCTCCCGCAGTGGCGGAAACACATCCTACAGGCTGGAGTTTTTACGGCGTACCACGGGCGGTGTTCTTTACACACCGCAGAAGTCGGCGGCGCTGTCTTCATGGTCGCCGGTGACGACTCCGCCTGTGGTCACGCCGGTCGCCCCGGGCTGGGAGCGCGTGGTGATCGAGGAGCCGGTGGAGACGGAAAGTGTGACAAAATTGTTCTTCCGCGTGCAGGTTTCGCAGCCTTGAGCGGGGCAGAAAACGGTGGACGGCTGATCTTTTGCCCTGATACTCCGCTCATCCATTCGGCGCACAGCTTTTTCCCGGCTGCGGTGTGGCGAATATGACGCGATTCCCGAGCGCGTCGCTTGGTCCCTTCACCTTGGCAAATCGCCAGCGTGAGATTTGCACACCCCGCACTTCAGCCAATTTCATCGTTCAATGCCCGAACTGTATTCTCGCAGAAACCTCCTCCGCAGCCTCACCGCCCTGGCCGTGGCCGGACCCTCCACCACCGCCGTGGCCGCAGACCGCAAAAAGCTCATGGTTGAGCGCGTGGAAATCCAGGTGCCAGGGCTGCCTGCCGCCATGGATGGCTTCCGCATCGCACAGATCAGCGACCTGCATCTGGAGCCGTTCACCACGGAGAAGGACATTCAGCAGACCGTGCTGACCTGCAACGCCCTGAAGCCGGACATGGTGGCGATGACGGGGGATTTCGTCACCCACAGCGCCCGCCCCGCGCCGCTGCTGGCGGAACTGCTCTCCCACCTGGAGGCCCCCCATGGCGTCTATGCCAGCCTGGGAAACCACGACTTCCAAAGCGGCGCGCCGGAGGTCATCCGCGCGCTGACGGAGCGCGGGATCCCCGTGCTGCGCAATGAGACAAAAGTCATCCGCACCGACGGTGGCTCCCTCTATCTGGGCGGCATTGACTCCGTTTACACCAACAAGCCGGACGTGCGCAAAACCCTGCAGGACTGGAAGGAGACGCAGCCGCTGGTCCTCATGATGCACGAGCCGGATGCCGCTGACACCATCGCCGCGGCAGGTGTGAAGGCCCTGCAGATCTCCGGCCACACCCACGGCGGGCAGCTTGTGTTTCGTGGCAAGGAGCCTGCGGCCTTCCGCCGGGCGCGCTTTGGAAAAAAATATCTGGCGGGCCGCTATACGGTGGGCGGGCTGGAAATGTATGTGAACCGTGGCATCGGCTGCGTGGGCGTGCCCTGGCGCGTCGGCGCCCCGCCGGAGGTCACGGAGATCACCCTGCGCAGTCCGGTGCTGGCGCGGGCCTGATGGCTCTGGGGTGGGCGGCTGGAAAGCGGAACTTTTCCGGAGGTTGCACAGGAGCCTGCCCGCAGCTAAGTGGCCGGTTCCATGCTTTCCGACCTCGACACTCTCAAAACTGAAGCCCTCGCCGCGCTCGAAGCCGCGCAGGATGAGGCCGCGCTCGAAGCCGTGCGCGTGAACTACCTGGGCAAAAAAGGCAGCGTCACCGCCCTGAGCCAAGGCATGAAGGACGTGCCGGTGGACCAGAAGAAGGAGGTGGGTGCCAGGCTCAACGAGGTGCGCACCGCCATCACCGAAGGCATCGACACCAAAAAGCTGGCGCTGCAGGCCGCTCAGGATGCCGCTTCCGTGGCGGGAATCGACATCACTCTGCCCGGCCGGCCCGGTGCTGGCACAGGTGCGCTGCATCCGCTCACGCAGATTCGGGACCTCGCCATCCGCACGCTGCGCCGCATGGGCTTCACCCTGGCCGAGGGGCCGGAGATCGAGACCGAGTGGCACTGCTTCGACGCGCTGAACACGCCTGCCGACCATCCGGCGCGCAACGAGAAGGACACCTTTTATCTGAATGACGGCCGCCTGCTGCGCACCCACACCTCCAGCGTGCAGATCCGCACCATGGAGGCCGCCAAGGCCCTGCCCATCCGCATCATCGCCCCAGGCGCCGCCTATCGTCGCGACGAGATCGACGCCACCCACCTCAGCGTCTTCAACCAGCTTGAAGGTCTCTATGTCGGCAGTGATGTGAGCCTCGGCGACCTCAAAGGCACGCTGGAATACTTCTTCCGCGAGATCTTCGGCCCCAACACCGCCGT
>CAZPSQ010000131.1:0-15122 GCA_964588755.1 uncultured Prosthecobacter sp. | reverse complement strand
CCCCCTCGGGTTCCAGGTCACGGAATACCGCCGGGATCAGGAGACGGCGCCGACAACCAACAACTCAGGGCAGGGGAAGCCGTAATGCGCGTCGTCATCTTCATCCTGTCGCTGCTCGCCGTTTCGCCTGCCCTTGCGGAATCCGCACCCCGCGCCGGCGCCCTCGATCCCCGCGTGCGCGATGTTCTCTACCAGAAAGACAATGTCGTCGCCGTCGATGGCAGCTATGGCGTCTCGACCATGATCATCCTGGGAGAAGACGAGAAGATCGAGACCTTGGCACTCGGAGATTCCGTCGCGTGGAAGGTCGAGCCCAACCGGAAGGGGAACATCATCTTCCTGAAACCGGTCGAGAAGGACGCGTTCTCGAACCTCAATGTCGTGACCAACAAGCGGCTCTACGCCTTCGTCCTGAGGTCAGGCTTCCGCAGCGCAAGGGCGCAGATCTTCAAGATCCGCTTCCGCTATCCCGAGGATGATCTCGATAGCCGGTTGATGGCACAGGCAAAGGCTTGATATGCAAAGAGCAGGTGAGCAGCAAAGCCGCCCCTCAAGTGACACACTGGCAGCGAAAAAACAAATTTGCCGGTTGTTTGCGAGCCCATGCCCCCCCTCGAAACGCGGTGCCTCCCGACGCGCCTGCACAACCGACTTGGCTAAGGTGACTCAGAAGCCTCGCCAAGGCCCATGGACGGGCGTTTTAGCTCTGCTAGCTCGGACACCGTTGTCTGTGATCCGCTGACCATCAATCGCCAGCTCACTCCTTGACAGGAGGACCGAGCCCAAACCATGACCGAGCAGGTGGAAGCCAGGCATCAACCTGCCAGCTCTGGGCAAGCTCTGTCCTGCAACTGTGTGCCACATTGAGGCAGGCAGAATGGATATCATCCTCAGTCGACATGGGATTGTTCAACACCTTGTCGAAATTGAACATTGCCGCCTCAACCTTGCCTTGCTCAACCAAGGCGAGTTCGCCCCAGTAGAGTTCACGAAAGCGCGCGAGGTCATCTGGTGGCAGCTTATCCCGGGGCGCGGTCGCCAATCGAGAAGCGACCTGAGTTACCTCTTCAAACAACGTCAGCTGCTTGGTAAGAAAGGCCTTCGAGGCTTCAATTTTGCGGACCTCGGCCTCATCACTCTGGGTGTCGACGTAGGTGACAACTGACCAGATTCCCGCAGCCACGGTGGCAGCCACGCCGACGAGCTTTACCACGCGTTCAATGTTCCACTCATTCTCCTTGAAGCGTCGTTCCCATAGCGTCTGCCGGACATCGTGTTTTAGCCTCTCAAGCTCTATCGAGAGCTCGTCCAGCTGCTGGCTTGGCTGCTTTTTCCTTTTCAACATAAGGCGAGGGCCTTGCTTAAGCGGCAATTTCTGAGGATGTCCAGGCCTTCGTGCATGTCAACTCTAAGCTCATTCCTCGCAGAATACGCGCCCCCCTCGAAGGGAAAATGAGGCTTGAACTGATTATTTGCCCGGCATGAATGGCCCTTAATTAAGGGCTTCCACCGTGAAAAGACCATCTTCAATCGCGAATGTGTGGCGGAGGTTTTTTAGCTGCTGATTACGAGGGCATGGGGCGCCTTCGCGCGCGCCCCCTTCCCTGGCGTCACTCCGGCTTGCTGAGCTTGAGCTCCTCCGCCATTTCCAGCAGGTTTTTGAGGAGGATGCCGGCGGTGTCGGGGTGAACGTGATTGGTGCCGAGCCAGGTTTCATAGCCTCCCAGCTCATGCTGCCGCGGTGTCGGCAGATATCCCATGTAGCCATTGGTCAGGCCGATCAGGAAGGCTGGCTGCTGCGGCGACTGGCGTTTGAATGCCAGCCCGGTTTCGCAAAAGACTTCGAACGGCATGGTCCCGATGCAGACATCCCCGATGCGGAACACCTGCAGAGGCGCGGGGGCCGTCGCCGGATAGCCTGAGGCGAGCTTGGTCCTCCGGGCATAGTTGTGGGACATGTCCGTCTTTTCCGCCGTCCTGGCCTCTTCTATTTTTCGTTCGGCCCACGCCTGCAGCCGGGCATCAGGCCGCCTCATGCCGACGACAGGCTCGCGATAGCGCACCGCCAGCGTCATGTCCTGGCTGTAAGGCAGTGTTTTCTGTGCTTGAAAGACCCTTTCCGCCAGGTCCCCCGCAATCTGCCCGATGCGCTCGTAGGGTGGGTTCTGCGGGCGAGGCTTCCGAAAATCGATGCTGACGACATCCCCGCTTGTGCCATTGGACAACATGGCAACGAAGGGGGGATGCGAATCATCGACGGGCATTTTCTGCCCCACCTGCCGGCAAAACTCCCCGTAGTAGTCGGCAGAGACCTCCGCCGCAGGGATGCCGCCGACATAGTGCATGGAATAGGAGGCGAACAGGGCGAGCGGAGCACCATCCGCATGACGGATCGACATGATGGAGAGGGCCGGGTCCGTCGGTCCCGCCGGGCGGACATAGTTCGGGCTGGCCCCTGGGGGGTTCATCTGCACCTGATCATCGGGGCTGCCGAAGGGGTTCACCGGAACGGTGCCCGGCTTCATGAGTATCCGGCGGTTAAACACATGCTCGGGGGCGTTCACTGTCCCGAACGCCAGTTGAGCGGGACGGAGGTTGTTTTTGGCCCGCTGAACCCCGTCCACAATCCGGCTGATGACCCAGGTTTGATAGGGGTTCAGCCCCGTGTCCGCTGTTGAAAAGCGTTGGCCGCCTGCGGTGCCCCCGATCGTGGAATGGGCGTGCGTGGCGCAGATCAAGACGTTCTGCGCCGGGATGCCCGTCCGCTCCTCAATCAACCGGCGCGCCTTGGCGGAGAGTCCCAGCTGAACCCCCAAAAGGTCGCACACGACGATCGAGAGCGTGGTCCCGCCGGAACTGAGCACCAGACAGCGGGCATGCAGATCATCGTGGACCCGTGTGGTAGGAACCGTGCTGCCATAGCCTTCGACAGGCCGCCCGAGCTCCGGTGTGATGTTGCTGACGGCCGCCCCGGCGAGAAACGTGCCGGCGCGCAGAAGGCTGTGACTGGCCAGGAAACAGGCGAGCACCACGACATTTCGGACTTTGACAGGCATGTCCCAAGAGCAACGCCACGGCGGGGGTGTTTCTTCTCCGCCGACGTCAAAAGGCGGCCTGGGACGGGAAGCGGCGGGGCATACAAATCCATTGCCAAAGTGACAGGCCAATGCGAGACACGGACGCACCCAAGAGGGCGTCCCCCCCTCCTTGCCTCATCCAGCCTTCCGCGAAGAATGGTGTTTCTCGCGCCACCCGTCCCATCCCCTCCGACGCGAGTCGCTTTGCAACGCATGTTTGTCTGGTCAAAACTTTCCGCATCGAAATGGTCGGACGCCTGGGAGGAGCGGTTTGCAGGAATGACGGACGCGACGCTGGTGATCTCCAGCTTCCCCGGCCGCAAAACCATCCGGGTGGAGGCGTACTGCGCCACTCAGAAGCGCGCCAAGGCGGTGCAGAAGGAGTTCGGCGGCAGCGTGCGCAAGCTGAAGCAGCAGAACTGGGCGGCCATGCCGGCGCAGAATCCGCCGCCGGTGAAGGTGCGGGAGAGCTTCGTCATCTGCGCCGCGCGGACCGAGGCGGAGATGGCCAAGGCGAGGAAGTCTTTTCCGAACCGCGAGGTCATTGGCGTGCCTGCGGACATGGCCTTCGGCACCGGCCACCATGCCACCACGGCCACCGTGCTGCGCCTGCTGGTGGACCACGCCAAGCCCCTGCGGGCCGCCGGTAAAAAGTGGAGCATGGCAGACATGGGCTGCGGCAGCGGCATCCTGGCAATCGCGGCGGCGAAACTCGGCGCCAGCCGCGTGTGGGGCTGCGACTATGATCCGGCGGCCGTGCGCATCTCGAAGGAGAACGCTGAGCGCAACGACACGCCCGGCGTGAGGTTTTCGAAGGTGGACGTGCTCAAGTGGGAGCCGAAGCAGACCTGGGACATCGTGGCGGCCAACATCTTCCACGACGTGCTGGAGGCCGCCTTTCCGCAGCTCCTGCGCTCCGTGGCGCCGGGCGGCCTGTTGATGCTTTCCGGCATCCTGCGCACCCAGGCCAAGGATTGCCTCGCCGCAGGCAAGAAGGCGGGGTTTGTGGTGGAAAAGGTGGTCACCAAGGGGAAGTGGGTGACGGCGCTGGGGACGGTGAGGAGCAAGGTGTGAGCGTGGGCCTTGCTGGCAGGCAGCCCGCAGCACGGGGGTGAAATGCGCGTCAGGCCGCCCCCCTCACCACGCCTACAGCTTTCCTGCATTGTCGAACTTCGCCCTTGTGCCAGAGGCAGTTGATCTTTAAGGTTTGCCAGAATCCATCTGGTGTCGTTACTGCCATGATCTTTGATCCCGCTTCTTCCACCGGCGGGGCTGGCCCGAGCAGCCCGCCGAAAAAGCGCGCCCTCCTACGACGGACGCAAACTGAAGGCAACCGCATCGGCCTGCTGCCCACCGTGGGCTGGCGCGAGCGCAACATGAAGTTCCTCAACGGTGTGCTCATCCCCACCCTGCTGGCCCCGCGCCGTGCGGGGCGTGTGTTTGACACGCTGCCCACCGCCTCGGCGGAGGAAATCGGCGTCACGTGGCTGGGCCACGCGGGCTTTTTTGCCCAGATCGACGGGGTGAACATCGCGATCGACCCGAACTGGGCCCTCTGGCATGGGCCGGTGAAGCGCGTGAGCACCCCCACCGTGCTGGCGCAGCATCTGCCGCCCATCGACTTGGTGCTGGTCTCCCACGCGCATTACGACCACCTGCACCTGCCCAGCCTGCGAAAACTGGCGGCCGGGCAGCCCATCATCGTGCCGGAGGGGGTCGGCAGCCTGGTGAAGAACTGCGGGTTTGGCCGCATTGTGGAGCTGAAGCTGTGGCAAAGCGCCACCTACAGGGATCTGCGGATCACCCTGACGCCTGCCCGCCACTGGGGCGCGCGGATGATCCATGACACGCACCGCGGCTTTGGCGGCTTCCTCATCAAATCCCGCGACCGCTGCCTCTTCCACTGTGGCGACAGCGCCATGTTTGACGGCTTCCAGGAGATCGGCAAACGGGCGGATGCGGAGATCGACCTGGCGCTGATGCCCATCGGCGCCTACGAGGCGCCCAGCGGGCGGCCGGTACACATGAATCCCGAGGAGGCGCTGGACGCCTTCCAGATGCTGAACGCGCGCGCCATGCTGCCGATGCACCATGACACGTTTCCGCTGGGGAATGAACCCATCCATGAACCGGCCGAGCGCCTGCTGAAGGCGGCGCTGGAGCGCCAGATCGACCACCGTGTGCGGCTGCTGCATGAGGGCGAGTCCGCGCTGTATTGAGAGAGGGAGAATTGAGCCGGACCAAAGCCTCATGCCCCGGCCCCGTGTCACCCTCATCGCCGCAGTCTCTGCCGACGGTTTTATCTCTGCCGGACGCGGGGTGCCGTGGGACCTGCCCCGGGACAAAGCGCACTTCCGCGCCGCCACCCAGGGCCACTGGCTGCTGCTCGGGCGCATCACCTACGGGGAAATGCTTGGCTGGTTCCGCCCGGACCAGCACCCGCTGGTGCTGACGTATGAGCCCCAGCCCACCCCGCCGGTGGGGGAGGCTGTTCCCAGTGTGGAGAAAGCGATCCAGAAGACCGAGGCAGGCGGCGCGGGGGAGCTGATGGTGCTGGGTGGCGGGGGGGCCTTTGCAGCCGCCATGCCCTGGGCAGACCGGCTTGTCATCACCCATGTGGACAGCCTTGTCGGTGAGGGGGTTGCCTTTCCGCCCATCCGCCCCGGGGAATGGGCGGAAGTGGAGCGGCTGGAGCACCCGCCTGATGCTGAAAATGCCATAGCCATGGTGTTTTCCACCTACGAGAGGCGCGAAAAACATCGGGGATAACCCGTTTGACCGGCATTCCACAAAATTCAGTATGAGCAAATTCGAATTTAGTGTATCTAAGGATGCTGATGACCTCTTCCACCCGGCTCCTCCTCAAAGGCTCCGCCATGGCGATGCTGATGGCGACGCTGTGCACCAGCTGCGCCAGCGGGCTGAAGGGGACCAGCGGCAGCGGTGCTGACGCGACCAAGCCGGAGAACAAGGACGCCGTGCTGGTGAAGGCGCCCACGGACCTGAGCTTCCTGCTGAGCATGAGCTTTGTGGAGGCGAAGAGCATCTCCACCCAGCAGTTGGAACTGCCGCCGCACCTGAAGATCGCGGCAGACTCCATCGAGGTGTTCAAATACGGCCCCGACGGCAAGCCGCGCAAGGCACGCGCCCGTGGCAAGGTCTTCATCGAGATGGATTTCAACGAGCCTGCAAAGGCGCTGTGCCAGGAGGCCTTTATCAATGATGACGAGATTATCCTGCGTGGCAGCCCCATCCTGCAACGCGGCGGCAGCATGGTGGAGGGGCTGGATGACAGCACGATCTTCTACATGTTTGGCACGTCCCTGCGTGTGATCGGCCTGCACAAGGTGAACAATCAAAACAACATCGCCTCCGTGCTGCCCGCCCTGGGCACCTGGGCGCAGGGGCCAAACCCGCTGCTGCCCCCGCTGACCGAAAGCGCCGTGCCAGCCACGATCCGCGACTCCATGCAGCGTGCCGCCGAGGCTGAAATGCTGCACCAGCAGACCCGTGATGCCTACGGCCCCGCCAATGCGCCGGTGCCCGATGTCAACTCCAGCACACCGCCGGCCACGAAACCGGAGCCGGCCAAGGAAAAGGGGGCTGAAAAGACCAAGTCCGCACCTCCCCCGACGACGGCCGCCAGCAAGCCGCCAGCCGTGGAGATCCGCCGTGCCACGCCCGGCAAAAAGTCCTTCTGGAGCCGTTTCCGCACGGACAAGACGCGGGCTTAAGTTAGCTCTGGCGGGTGATCGCCACGTGGACAGGCCTCACTCCCTCAGCGCGGTATGGCAGCCGTCTTTTCCTTCAGCAGGCGGAGCAGCGCGGGGAAATCCACGGGTTTCACGAAGTGGGCGTCGAAGCCCGAGGCGCGGGCGCGGGCACGGTCGTCTTCCTGGCCGTAGCCGGTGAGGGCGATGAGGAAGGTGTTCACACAGCCTGCCTCGGTGCGCAGCCTCCGGGCCACCTCATAGCCGTCCATCCCTGGCAGGCCGATGTCCAGCAGGGCCACATCGGGAGGCGCGGCCTTGGCCTGCTTCAGGGCCTGGGGGCCGTCGTGGACCACCTGCACGCGGAAGCCGCGGCGCTGGAGCAGGCGCTCCAGGCCGTGGGCGGAGTCCACATTGTCATCCACAAGGAGAAGGCGCGCATTGTGGCCCTGGGCAAGGCCTTCCATTTTGCCTGGAGCGGACACCGGAGACATGGACACGGCTGCGGCAGGCAGGGTGACGGTGAAGGTGCTGCCCTTCCCCACACCCGGTGATCCGGCGATGACGGAGCCGCCGTGCATCTCGCACAAGGTTTTGACCACGGGCAGGCCGATTCCGAGGCCGCCTTCGGAGCGTGCGGCGGTGCGATCCCCCTGGGTGAACATTTCAAACATTTCCTGGATCCGGTCTGGAGGAATGCCGATGCCGGAGTCCCGCACGGTGATGACGACCACCCCGGCACCACAGCGGGCGGTGAGCCAGATGCTGCCTTGGGAGGGGGTGTATTTGGCGGCGTTGGTCAGCAGGTTGACCACGATCTGCTCCACCCGTGTGGCGTCGGCCTGCAGCCAGCATGTCCCGACGGGGTAGTCCGTGCGCAGGGTGTGGCCGCGGCTGGCCACCAGTGGCGCCACGGTCTGGCAGGCGCTGGAGAGAATCTGCGCCGAGTCCACGACCCCGAGCACCAGCTGGATTTTCCCCTGGGTGATGCGGGAGACGTCCAGCAGGTCATCCACCAGGCGGGAAAGCTGCGCCGTCTGGCGGGTGATGACCTCCCCGGCCCAGGAGCGGTCGGCGTCATTCGAGGCCTCCTTCTGCAGGGCGGCAGCATGGGTCACTGAAGAAAGCGGATTGCGCAGCTCATGCGCCAGCATGGCCAGGAACTCATCCTTGCGCCGGGAGGCCTGGTGGAGGGCTTCCGCGTCCTTGGCGGTCTGCTCCAGCAGGCTGCGCACCTGGTATTGCCGCTGGCGGGAGCGCAGGGCCATCTCCAGCGTGCTGATGAGGGTGCCCGCGCGGAAGGGGCGCTCCAGCAGGGTGACATTGCCCATGCTGCGGATGGCCGTGAGATGCCGCCCCTGGGCGGAGGAAAGCTCCCCCGAGCTGGTCACCAGCACCACAGGCACGTCACTCCAGGAGGGCTGGGCTTCCAGCCAGCTTTTCAACACCTCCAGGGAGGCCCGGTCCAGGGCCTCCTCCGAGAGGAGCCAGGCACCGCAGCCGTGTCCGGACTCCCGGCACAGGTGCCCTGCATCGGCACAGGTGGCAGTGGCCAGGGCGGCCCCCCGCAGCAGGCTGGCAGTCAGCCGTGCGTCGTTGCCGTAAGGTGCCAGGATGAGGATGCGCCGTTCCAGGTCCACCCCGGGGCGGGAAGCCTCAACGGGTGCCGCATCCAGGGGCGAGGAGGCCGTTTCAGGGGGCGTCATTTTTCTTGGCGGGGTTGCCCCTCAAACAGGTCGGCATGGGGGCTGGAAACGAAGGTGGGCACGCCCGTGAACACGCCCTGCATCTGGGTCAGCGGCTCGCCCATCTCCAGGCCGCCCTGGCCGAACTTGTAGTCGCGGATGGTGCGCTCATGGTCGCCGCTGCGTTTTTTGACGACGGCCAGCGCCAGCTTCATGGCTCCGCGTGCCTCAAAGAAGCGGGAGAGGATGACGGTGTCCGCCAGGTAGGACAGGTCCACATTGGTCTGCATCTGGCCCATCATGCCCTGCTGGGAGAGCACCAGGATGGTGAGGACGCCCTTGCGCGCCAGGAAGCTGAGAAGCTCATGCAGCTGGAGGTTCAGCAGGCGGGCCTCCGGCATGGAGTTCACGTAGCCGTTGATGCTGTCGATGGTGACCACGCGCACGCCATCCTCCATGACGGCCCGCATGATGAACGCTGTGACCTCGCCCGGGGACACGGCGGCGGGGTCGATGGAGCGCACGGTGACGAGGCCGCTGGCACAGTGGGCCGGGAGGTTCATCTGCAGCTGGCGTGTGCGCTCGTGCAGGGTGAGCGGATTTTCATCAAAGAGCAGCAGCAGGGATCTTTCGCCACGCTCCGCCGCCGCGATGGCCAGCCCCACGGCCAGGGTGGATTTTCCGGTGCCGGGCGGCCCCAGAAACATGGTGCTGGTGCCACGGTCCAGGCCGCCGCCGAGAAGGGCGTCCAGCGACACATTGCCCGTGGTCACGCGCTCCATGGTGGTTTCCGCATCATGATCCTCCGAGATGAGGCGGGCAAAGATCTTCATGCCGCCCCGGCGCAGCACGAAATCGTGCTGCCCCTCGCTGAAATGGGAGCCGCGCAGCTTTTCGACGGTGAGCTTGCGCCGTGCGGCGCCGTAGTCGGGGTTGGAGCGCTGGAGGGTCAGCACGCCGTGGGCGATGCTGTGCACCTGCTGGTCGGAGTCATTGCCGGAAAAGTCGTCCAGCAGCAGCACGGTGGTCTTTTTGTCTGAGAAGTACTGCTTCAGCCGCAGCACCTGGCGGCGGTAGCGCAGGGCGGTGTCCTCCAGCAGCCGCAGCTCCGAGAGGGAGTCAAACACCACACGGGCGGGGTGGATGCGCTCCACCTCCGCCAGCAGGGTTTCAGTGGTGCGGTTCAGTTCGACCTCGGAAGGGTGGAAGAAGGATGTCTCTGTCTCGGCGCGCAGCTTCTCCTCCGCCGCAGTCATCTCAAAGAGGGAGATGCCGGTGAGGTCCCAGCCATGGGAGGCGGCCACGACCTCGATCTCCTCCCGCGTCTCTGACAGGCTGATGTAGAGCACCGGCTCGCCACGGCGGGCGCCTTCCATGAGGAACTGCATGGCGAGGGTGGTCTTGCCGGTGCCGGGGACGCCCTGGACAAGGTAAAGCCGGTTGGCGGGAAAACCGCCCTGGAGAACCTGGTCCAAACCAGGAACGCCGGAGGCGGCACGAGCGTCGGGAAATGCATGTGGAAGGGAGGAGGACATGACGGAAGGTGGGAGTGTCCAACCATCCTTTCGTTTCTGCCATTTCGACCGGATGTGTATGTCCGGGGCCAGCACCGCACCTAGTTTTTCCCCTCACACATTGTTGAGTTCGCCCCCCCTGCTCTCCCGCCCAGCACGCCTGGGTCCGGACGGAGGAGGAGAAAGACTGGCCGGGGCCTGCCCTAGGCCAGCAGCGCCCTGGGCACGCGGCCGTGGACGTCGGTGAGGCGGTAGTCGCGTCCGGCGTAGCGGTAGGTGAGGCGCTCATGGTCGAGGCCAAGCAGGTGCAGGATGGTGGCGTGGATGTCGTGGATGTGCATCTTGTCCACGGCGGCCTTGAAGCCGAAGTCGTCGCTCTGGCCGTAGGCGGTGCCGCCCTTCGCGCCGCCGCCGGCGAAGAACATGCAGAAGCCGTGCGGGTTGTGGTCGCGGCCGTTGCCGTTCTCGCTGACGGGTGTGCGGCCGAATTCGCCGCCCCAGACAATGAGGGTGTCCTCCAACATGCCGCGTTGTTTGAGATCGCCAATGAGCGCGGCGATGGGGCGGTCGATGTCGGCGCCCAGCCTGCGGGTCTGCTCGTCGTGTTTCGAATGGGTGTCCCAGGGCTGGCCGTTGCCATAATAGACCTGCACAAAGCGCACGCCGCGCTCCACCAGACGGCGCGCCATGAGGCAGCCGTTGGAGAAGTGGCTTTTGCCATACATCTCCCGCACGCGCTCCGGCTCCAGGTTCACATCAAAGGCGTCCGTGGCGGCGGACTGCATGCGGTAGGCGGTCTCCATGGCCTGGATGCGGCCATTGAGGGCCACATCCGCGCCGCCGCGCATGGCCAGGTGCTCCGCATTGAGCGCCTGCATGAGGTCGAGCTGCCTGCGCTGGTCCGTGCGTGCCACCTTGTCATTGGTCAGCCACGGGATCATCTGCTTCGGGTCCAGATTGGCGTGATTGATGTACACACCCTGATGCTGCGCGGGCAGGAAGGCGCTGGTCCACAGGATGGAGAAGCGCACCGGCTTGCCTGGGCACAGCACCACGAAGGAGGGCAGGTTTTCATTCTCGTTGCCCAGGCCGTAGCTCATCCAGGACCCCATGCTGGGCACGCGCTCCGTCATGGTGCCGTTGTTCATGAGCAGCAGCGCCGGGCCGTGGTTCGGGTTGTCGGTGTGGCAGGACCGGATGACGCACAGGTCATCCGCATGGCGGGCCAGATTGGGCAGCAGCTCGCTGATTTCGAGGCCGCTTTGGCCGTGCTTGGAAAACGCGTAGGGAGAGGCCAGCAGGCCGCCGGTGGGCCGCTCCGTGCGCAGATCCGCGCCGGTGGGCTTCTGCCCGGCATACTTCGCCAGCCCAGGCTTGGGGTCGAAGAAGTCGGGGCCAAAGGGGCCGCCGTTCATGAAGAGGTGAATGACCCGCTTCGCCTTCGGGACGAAGTGGGACTTCACGTCGGCGGCACCGCCAGCGCCTGCCACGCCCCGCATGGTGGACGCCAGGCCCAAGGCGCCGAGGCCGCCGCCCATGTTGGAGAGCAGAGAGCGGCGGGAGAGCATGGAGAGCGCGGACATGTGGGGTCTATACGCGGCAGGACAGCCATTGCTTGCCAGCCAGCGCAAGGATTGCCGTGGGGGGCCGGGAGCAAGCGCCGCCGCAACCCACCGGCCTACCGGCCTTTCAGCTTGGCCAGGGTCAGCACCATGACGCGCGCGAAGATGTAGTTCTTCAGCGGGCGGTCGCGCAGGCTGTCCACCTGGGCGGCCCAGGTCTGCTCCAAAGCAGCGATGCTGGCGGGGGTGGGCTCCGCGATGGCGAGGGTGAGCTTGCCGGTGATGGTGTCCATGTCGTCGCGGACGGTGATGTCCTCCTGGATGTCACCGAAACGGCCGAGGAAGCCCTGGGCCAGGGCTTGCGCGGCAGGCTGGTCGCCACCGTGCAGCAGGCTGACGAGGCGGCCGTACTCCTCGTAGGACACCCAGTTCTTCCGCTGTGTGTTCACGCGTGTCCACTGCATGGCCTCCTTGTTCCTGCCCAGCGCCACGCAGGCGAAGGCCAGCCGCCAGGTGTCAAAGGAGCCGCCCTTGCTCTCCGCCTGCCGCTGCTTCTGCACCTCAAAGGCCTGGGCCAGGGTGGCTTCGGCCAGCCCGGCCTGGTTTTGCGCAAGCTGGCAGGGAATGAGGTTCAGCAGGGACTCCAGCACGCGGCCTTTCAGGTTCGACCCGGCGGCACGCTTGGAGTTGTCGATGAAATGCTGCGCGGCCACGGCGTAGTTGCGCAGGCCGAACTCGGCCGTGGCCAGACGGTAGTAAAACTCATAGACGGGCACCACATCCTTCCCGGCAGGCAGCAGCGGATAGGCCTCGGCCAGGGTTTTTTTGGCCCCGGCAAAGTCTCCCGAGTCATTCTGGCTGGTGGCGAGGTCGGTGCTGAACTGCAGCAGGACGGCGTTGCGGGCGGCTAGGCTGGTCCTGGCATGGGCCAGCGCCTCGGCATGCAGCGCGGGCGCTTTGTCATAGCTGCGGGCGTTGCGGCGCAGGGTGCCCATTTCATTGAGGCCGTGGGCCATTTTGTCGGAGGACTCGCCGTAGGTGTCGCCAATCAGCTTCACCGCGTAGCGCTCCTGCGCGGTGGCCATCTGCTCCTTGCCCGCGATGAGCAGCGGGTAGTTGAAATGGGCGGAGCGCAGCGCGTGCTGCGTGAGCTGGCTGCGCAGGAAGGTGCGGAAGAAGCCGTACTTGTCCGTCCGCACGCCGACGCCCAGATTCCGCCCGTTCACATACCAGCCGGTGCCCGGCTTCTGGCGGGAGAGGATGAGCGCGCCCACCCGCCTCTCCGGCAGCGCCACGCCCAGCACCTGCGGGGTGTAGGCGAAGGCGGGATTGGTGGCGAAGACATTGCCGGAGCCGTCCAGCACCTCCATCTTGTCCGCGCTCAGCCGGGCTTGTTTCCAGAAAGGGTTGTCGGTGAAGGTGATGGTGTGCGGCACATCCGCCGCCGCCAGCGGCATCCGCACCGGGGCCGCAGCGCCGCCCTCCACCGCAAAGGCGCTCTGCTCCTCCATGCTCGTCAGGACGAAGGACTCCAGGTCATCGGCAAACACGAAGAGCTGGAAGCCCGAATTGTAGTCCACGCGGATGATCCCGGGCTCGGGATGGCTCACCTTGCTCAGCGTGTTGAATACCTTGCCGTCGCCTGCGATCACCTCGACCTTGTCCGCATGGAAGCGCAGCTCCGGCAGGTTGGTGAAGGAGCACTCCCACTTCCGCCCCGCCAGCTCCGCCAGAAAGGCCTCCTGGCTCTGCAGGGCGGGGTGGGGCTGCGGCCGCTGGGCGTGCAGCGACATCACGGCGGCGAAAAAAAAGACGGCGGCAGAGCGGATCATCACAGAGACGGGGTTCTAGCGGGGAAATGCGGAATCGTCAATACGGGCGGCCGCCATGAAACTTGCCCGCCGCCCCCAAGCCTGAACAGGCCGGTGCTTGGCGGCATCTGGCCAGACGCCGCAGACTCAGCTGCGGTACTGCTTCGCCAGCTTTCCGGAGGGTGTCAGAACGCCACAGGCCTTGAGCGACTCCACCAGTTCTGCCTGGGTCATTTTCTTCACGCGTGCGAGCACCTCATCAAAGAATGATTGCGTGAAACCTTGATGAGGATTTTCGGCAAGCGTGACCTTTTTTCTCCGAACGCCAACCCGCTTGGGGCGAACCACCGCCTTGGACTTGCTGGCTGTTTTGGCGTTTCTCGGCATGGTTTGAAAATGCGGGCACTGCTACCGGCTGTCAACTGTCACGGGGTGGAAGAATCCCACAATGGAGGATGGATCCCGGACGGCAATTTGAATGTGGGACTCGGTAAAAAGCTGAGCGGATGGATACAAAGGTTCGCCCTCCACAAACACCCCACGAACTGTTTGAAATTTGATGCCCTCTTTTTTTTCAGTCAATGGTATGGCCCAATTGAGAAAGGCACAGTCAAGCCTGTGAAGCTTTCGGGAAGAATCATTAGCTGGCATCCCCTTCCCCTGTGCGGCCATGGTCTCCTGAAACACAGGGAACAGCCGATGAAGCAGCGTCGTGAAACGAACGTCCAAAAGATCAAAGCAATGACCCAGCTGTATCAAGGCACCCACCACGGCAGGCTTCCGCACCTTCTTCCGCTTGCTCATGAACCGTGCCCAGTCCAGCGCCCTCGCCGGGCCGTGCTCCCAGAAATAGATGCCGGTGCCCAGCCAGTCATAGTCGTTGGTGCTGGGCTTCAGAGCAGCCCCACGGAGACACGTTGCCACAACATCATGGTCACAGCCGTGATAGGCCACGACCTGACGCTGATATTCTGAAAACGGCATGCACCGAGATTGCGCCAAAGCCCCGTCATCCGTCAATGAAAACGAGGCTGGAGCATCCCCGCCACAAATTCCGCGCAACATGCGCCCTCTCGCCTCGTTCCCCCCTTCCCGACCATGCGCTCCCTGCTTTGCTTTCTTTTCCTGACCTCCCTGGCCGCCGCCGCAGACAAGCCGCTGAACATCCTGTTCTGCTTTGCCGACGACTGGGGCCGCTATGCCAGCATCTATGCGGAGCATGAGAAGTTCCCCTCCCCGAACCAGGTGGTGAAGACGCCGAACATCGACCGCATCGCACGCGAGGGGGCGCTTTTCCGCCGGGCGTATGTGAACGCGCCAAGCTGCACGCCCTGCCGCAGCGCGCTGCTTTCCGGCCGCTACTTTTTCAACACAGGCCGCGCGGCCATCCTCAACGGCGCGGTGTGGGACCCCGCCATCCCCAGCTATCCGCTGCTGCTGAAGGACCAGGGCTACCACATCGGCAAGGCCTTCAAGGTGTGGGGTCCCGGCGATCCCGCCGACGCGCCGTATGGCGGCCAGCAGCACGCGTATCAAAAGCGCGGCGGCCGCTTCAACAACTTCTCCGAAAACGTGGCCGATCTGGTGGCCTCCGGCACCCCCTTGGACGCGGCCAAGCAGCAGATGTATGACGAGGCCAGCGGGAACTTTGAGGACTTCCTGGCCGCGCGGCCCAAAGGCGCGCCCTTTGCCTACTGGCATGGGCCCACCAACGTGCATCGCAAATGGGTCAAAGGCAGCGGCGAGGCCCAGTGGGGCATCAA
>CAZPSQ010000130.1:0-15126 GCA_964588755.1 uncultured Prosthecobacter sp. | reverse complement strand
CAGCCATCACGCGAAGCAAAGTAGTCATCTCGCTCCCGCGAGATGAACACAGCGCACCCGCAAACCCAAATCGTTTCCGCCCCCCTCCCGTCCGGTGTGACGCACGCCATGCAGGAGCAAGATCGGTTAGACAGTCTCTCGAAAAGATTGTCATAAATTACCCGGCGAGCGCAGCAGCCCCAGTGGCAAGGCAGGAGCGCCGCCTTATAACAGGCAAGAGATCAACGCCGCCAATGGGGCCAATACGGCCCCATCTGAAAGCTCCCGAACTGTGAGCCCATGCCATGGGCTAAAGCCGCCCCCCAGCCATCACTGCCCGTTCTTAAACGCATACAACACGCCATCATCCGCGCCGAAAAGCACAAAGTCCCCCGCCACCGCCGCTGACGTCTTCACCGGCGCGCCGATTTCGTAGTGCCAGGCTTCCTTCCCCGTGGCAATGTCCAAAGCATACACATAGCCGTCATCGCAGCCGAAGAGGGCCACCTTGCCGCCGCAAACCACGGCGCTGCTGTCGATCCGGGCACGGGCGCGGAACTCCCATAGCTGCTGGCCCGTGGCGCGGTCAATGCCGTGGAAGCGCTTGTCACGGCCGCCCACATACACGCCTTTCTCCCAGATGGCCGGGGCCGCATAGAACTCGAACTCACGCTCGCCGTACTCCCATGCCAGCATGCCATCAGTGATGCTGTAGGCACCGACACGGTTGCCATAATGGGAGACATAGATCACGCCGTCCGCGATGGCCACGTTGTTGCCGATGTAGGCGCCCACCTCGATCTGGCGCTCTTCCTTGCCGGCCTTCACATCGTGCACGTGCAGCACGGAGTCGCAGCCGCCGAAGACCACCTTCCCATCCCCCACGGCGGAGCCGCCGTTGATGTAGTAGCCGGTTTCAGCGGCCCACTCTTTTTTGCCGGTTTTCGCGTCGAGGCAGTAGATGGAATAATCGTAGCTGCCGATGATGATCTTCTGGGCTTTTGTCTCGGGATCCGTCCAGGCATTGGCTGCGGCATGAATCTCAGCCTGGGTCTCGAATTTCCACACTTCCTTGCCCGTCTCCGCATTCCAGGCATAGACAAAACCGTCCTGGCATCCGGCCACCACCAGGTCCCCTGCAAAGGCGGCGGCACCATCAAAAGCCCCCTTCACCTCCACCTTCCACATCTCCTTGCCTGTGGCCAGGTCCAGGCAGAAGAACTTGCCGCTTTTGCAGCCCAGAAAGACCTTCCCACCCCGCACCACGGCGCTTGTCACCAGCATTTCTGACTGCCCCTTCGGCTTGTCCATGAGCTGGACCTGCCAGGCCAGCTCCAGTGGAAACTTCAATTCCACCGGGGAGACTCCTGTCATGGCCTCATTGCCCCGGGAGTGAATCCAGTCACCGGTTTTCTGGGCTGCGGCAGGCAGCGTGCACAGAAGAAACAACGAAAAGAAAATGAAGGCTCGCATGAGTTTGCACTGTGAAACTGGCATGAGGTGCGCTTTGTTGCAAACAAGCCGATGTCTGACCACGATCTCCAGCAGCCTCCGCCAATCCCGCCAGAGCTGGGATGCGAGTACGAGGAGCGTCCGTTTCAAAACTGCACGCGTTGTGGCGAGTCGCTGCCTGACTTCCCTGGCGGGTTTCAAATCTCCAAGGCCTACAAACGCGGCGAGTGCGTGATGGAATACGCCCTGTGCGACCACTGCCGCACAAAGATGATGGAGGAGTTCTCCCAGGAGTCGAAGAAGCGCCTGTCCGAATTTCAGGATGAGCAGGTCACACTGGACCGCGGCCTGGAGTCCTGCGCCGTGTGCGATGCCCGGCGCGACGCCGAAGGCATGGAGGACTTCGTCATCACCGGCGTGTGCGAAGGCCTCTCTCTGCTGCACAGCGTGATGATCTGCGGCAGGTGTGGTGACGGCGTGCAGAGCATCATCTCCAAAAAGACCCGCGACACCTGGCGCCGTTTTGTGGACGAAAACTTCCCCGGCCCGCCGACTGACTCCCTGCCAGAGCCAGAAGAAGAGACGGATGCGCTGGGACGGACGCCGGTGCCCGTGCTGACCAAAGTTTAGCAGGCCACCGCAGGGCCATGCCTGCCCCCGTGGCACCATGTTTGCGAACGGCGAAGCTTCCTGAAGAACTTTGCCCGGAGGCGGCGTTCTTGTCCGCTGACTCCTCCGACCATGATGAAACCCACGCTTCTTATCACCGGTGCCTTGGCAGCCGCCGGGCTTTGCCTCCACTGCCACGCTCACGCTGAAGACGTCCGGCATCAGCCGCCGAAGGATTTGAAGGGCTATTTCCCATTCAATCCGCCGTCTTCGCTCGGCGAGTGGGAGACACGCAAGGAGGAGGTGCGCCGCCGCATCCTGGTGGCGGAGGGGCTGTGGCCCATGCCCACGAAGACACCGCTCAACGCGGTCATCCACGGCAAGGTGGAGCGCGAGGGCTACACGGTGGAGAAGGTGTACTTCGAGAGCTCTCCCGGTTTCTTCGTCACCGGCAGCCTCTACCGGCCCACGAACCCCAAGGGCAAGGTGCCCGGCGTCATGTTTGCCCATGGTCACTGGCAGGATGCACGGCTGTCCCTGACGGAGCCGGACACGCTGCGGCAGGAGATCGCAGCAGGCGGCGAGCGTTTTGAAAAAGGCGGCCGCAGCATGTTCCAGTCGCTTTGTGTGCAGCTCGCCCGCATGGGCTGCGTCGTCTGGCAGTGGGACATGCTGAGCGACTCGGACTCCATCCAGCTCTCCCGTGAGGTGGTGCACACTTTTGCCAAGCAGCGGCCGGAGGCCAACACAAAGGAGAACTGGGGCCTCTACAGCCCGCAGGCCGAGTCGCACCTGCAGTCCATCATGGGCCTGCAAACATGGAATGCGGTGCGCGGCCTCGACTTTCTGCTGAGCCTGCCGGAGGTGGACCCCCGGCGCACGGCCATCACCGGCGCCAGCGGCGGCGGCACGCAGACCATGCTGCTGGCCGCCATTGATGACCGCATCAAGCTCTCCTTCCCTTGCGTGATGGTCAGCACCGCCATGCAGGGTGGCTGCACCTGTGAAAACGCCAGCCTGCTGCGCATCAACACGGGGAATGTGGAGTTCGCCGCCCTCTTTGCCCCAAAGCCGCAGGGCATGAACACAGCCAATGACTGGACCAAGGAATTCTCCACCAAAGGCTACCCGGAGCTGCAGAAGCTCTATGCCCTGGCCGGCGCAAAGGACAACGTCTTCCTTCTGCGTGGCGAGCACTTCCCGCACAACTACAACGCCGTCACGCGCAGCGCCTTCTACACATTCCTCAACAAGCACTTCAAGCTCGGCTTCCCCTCCCCTGTGATCGAGCAGGACTACGAGCCGCTGACCCGCGAGCAGCTCACCGTGTGGGATGACAAGCACCCCGCGCCCAAGGCCGCTGATCCGGCGTTTGAGAAGGCCTTGCTCAAATACCTCGCAGAAGACAGCGACAAGCAACTGAAGGCCGCCGCCACCACGCCCGAGGGTGTCGGGAAAACACTGCGCCCCGCCATCGAAACCATCATCGGCCGCAGCTATGCCCAGGCTGGCGAGGTGGAATGGACCCTCGATGACAAGCAGGACCGTGGCGATCACCTCGAAATGACCGGCACCCTGACCAACAAGACCTTTGGGGAGGAATTGAAAGTGGCATGGCTCTACCCGAAAAACTGGAACGGCCACGCCGTGGCATGGCTGGACGACAACGGCCGCGCCGCTCTGGCCAAAAGCGACGATGTGAAAAAACTCGTGCGCTCAGGCGCTGCCGTGGTGGGCGCCGACCTGCTGTTCCAAAGCGACGGCGAGCCTGTGCGGCAAACCCGTGTGGTGGCAAACCCGCGCGAATTCGCCGGCTACACGCACGGCTACAACCACGCCCTCTTCGCCCAGCGGACCCATGACGTCCTCTCCATTGTCCGCTTTCTGCGTGAGGCAAAAGTGGGCGGCCACGCGCATCCGAAGACAGTATGCGTGGCCGGCTGGGGCCAGACGGGGCCTGTCGTCATCGCCGCGCGTGCCCTTGCCGGAAAGGCCGTGGACCGCGCCGCCGCCGACACCGGCGGCTTCCGCTTTGGCAATGTGCTCGACTACCGGGATCCAATGTTTCTCCCCGGCGGCTCCAAGTACCTCGACCTGCCCGGCATGATCACGCTGAACGCCGACCTTCCCCTTTGGCTGAAAGGCGAGGGCACAGAGCCAGAGGGCACCGCCGCAGAGTGGCTGATAAAGGATTGAAGCCGGCCCCGGCCCTGCCACGACGCCCAAGCCGCCAACCGTCCTGCTTCCTCACGGCTTCACAAAGCTGCTGAGGCGCTGATAGGCATCCCGCAGCGCGGGATGCGCGCGCTCAAAGCGCGCGTCGGCGATCCATCCGGTCACCGCATCCAGCGCCGCACGGTCCAGCTTCATCAGCTCCTCGACTGGCAGGGCCTTTTGCTTGGTCACCAAATTGTTGGACACCGTCATGCTGGCATTGGGAAAGGTGGCCCCAAAGCCGCGCAACTCCTCCGACGTGCGATTCGGGTTCAGCAGATAGGCCTCCACAACCTGGCGCTGTTCGACATCCCGCACGTCGGCACGGGCCACCATGTTGGAGATCATGAGCTGGCTGTTGGGATGCGTGGTGGCATACTTGTCCAGTTGCGGTATCACCTCCACCGGTCGTGCCATCACCAGACGGTCGAGCGTGAGGAAAGCCGCCTGCCGCAGCTTCGGCACAGCAGGGTCTTCACTCATCCGCAGCAGCTCGGGTGTCACCGCTGTGTTTTGCGTGTGGACGATGAGGTCAAAGCCCTCCAAAAAGCCGGTGGAGGGATTTTTCAGCCAGTCCTTGCGCTGCAGCATCTCCGTGGTGGCCTGGGTTAGGGCCTTCATGTCCTCCGGGGTACCACCTGCCCGTGCCAGATTTCGCATCACCACCGCCAGCTCATCCATGGTCCGCTCTGGCACGGACAACAAGGTGCGGGCCGCGTCGGCAGAATATTGCGGATCCACCAGGAAAAGCATGTCCAGCAGGAACACCCGGTAGCTGGGCCAGCCGACCAGATTGTGGTCGGTGCCCAGGGCCAGGTTCAGATGCGTGGGCAGGTCTTCACCGCTCAGGATCTCCTGGATCAGCCACTCGCGGGCCTCGGCCACGTCCATCTGCCGCAGATTGCGCCGCACCTCGTCCAGAGCCAGCTTTGCCCCCGCCTGGGAGCTGCTGTCCAGAAACTTCTCCACCCCGGCCTCCACGCGCTCCACCAGGGGAGCCGCACCTTTTGTCGGCTCCGTTCCCCCTGGCCATTCCAGCCAGACGATCAAGGCGAGCATGAGCGCGATGGCGGCGGCGATTCCAGTCTTCTTCTTGTTCAACCTTGTCATGTTTGGTCTTGCGGTCTCAGGGGCTTGTCACTTGCCCAAGGGGGCACGCGAAACCTGCGGGGCTGGCGGCATCCGTCAAGGTCACGCTGGCACCCACCGTCAGTTGCCCCGCATGAGTTTTGCCGGCTTAAGTTCGGCCGCCCATCCCCGCCGAGGTGGCTTGCCGGGCACATCAGCACTGGAAAATCGCCACCGTTCTGATATGACTGCCGCATGCTGACCACTGGATGCCCGGAAGTCCTCAAGGCGCTCTCTGACGAAACACGCTGGAGGATCGTTCACATCCTGCTGGAGGAGGAGACCGCCAATGTCACCGACCTGGCTGTCCGGCTGAAGGTGCTCCAGCCCACCATGTCCAAACACCTGCGCATCCTGCGGGACGCCGGCGTGGTCGTCTCAGAAAAGGAAGGCACGACAGTCTGGTGCCGCGTGACACCGGAGTTCCGCCAGAAACTGCGCAATGGAAAGCAGATCCTGGACCTGGGATGCTGCACCTTCCGGTTCGATGAGCCGCTGAAAAGCTGACACCGCCCACCACACCCGTTTCACCAGTCACTTTTGCATCGTCCAGCGGATGCCTTCGATGAGGTGGGTGCGATAACCGGGGTTCTTCCAGGTCGGCTCCCAGTCCCCAAGCGCTGTGTAGAAAACGCGCCCCTTCCCATGGGCCTTGGCCCACGCCACCGGGAGATCCTGGTCGTTGGCATTCATCTTCGGATTTGTCAGATCAAGGCTCCCCGGGTCCAGGCTCAGGAGCAGGTCCACCTTGCCGCGGTTGAAGCTTTTGAAGAGGTAGATGTCGTCCGCAATTTCAAACGATGCACCCAAGTGCCTTGTGGCAGGATGGGTTCGATTCTCCACCGTGACCCTCACCTTCGTCTGCGGGGCTTCGCGCGTCCTCCAGGGGCGGCGGTCATAGCGTGCGCCCAGCATTTCCCCAAAGACGGGAATGCGCTGATACGTGTTCGCCGTGGAATGAATGCCGGTGAAGGCGCCCCCCTTCGCCACCCAGGCGGCCAGCGCCTCCACATCCACCCCGGGCGGGTTGATGGCGGTGAAGAAGACAACAGCCTGGTACTGCGGCAGCTTGTCCGCCGTCACCTGGGTGCCGTCCTGGGTGATGGTCACGTCAAAGACCCCCTTGCTCAGCTCGGCAAAATGACGCTCCGCCACCGAAGGCACCTCCGGCGATGAGCGCCTGATGACATCATTGTCCGAGCCCATCGGATTGGCAAAAAACAACAGCTTGGGCAACGGAGCCTGAGCCATGACCGCCGGCACCAGGAAACCTGCGGAAACCAGCACCAGCATACGCGCACAAGACAGCAGAAGAGGCCGGGGCCGGGATATCGTTTTCATGGCCTTCCTCAAACGCTTGGTGATGCACGTTCCTTTGCTGGAACTGACGGCAGTCAGCGGGCCGGCCTGGCCGTGCCTTTCTCACGCACCCAGCGCGGCGCGCGCACGGGCCACCAGCCCGTTGTCCCTGTCGCCAGCGCCTTTGAGGTAAAACATGCTTGCCGCCAGCAGGCGGTCCCGCCCGGCCGGCGCCATGCGTTCGGCGTCCTCGAAAACAGCGGAGCTGAACTTGTAGTCATGCGAGTTGGTGCCCTTCAGAAAGATCAGGCGGCGCGCCGCCTGGGCAAAGGGCCTGGGATCAGGGTTCCCCCCCAGATGGCCTAAAACCTTCCGTGCCGCCACCAGACGGTCCCTCCCCACCTCGGCGAAGATTTCAGTTATCGCCTCCCCACCTTTTGCCTCCGGCTCCAGCGGCTCCAGCGTGTCCAGCCGCACCCCCTCGCTCTGGGCCCTGCGGCGGAAGAGCGGCAAAAACGCAGCGTTTTGCAGCAGCAGCAGGCGGCGCGTTTCATCATTGTGCGCACGCTGCCACGCGTAATGCATCGCGTTGGTGAAGGTCATCGCATGGAGGGAGAGAATGCCCGGCTCACGCATCAGCAGCTCCCCAGCCCCGAGAAACAGCGACTCAAACACTGAGCGCGGCGCGACTCCCCGGTTCAGCAGCTTCAGCGCCAGCGCGCTTGTGTCCTGCGCGCTCCCGCCACGAATCGGGTCCAGCAGCTCCAGCCCTGCGCTGATGTCCGCACGCCCCGCCAGCCAGTCTTTGCGCACCTCCTTCACCAGACGGAGGTTCTCGCGGAAGGGGCGGTCAGGCGGAAGGTCATCCTTCGCCGGATTCACCTGGGCGCCTCCACGGTCGAGCAGCGCATATGCGAGGGAGCGCAGCACCGGCTCGGCATGCTGCCAGCCTATCACCTCCAAGGTGCGGAAACTGTTGGCCACATAGATCGCCTTGTGGCCGATGTCGCGAAAATCCCGCGCACCATAGCGGCAGAAGACCTCGAACAACTCATCAGCGCCGGCCGTGCGCGCAAAGCCGGCCACAGCCACATCTGCCGCAGCCTCATCCCAGGCGTCCATCGCCTCGACGAAGGCCTGCCGTGCCCGATGTCCCGGCGGCACCGCCGCCTCATCCACAGGTGCCATGGTCCAGTTCCCCTCCTTCACATCGGCTGCCTGGGAGCTTTTGAACTGGTCGATCGCCCAAAAAATCGGCAGCCAGCGGTCCTCATCCGGCGAGGCCAGGCTGGCAAGATGCGCGGAGTTCACCACCAGCACGGCATGAAATTTGAAACCGACGGGCCGCGGCTGGATGTCCCGCACCCCGGCCAGCAGCAGCGCGGCAAGCACCTCCCGATAGCTCACACCCTTTTGAATTTTTACCGCCACCTCCTCCAGCACGCGCTCACGCGGCGTGTCCTCCAGCAGCCGCACCAGCGGCTCAATGTCGGGATGAAATTGCACTTTGCCAGGCTCCATCCTGGCCTCCGCGGCCGAGACAGGTGGCAGGTGCGCGAAGAAACCGATGTCTCCCAGGGCGGCAAAAGCCCCCGCACCGCCCGTGGCCTTGAGGAATGAACGACGATGGATCATGCAAATGCTCCCTCCGCTGGTTGTTGCCTGACACTGCCACAGATCACCGACAATGCGAGCAAAGAGAACCAAACAGAAAAGCCCCGCCATTTCCGTGTGAGCCGGGAACATAATTCCATCGACAACGCGCCCTGGAACGTTTTGTTGATCTCAGCCACACTTCAAACATGCCAGCCCAGTTCAAGGACTACTACAGCACGCTCGGGGTCGCGCGCGAGGCCACGCCGGAAGAAATCAAAAAGGCATTCCGCAAGCTCGCACGCCAATATCACCCGGACACCGCCCAGGACAAGAAGACCGCGGAGGAGAAGTTCAAAGAGATCAATGAGGCGCATGAGGTGCTGAGCGATCCTGAGAAACGGCGCAAGTATGATCAGCTCGGCTCACGCTGGAATGAGCAGGGCGGCGGTTTTGACAGCGCCGACTGGCAGCAGGCCGGCAGCACGGGCGGCTTTGGTGCTGCAGGCAGCCATGGCCAGCGCGGAGGAGGCGGCGACGGGCAGGAGTTCCACTTTGGCGGGACAGGCTTCAGCGATTTCTTTGAGCAGTTCTTTGGCGGTGGCAGCCGCTACGGTTTCCCCCAGGACTTTGAAGGCGAAACCCGCCCAGGGGGAACAGCCCCCGGTCCCGCGCGACGCGGGCACGACATCGAGGGGGATATACTCGTCACGCTGGAGGAGGCCATGAAAGGCACCCTCCGGCCCATCTCCCTGCGCAGCGTGAACCGTCAGACCGGCCAGGCGGAAACACATGAGTTTCAGGTGCGCATCCCGCCCGGCGCCACCGATGGCCGCCGCATCCGCGTGCCCGGCCAGGGCGAAGCCGGACGGAACGGCGGCCCTCCGGGAGATTTGTACCTCCGTGTGCGCCATGCCGCGCACCCCGATTTCACCACGCGGGAGGCGGACCTTCACCATGAGCTGGACCTCGCCCCATGGGACGCTGTGCTCGGCGCGGAGGTGATCGTGCCCACGCTGGCAGGCTCCATCAAGCTGCGCGTCCCCGCCGGCTCGGAGAACGGCCAGCAACTGCGCGTACGTGGCCAGGGGCTGCCAAAGGGCAAAAGCGGCAGCGGCGAACGCGGCGACTTTTTTGTGACCCTCAACGTCCTCCTTCCCACCCAGATCACTGATGCGGAGCGAAAACTGTGGGAGCAGCTCCGCAGCGCGTCCACCTTCCAGCCCCGCAGGGGATAACGCGGCAGACTCCACCCATTAGCCAGCCATGACCGATTCTTCCTCAACAACAGTCACGGGATACAGCCTGGAGGTCCTGTCGGAGATCACCGGAATCTCGTATCAGAGCATCATTCAGTACCATGAGCACGGCCTCATCCCCACCTGTGCCGATGACGACACTGTGCGCCACCTCCGCCGCATGGAGCATCTGCGCGAAAGCTTCGACATGAGCCTCCGTGGCGTGAAGCTCATCGACTCACTGCTGGACCAGCTCGAAGAGTTGCGGGCGGAACTGCGGGCTCGGCGGTGAGCAGCCAGCCTTGAAGGTCCGCGTTCGGCCCGAGGGGCGGCCTCATGCCTCCTGCTGGTCTTCCCAGAACTTCCGCAGGTCGCGGAGCTGCTTCTTGTCCGGCTTGGCCGTCATCTCATGCGCGTGGGGGGTGGTGAGGGCGCGCTCTTTGCGCAGGTCGTGGGCTTTTTGGTACCACTCGGGCGGCGTCAGATCCTCGCAGAACTCAGGCACACGCGGCGCGCCAATGCGGACGGGGGAAAAGCCGATGACGCGGACGCGCAGGCGGAGGTCCCCCCGCACAGCCTCCAGCACATCCCCAGGCTTGAGGTCCCGGGAGGCCTTCACCGGCTGGCCGCCAATCGTGACATTTCCCCGGGAACAAGCCTGGGTGGCGATGGAGCGGGTCTTGTAAACGCGCACATGGTGCAGCCATTTGTCAGCACGCTGGGCGGACAGTGGCATGGAGTCGGGCATGGCAGAAATGTCGGCGTTGGCTTGTTCTTTCTCTTCCTCCCGGCTGCCTCGGTCTCTGTCTCAGCACTCCCTGATTCCGGGAGGAGGAGTAAGAGGAGGAGCAGGATGGGACCCGCGCCGGTCACGCCTGCTCAAAGGCATGCGCCACGCGGAGCACGGTGGCTTCGTCGAGAGGCTTGCCGACAATCTGCATGCCCACAGGGAGGGCCTTGCCCTCCACCTGGGCGGTGCCGCAGGGCACGCTGATGCCCGGCAGACCGGCGAGGTTCACCGGGATGGTGAAAACATCCTCCAGGTAGGCAGCCAGCGGGTTGTCCTTCAGCTCCCCCAGCTTGTGGGCAGGCGTGGGGCTGGTGGGGGAAAGGATGACATCCACCTTCTGGAAGGCCTCGGTGAAGTCGTTGCGGATCAGGGTGCGGGCTTTCTGGGCGCGGATGTAGTAGGCGTCGTAGTAGCCGGAGCTGAGCACGTAGGTGCCCAGCAGGATGCGGCGCTTCACCTCGGGGCCAAAGCCCTCCTCCCGGCTGCGCTGGTAGTGCTCCAGCAGGTCGGTGGCGGTGGCGCTGCGATGACCGTAACGCACACCGTCAAAGCGGGCCAGGTTGGCAGAGGCCTCCGCCGGGGCCAGCACGTAGTAGGTGGCCACGCCCAGCTCGGTGTGCGGCAGGCTTATCTCCTCCACGATGGCGCCCAGGGACTCCAGCTTCTGGATCGCGGCCTTCACGCTGGCGGCCACGTCCGGGTGGATGCCCTCGATGTAATACTCCTTCGGCAGGCCAATGCGCAGCCCCTTGATGTCCAGCCCCAGCGCGGCGGTGAAGTCCGGCACGGCCACATTCAGCGAGGTGGAGTCGCGCGCATCATGGCCGCAAAGGTGGTTCAGCAGCAGGGCGCTGTCCTCCACCGTCTTGGTCAGCGGGCCGATCTGGTCCAGCGAGGAGGCAAAGGCCACAAGACCATAGCGGGAGATGCGGCCGTAGGTGGGCTTGATGCCCACGCAGCCGCACAACGCGGCAGGCTGGCGGATGGAGCCGCCCGTGTCCGAGCCGAGCGTTGCGATGGCCAGATGCCCCGCCACCGCCGCAGCGCTGCCGCCGCTGGAGCCACCCGGCACGCGCTCCAAATCACGCGGATTCCGCGTCACCCCAAGGGCGGAGTTCTCCGTGCTGGACCCCATGGCAAACTCGTCCATGTTCATGCGGCCAAAGGGGATGCCCCCGCCCGCCCGCAGGCGCTGGATGGCCCCGGCATCATACGGCGCGGTGTAGTTCTCGTTCAGGATCTTGGAGCCGCAGGTGCAGGGCTGGCCGGTGACGTTGATGTTGTCCTTGATGCCGATGGGGATGCCGCCCAGGGGCAGGCTGAGATCCGCCTTGTCAGCCTCGGCCAGGGCCGCGTCCACACTCCAGGAAAGGTAGGCCCCCAGGCTGGGATTTTGGGCGTCGATGGCCTTGGCCAGGTCCAGGACGATGTCCTTGGGGCTGATTTCGCCAGCAGTGAGCTGTTTGCGCAGCACGGAGATCGAGGAGGAGGCGAGCATGAAGAAACGAGAGCGAAGAAAAAAGGAAAAGGGAGGCGGAAAACAGCGGTGGGGGCGGAGTTACTCGATCACCTTGGGGAGCTGGAACTGGTCGGCGGTGCGCTTCGGCGCGTTGGAAAGCGCCTCCTCCTGGGTGAGGCCGGGGCGGGCCTCATCCGGGCGCAGCACATCAAAGACAGGCATGGCATGGGCGGTGGGCTCCACCCCGCCCAGGTCATACTTCGTCAGCGTGTCGATGTAGGTGAGAATGCCGTCGAGCTGGGCTGCGTAACGCACTTGTTCATCCTCCGTCAGCTCAAGGCGGGACAAGGTGGCAATGTGGGAAATATTGATCTGATGGGATTCAGGCATGAGACAGGACGGAATGGGCGAAAAACGAATGCGATGTGTTGCCAGCAGGCGGCTGCCTTTGCAACGAAAAGGCGCAGGCTGTTGCCAGCCTGCGCCTGAAATCTTAGACTCCAAAAGTCAATGCATTACCAGCCCTGGGTGCGGGAATGGCTGAACTCAGAACGACCGCCAAACTCTGGAGCGAACTCCGTGTAGCCCCACCAGCTGTCGACATTCTCCTTGATGCCATAGGGGGAGCGGTAGGTCAGCTTGTGGCTGGCGACCGGGAAGGTGGCAACCTCATAAATGCCATAAACAGCGCGAGAGAGGGTGCGACGAGTGCCTTCAATCAGGAAATCCGACGCGGCGGCCACGGAACCTTCAGAGGCGTTTGTCTTGCGCCAAATGGAGGGGTACTCCATGAAGCCGAAAAGGATGTTGCCCACGCCACGGCTGAGCTTGCGGCTCCACTTGTTGTGATGGCCGGGGGGGGAATTGATGTCGCCAAAGGCGGTGCCGGTGACGGCAAAGGCGGTGAGGGCAAGAATTAGGAGGCGATTTTTCATAACGCTTTAAAAGCATTAACAAAATGGGAAGCGATTTGGCAACCATGAAATTTGGTTTTTTTGGCCCATTTCTCAAAAAGATGCAGGATTTGGACGGACCGATGGCGGCAGAGAGGGACGACATGCACAGGAGGAGCGCGGAACCGCTTCACCAGCTTCCTTCTGCAACCTGCAATGCGCCAAATATCCCCCGCGCCACCTCCACCTTCCCCGGAAACTCCCTTGCCATCCCGCCAGAGGCTTTCATCATGGCGGGCCGCTTTGCTCCCCTGCTCCGGTCTGCCCATCCCCCTCTCTTTTTTCCTTCCTCATGCGTCTGCTTTCCCTGCTCTCCGCTCTGGTCGTTTCGACAGCGCTGCCCCTCGGTGTCAGCTCCTGCGGCATGATGCGCGCGATCACGCCGGACATTTCCAAGATACCCCTGCCCAAGCTGGGGCTGCCCAGCCGCAACACCATCGCGGCCATCATCCCGGGACTGGGGCCGGAGGACAAGGCGTCCGCCGAAGATCCGCAGATGCCGTTCAATTCACGCGGCACCCTGGGCTACGGCCACACACTGCGGTTTGAGGTGTATGAGGGCGCCCGCAGCGCCTCCCGCGTGTACCACGGCATCCTGATGGTGGACAATGAGGGCGTGCTGACAATGGAGGGCGTGGGTTCCGCCCGCGTGGGCGGCCTCCGCCTGCCCCAGGCGGCCGACGCCATCGCCACCGCGTTCCGCCTGGGCGGCAGGCATACGCGCCCGCTGACGGTGCACATCGTCTCGGTGGAGAACACGCCCGTGGTCTGCATCAACGGCGACGTGCGCGAGGCGGAGTTCATCCCCGCGTTTGAAAACATGGGCGTGCGGCAGGCTGTCACCGTCGCCGGCGGCCGCAGGCAGGGCTCCGCCATGCGCGGCGTGTACGTCACCCGCGGCGGCCAGCGGAATTTTTTCACCTCCCTCGACTCCGCCGACACGCGCTGGACGCCCCGCGCAGGGGACATCATCACGCTCTCTCCGGACATCTGATCTGATCCCAGACCTTCCTTTTTCCCAAACCATTCCTTCATGCCCGACTATCTGCAGGGCGGCAGTGCCGCCTCCGCCTTCTCCGCCCAAAGCCCCCTCGGTTCCCTCTTCAAGACCATCGCCATTGTGCGCATCGGCGCAGGCACGCTGCTGATGACGCGCCACGGGTTCGGCGCGGCGCTGGGCGCGTACCAGTTTTTTTGGAAGGAGCAGTCCTGGGCCTGGCCCACGCTGTTTCATGACGCTGGCCTGCCCTACCCACACCTGCTGGCACCGTTGGTGGCGGTGGTCGTGGCCGGCGTGGCGCTCAGCTGGATGCTGGGCTTCCTCACACGGCTGTTTTCAGTGGTGTTTCTCCCTGTGGTCATCACCGCCCTGGTGTTTCTGCAGAAGGCCGGCGTTCCCCAGGGGGAGACCGCCTGGCTGTATCTTTTCATCACTGTGACGCTGATCCTCTTCGGCTCCGGCGCCGTGTCCCTGGACCAGCTCTTCCGCCTCGGCAGCAACGGGGGAGGCGCACGCCGCCGCTGATCCGCCATGGCCGCGCGTGTCGTCCCCCCCTCCCCTCTGGCCGCGCCTGCGGAGCGCGTGCTGGCCATCGATCCAGCGCTGCGGAAGACCGGCTGGGCCGTGGTGGAAAGCGTGGCCGGCAGGCTCAACGCCATCGCCTGGGGCGTGATTGTCAACAAGCCCGCGCTGCTGGCCTCCGGCTGTCTGGTGGCCATCCGCGAGCAATTGTGCGACGCCATCCGCCAGCATGCGCCGACCGTGTGCGCCATCGAGTCCACCATCTTTGTCCAAAGCTACAAGACCGTCATCGTTCTGGGCACCGCCCGTGGCGCGTGCCTCATCGCCGCGGCGGAGCACGGCCTGCCCATCTATGAATACGCCCCGCGCGAGATCAAGCAGGCGGCCGTGGGCCGTGGTGCCGCGCAGAAGGACCAGGTGGCCTTCATGATGCGTTCCCTGCTGCGCCTGCGGGAGACCCCCGCCCCCGACGCCGCCGACGCCCTGGCCACCGCGATCACCCATCTGCAAAGCAGCTCCGCCGCCCGCGCCACGGAGAAGGAGATGCGGCGGATTTGAGGAATGCCCGTTTGCCAAGGCAGTCCTCAAGCTTCCTTTGGCTCATCGCTCAAACGCCCCAGCGGAACGGAGTCCCACTGAGGCGTTTGCTTTCAGTTTTTTCAATCAGGGCTGAATGATCACAGCGCGGCGATCACGGCTTCGCCGATCTCCTGGGTGTTCACCTTGCGGGTGCCGGGGGCGTTGCTGAAGATGTCGCCGGTGCGGAGGCCGTCGTCGATGACCTTCTTCACGGCGGACTCGATGCTGGCGGCCTCTTTCTCCAGGCCGAGCGAGAAGCGCAGCAGCAGGGCGACGGAGAGGATCTGGGCGATCGGGTTGGCGATTCCCAT
>CAZPSQ010000129.1:0-15134 GCA_964588755.1 uncultured Prosthecobacter sp. | reverse complement strand
TGAAGTATTCTTTGTCTTTCTTGTCAGCAGCGCTGGTTTGGATGTCGGCCATGGTGGTCAGTAGGGTTGTGGTGTGTGAGGGCCTGATCCTTGGCGCAGCGCAGCCTTGCCTTCCATGCCATGATCCGCCAGACTTGTGTCGAATCCGGCAATCCATGAACACCCAGCCCGCGCCTTTCGTCAGCGTCGTGCCCACAGGCTCCGTCCACCGTGTGCAGGGGCAGCGCACCGTCTCGTATCCCAGCGTCACGGTGGACCTGCTTTCCACCCGGCAGATTGTGCTGCACGAATGGCAGCTCCGCCGTTTCACCGATCCCTACTGGCGGCTTTACTGGCCGGAAACCCCGGGGGGGATTGTGGAGATTGACGGGCACGCGACCCCACTGACCCCAGGGTATCTTTACCTGATCCCGCCCAACACTGTTTTCAGCACCACGCTCCGCCGGCCTTTCACCAAATGGTATGCGCATTTCAAGCTGGGCCGCCTGGCGGACCGGGCCGCTCCGGGCATCTACCGCTTCCCCGCCAATGACAAGATGATCGGAATCGTGCGGCAGCTCGCCCAGGGAGCCGGTGCCACACACTTCCCGTGGCTGACCATCGCCTTTGTGTCCGAGGCACTGGGCCTCCTGCCGGAAAGCGTGTGGCGGCAGCAGCGCACAGACACACGCGTGCTGAAGGCGCTGGACTTCATGAGCGCGCACCTCAGCCTGAAGCTCACCTCGGAGCAGGTGGCCAGGTTTGCCGGATTGAGCGTGCGCAATCTGAACCATTTGTTCCAGCATGAGCTGAAGCAGTCCCCCATGAGGGTGCTGCTGGACTACCGGCTGGACGAGGCCTGCCGCCTGCTGCGAGGCAACGAGGCAAGCATCGAGGAGATCGCGGAGCAGTGCGGCCTGGTGAACCGCCACTACCTCAGCCGGATGATGCGCCAGTACCTGAACACCTCCCCGGCCGCCTACCGCGACCAGCAGGTGTGGTCATGACATGACGCAGGCGCAGGGAACCCCCGCCCGCCAACAATCCTGCACGCCCCCCATCACGCCCGCCACAGGTCCTCCCCGTAGCTCCAGCCTTCGCGGACAGGCTCCTTGATCCAGGCGTCCAGCTCGGGCATGCCTTTGGCCTTCATGTTTTCGGCATCCCATTCGATGCTCTTGCCGGAGCGGATGGCGAGGACGCCGGTGTTCACGAGCTCGGTGAGAGGGCAGGCGTAGTCAAAGTGGGAACCCGCGTGCGGGATCTCGCCCCGGATGGCGGCAAACAGCTCGCCGATGGGCTCGCCCGCCTTGGAGCGTGGCAGGGGCTTGCGGCGCAGCACCTCATAGTGGTCCTGCATGCGCTCGCGCGGCCAGAGCTGCGGGCTCTGCACACGCATGCCTTCGGAGTAAAGCGTCTCCTTGCTGCCTTTCATGATCATGCCGTTGTCGGCCAGACCTTTGGTCATGTTTGGCAGGGCCTCGGGCAGCAGACCGCCCTCATACCAATGAATCTTCACGGGCGGCAGGGTGCCGCGTGCGGCGAAGTGGAAGATGATGTGCGAGCCGGAGGCGGTGTAGTGGGTGTTCTGCGTGGGGTTTTGGTGTACCATCTCCACCTTCTCCGGCAGGCCGAGCTGCAGCGCCCAGAAGGGCGCGTCGAGGCAATGACAGCCGATGTCGCCCAGCCCGCCACAGCCGTAGTCCCACCAGCCGCGCCAGAACATTGGCAGAAATTGGGAGCTGTACTCACGCTCTGCCACGGGCCCCTGCCAGAGCTTCCAGTCGAGGTCCTGCGGCACCGGCTCGGCTGGTGGCAGGGAGTCTGGGATGGCGGGGAGGAAGCCCACCTTGCTCTTCGGGCGTTCGGTCCAGCAGTGGACTTCCCTCACCTCGCCAAGCACCCCGGCCTCGAACCATTCTTTGACGAGGCGGATGCCCTCCCAGCAGTGGCCCTGGTTTCCCATCACCGTCTGCACGCCGTATTTTTTGGCGGCCTTTTGCAGGGTGCGCACCTGCCAGATGTTGTGCGCCAGGGGCTTCTGCACGAAGACATGCTTCTTGGCCTCCATGGCTGCCATGGCGGCGGCGAAATGCGTGTGGTCCGGGGTGGAAATGAGGACGGCGTCGATGTCCTTGCCCTTCTTGTCCAGCATGTCCCGGAAGTCGGTGAAGCGCGGCACGTCCTTGTGCCCCTTCGCGGTGCGGATGGCGGAGCGTTCCCCCAGGTCACGCCAGTCCACATCGCAGAAGGCCACGATCGCCTCGCCCAGAGAGGCCTGCACGGCGCCCTTGCCCATGTTGCCGACACCCACACAGGCGACTCGGATTTTCTGCTTCGTGTCCTGCCCCCGCAGCAGCAGGTTTGGCCCGGCGAGAGTGGTGAGGGCGGCGGTCTTGAGGAAGTGGCGGCGGGAGAAATCGTTCATGGAAGGAGGAAGGGGGACATAACGTGGCAGCGATGCCTTTCCATGCGGCTAATTGGTCATGGATCACAGCAGGCCCAATTTCAGCCCCCCCCCTGCCAGAAGGGTGGAATAATCCCCCGCACAAGGGATGCTGTTTTGGAACACCTCATGCGAGCGTGGCAGCCCGCGTCATCTCGCCCCCCTCATGCCAGCGCCTGCCCCTGCAGCCCCTATTTCACCCAGCCTCAAGCCCACAGGCGACCTCAATGGATTCATCACTTGGTTCAGCAAGGACATCCTCTCCGGTTTTTTGGTCTTTCTCATCGCCCTGCCGCTGTGCCTGGGCATCGCGAAGGCAAGCGGATGCCCGGCGATCGCGGGGATCTTCACCGCCGTGGTGGGCGGCCTGCTGACTCCGTTTCTCAGCAATTCGGAGCTCACCATCAAAGGACCGGCCGCAGGCATGATCGCCATTGTGCTGGGTTCGGTGAACGACCTGGGCTATGAGAAGACCCTCGCCGTCGGCGTTGTCTCAGGGTGCGCGCAGGTCCTCTTTGGCGCCTGCAAACTCGGCACGGTGGGCGAGTTTTTTCCCGTGGCCGCCGTGCGCGGCATGCTGGCCGCCATCGGCGTGATCATCATCTCCAAGCAGATCCACGCGGCGTTTGGCGTGGCCGCCCATGCGAAGGAGCCGCTGGGGCTGCTGGCGGAGATCCCGCACAGCATCGTGAACATGAATCCAGAGATCGCGCTGATCGGGGCCGTCGCGATCGCGATTCTTTTCGGACGGCTGCTGATCAAAAACAAGCTTGTGCAGTCCATTCCGGGACCGCTGGTGGTGCTGCTGGTGGCGGTGCCGCTGTCCTTCCACTTCGACATCGGCCACCAGCACATGTACCAGTTCCATGGCCATGCATATGAGGTCGGCCCGGACAAGCTGGTGAGCCTGCCGCTGAACATTCTGGACGGGATCAGGCTGCCGGACTTCTCCGCCCTGCTGACGGGGACGAGCCTGAAGTGGGTGGTCATGTTCTGTCTGGTGGGCAGCCTGGAGTCGATGCTGAGCGCCAAGGCGGTGGACCTGCTGGACCCCTGGCAGCGGCGTACGAACCTGAACCGCGACCTGCTGGCCGTGGGCGTGGCAAACACGCTGGTGGCCTGCATCGGCGGCCTGCCCATGATCTCCGAGATCGTGCGGTCCTCCGCCAACCGCAACAACGGCGCACGCACCCGCTGGGCCAACTTCTGGCACGGCGCGTTCCTTCTCCTCCTGGTGGCCAGCGTGCCTGCGCTGCTGAACCACATCCCCCTGGCCGCCCTGGCCGGCATGCTGGTCTTCACCGGCTACAACCTGGCATCCCCCAAGGAATTCCGCCACATGCTGCTGGTGGGCAAAGGCCAGCTGGTGGTGTTCCTGACCACGCTTGTCATCACTCTGGCCACCGATCTCCTGGCGGGCATCGGCGCGGGAATCCTGATGAAGGTGATCCTGCATCTGATGGCTGGCGTCAGCCCGGCCAACCTGTTCAACCCGCACACTGAAATCGGGCAGGATGCGCAGGCCGGGCACCCTGTGGTGCGGGTGAGGAAGGCCGCCGTGTTCAGCAACTGGCTGCCGCTGCGCAACCGCCTGCTGGCCATGGGCGGGCACCCGAAGGTGGGGCTGGATCTCTCCGGCGCGCATTTCGTGGACCACTCGGTCATGAAGAAGATCGAAGAAATGGCCCAGGACTGGAAGCTGGAAAACAGGGAGCTGATTCTGACAGGTCTGGAGCAGCACCAGCCGGTCTCGAAGCATCCGCAGGCCGCACGTTTTCTGAGCGTGACCTTCTGACGATGGCGAGGCGGGGCACCGCCCCTCATGACCGAACCCAGCAGGCACGCAAATCCGCGCTGGCGATTTGGCGAATCTTGATACCTTGGCCGCCCGCCCATGATGAAAACATTTCTTTCCACTCTGCTCCTTGGCCTGCTGCTCTCCTCCTGCGCCACCCAGCCCAAGGGGCCGGAGTTTGACTGGGACCCACAGCGCAAGCGCATGCTGGACACGCAGAAAAACCGGAAGCGCTACATGCAGACCTATATGGAGCACATCCAGCATGAGGCGGCCAAAGAGGGCAGGCCGAACTGGAAGAACATCTTCAAGACGCTGGACACCAGCTTTGACAATCCGGAGGTTTACAAAGCTTTTATCGTGACGGAGCGGCGCAAGGCAGGCCTGCCTGAGCTCACCTTTGTGAAAAGGAACTGATCTGGAGTTTCTGCCAAATCTGCCCGTCCGGCCCCGTATCCAAGGTTCGTGCCTGCCATCCGACTCCCCCGATTCCTCCTTTGTCTCCTGCTTCTGGCCACCCCGGCGCTGCGCGCTGCCGACCAAAGCGACTCCAATCAGAATCTCTGGCTCAACTATGTGGGCGACCATCCGCTGGGAAACAGCCGCTGGGGGGTGCACCTGGAGTCCCAGATTCGCCGCTCAGACCATGGGGAGAACTGGCAGCAACTGCTGCTGCGGCCGGGCATCAACTATGCCATCAGCCCGACGGTCAGCGTGACCGCAGGATACGCCTATGTGGACACCTTCCCGTATGGCGACATCCCCGTGGCGCATGAGTTTCCCGAGCACCGCCTGTGGCAGCAGGTGATGTTCAGCCACAAGGCGCTGGGCCTGGAGTGGACGCACCGCCTGCGCCTGGAACAGCGCCGCATTGGCGAGATGCTGAGGCAAAACGGGGAGCTGGGCGTGGCCAACTGGCGCTACGAAAACCGCTTCCGCTACATGCTGCGCACCAGCATTCCGCTGAGCGCCGACAAAAAGTGGTATCTGGCCCTGTGGGACGAGGTGTTCCTGAATTTCGGCAGCAATGTGTCGATGAACTACCTCGACCAGAACCGCATCTTCGTGGGCCTGGGCCGCAAGCTGAGCGATACGACCCGCCTGGAGATCGGCTTCATGGAGCAGACCGTCCAGCGCCGCGGCGGCATGGTCTGGGAGAACAACCACACCATCACGGTATGGCTGATGTCCAAGTGGCCGTTCAAGTTTTAGCAGCCTCCGCCACCAGGGAAATTCGAGAGGGTGCGCAAACTTCCCTCTTGGCGGAAAGTGGGCGCTTTGATAGCGTCTTTCATCCACTTCCTTCCATGAACCGCCAGCTTGTCATCCGCATCTGCATCGCCGTCCTAGTACTTCTGGTGCTCGCCCTCATCTGGAACAAGTTCAAGGAGGCTGATGATGGCATGAAGCTGGTGGGGGTGATCTTGATCGGCGGCATTGGCGGCCTGCTGATGGTGAAGTATGTCATCCCCTGGATCGGTGACGCCATGGGGGAGGCGGTGTTCTCCTCCGGCGAGAAGGTGGAGCAGGATGAAATGACCAAGGCAGCGGCCTGCATCTCCCAGGGGGACTACCACGGCGCCATCGGTCATTATGAAAAGATGCTGGAGGAAAAGCCGGACGATCCCTTTCCCGTGGCTGAAATCGCCAAGGTCCATGCTGAGCGCCTGCATGACCCGGCATCAGCGCTGCAGGCCCTCAGCGAGCACCTGCAGAGCAAAGACTGGCCGGTGGATGACGCCGCTTTCATCATGTTCCGCATTGCTGACCTGCACCTGACCCACCGGCACGACTTCGACGCCTCACGTGACATGCTGGAGCAGGTCATCGGCAACTTCCCCAACACCCGCCACAGCGCGAACGCCCACCACAAAATGACCGAAATCGAGCAGGCGCAGTTCAAGTTCCTGCAAGAACAGCGCGCCAAGGGAGCCTCAGGCGCCGCATGACGGCCGGATGATTGCCTTTTCCCACAGCGCGCCATGCCCGCCAAGCTTCTGTCATGGCCGCGGGCAAATCCACTGATGGTGCTGGCGCTGGCCGCCGTGGCCGGCATCCTGACTGTGGAATGCGCAGGAGTCAGATGGCAACCTGAATGGCTCATTGCCGCCCCCTGTGTTCTGCTGGTGCTGGCCTGGGCCAGGGGCCGTTCATGGCTGCTGGTTCCTGCCTGTGCGCTGACGTTTGCGTTCGTGCATGAATGCAGGCTGCAAGAAACCTTCCGCCACCCGCTGCGGCAGATGCTGCAGCACGAGGACAAGCAGGTGCAGGTGACCGTGCAGGGGAGCCTCCTGCCAGAATACGACCTGACCACAAACGAACGCGCCCACGCGCTCTGCACCGCCCATGAGGTCAAAATTTCCGCCACGGGCGAGGTGTTCCCACAGCCCGCCGTGCTGCTGGTGCGTCTTCCCAAAAGCGTGCGATTTCCCGGAGCCGGGAACTTCACATTGCAAGGCAGGCTTTACCTGCCACGCGCCAGGACGAATCCAGGATCGTTCGACGCCCAGACCTACTCCCTCCGCATGGGGCGCGTGGCGCGCCTGGACGCGGACCAGATGAGGCGCGTCGGCGACAGCCACCAGGAGCTTTGGTGCTCCTTTCTGGAAAAGGCGGAACAATGCCGCCAGTGGATGAGCAGCCGGCTGGCGCTGGATCTGGAGAACGATCCTGAAACCTCCGCCGTGATCCGGGCCATGGCGCTGGGTGTCTCCGCAGAGGCGGCCGACGAGATCGAGGAAACCTTCCGCAACAGCGGGACCTTGCATGTCTTCGCCGTCAGCGGCCTGCATGTGGGGCTTCTGGGATGGATCGCGCTCAGGCTGCTGCGCAGTGTGGGGGTGCCACGGCAGGCCTCCCTGGTGGTGATGATCGGCCTGGTGTTCGCCTACGCCTTCGTCACCGGCTGGCGGCCTTCCTCCGCGCGGGCAGCGTTCATGGTGGCGATGTTCAGCACAGCGCCCCTGCTGAACCGTGAACACTCCCTGGCCAACAGCCTCGGCGCGGCAGCGCTGCTGCTGCTGGGCTGGGACAGCCACCAGCTCTTCATGCCCGGATTTCAGCTGTCTTTTGTCGTGCTGTGGGCCAGCTCCGCGTGGTCCACGCCCCTGGTGGAAAAGCTGCGGCCGCTGACGGAGCTGGACCCGTTCCTGCCACCACAGCTTGCCAGCTGGCGGCAGCGAACCTGGAGCCGGGCCAGGCGCTGGCTGGCCATGACGTTCAGTGTGTCCCTGGCGGCCTGGCTTGGCAGCCTGCCCTTCATTCTCGGCCACTTTCAGACGGTGACACCGGTGGCCGTTTTTGCCAACTGCGTGCTGGTGCCCCTGTCTTCCTTATGCCTCATCGCCACCACCCTGAGCCTCTGCTCAGCCGCACTTCAGGCCTGCGGAGTTCAGGTTTTGCTTAACAATCTCAACTGGCTGTTCGCCAAGATGATGATCATCAGCGCAGCCTGGTTTGCCGGGCTGCCGGGGGCCAGCCTCCACTTTCAAACCAACGCCCCTGCCGCAGATGCGCCGGCGGGCTGGCGCGTGGTGGAGCTTCCCCGGGGCGGCGCCGCCAACCACCTGCGGATTGGCAAGGAACACTGGCTCTTCGACACAGGCAATGAGGACAGCTTCCGCCACACGCTGCGCCCCTGCCTGCATGCCAGCGGCGTGGATTCGCTGAGCGGGGTGTTTCTCAGCCACCAAGACGCGGATCATACGGGGGCTGCCGCGCAGGTCGTCGCCGCGTTTGACGCACCGCAGCTTTTTTGCAGCACGCAGGAACGGAAGCTGCCGGGCACAGCGCTGGGCGTGGGCGAACGTCTGACTCTGTCCGACGACAAACGCTTTCCCGTGGTGGCGGAGGTGCTGCACCCGGCCCAGGATGTGCAGAACGCCCGCAGTGATGACCGTGCCATGGTGCTGATGCTGCATGCCGGCCCCTGGCGGGTGCTGTGGATGAGTGATGCCGGCTGGAACGCGGAGAAGAAGCTCTGCGCAGGCCCCGCCGACCTGAGATGCGACGTGCTGATCCGCAGCCAGCATGAATACGACAAGGCCATCACCACGGAGTTCCTCCTCAAGGCCGCCCCGAGGGCCATCCTCTGCGGCAGTGACCCACGTCATGCGGAGACTGCGCTGCCTGCCGCACTGGTGGAGTTTGCCAGGCAGAAGGGCATACCGCTGCTCGACACCTGGACCGATGGCAGCCTTGAGCTGCGGCTGGGCATGGACCAGATCCAGATCCTCCCCGCCGATGCGAACAAAGAGGTGCTGCTGGGAAAAAGAGAACGGGCGAAGTGACACCACTCACTTCGCCCGTTTGCCGGACCACTCCGGCGAGGTTTGGGAATTTTCCCAAATTTGTGTTTTGCGATCAGAACAGCACCGTCACTGCCACGCGGCCGCTGATGCCGGGCTGGGTGAAGCGGTCAATGTCCGCGCGGGTCGTGTCGATGCCGCGCACATCCTGATAGCGCCAGTACTGCTCGTTGGTGAGGTTGTAGAGGCCTGCGTTGACACTGACGTTTTTGGTGACCTGCCAGCGGCCCACAAGGTCGAGGGTGAAGGCGCTGGGGGTTTCAAACTGGCGGATGCCGCCTGGAACGGACTGCGTGCGGTTCTGCCGGGCAAAGAAGGTGGAGATCAGCTCCACCTGCCAGTTTTCCTGGCGGTAGCGCAGACCGGTGACGAGCTTGAAGGGATCCACGCTGGCCAGGGGCTGCTTGTACTGGCCGTCGTAGCCCTGCAAATAGGCCGCGTTGCCAAACACGCTGAAGTTGCCGATGGCCTCGCTGATGAATGCGAGGTCGGTCTCGCCCTTGAACTCCACGCCCCAGATTTCGGCGGAGGAAAGGTTGGTGCTCTGATAGAGAAGCGGGTTCCCTGGGGCACCCGTGCCGCCCACCTGACGGAAGGTCTCGATAAAGTCGGTGTAGTAGTTGTAGAAGGTGGCGAGGTTCCATGAGGCGTGCTGCGACTGGCGGCGCAGGCCCAGCTCAAAGCTGTGGCTGGTCTCCATCTTCAGGTCAGCATTCGGGATCGTCTGGTAGTTGAACGGCACATTGGTCAGGGAGGCGTTCAGCTCCTCAGAGGTGGGATTGCGGAAGCCGTTGGCATACTGGAAGTAGGCCGTGTGCTCCTCGTCCAGCTTCACCAGGAAGGCGAGCTTTGGCGCGATGGCGAACTGCTCAAAGTCCTGCGGCAGGCGGTTGCCGCTGGCGTTGCCATACAGGCGGTCCATCTCGGCAGTGACATTGTAGTATTCAAAGCGGACGCCCGGCGTCAGGCGGAAGCGGCGGTTGGCACCCCAGGAGATTTCATCCTGCAGATAGACGCCCACGCGCGTGGTGCGGGTGTCCGGCATGTCCTTCAGAGGGAAGGTGTCGGGCGTGATGACCTTTGTCTGAGTACCGGCGGTGATGTTGTAAAGGGTGCCGTCACGCACGCGGCGGGAGAATGAGGTGACAATTTCCGTGCCCCAGGCAAGCGCATGATGCAGGGAGCCGGTGTCGATCTCTTTGGTGAAGTTCAGGTTTCCGCCGATGTGGTCCTGCCGATACAGCTGGTGGCGCAGACGAAACTGGTCCACAAAGGCGGGGGCGATGATGTCGCGGTCCTCAAGCAGAAGCTCGGCAGTCTCCGAGTTCTGATAGTAGAGGTTCCAGTTCACCTGGTCGAAGAACCAGCCCAGGCCGGAGGCGTCAAACTTGTGCTCCAGGCTGAAACGAAGGCGTGTGAGGTCGTCATTGAGGAGCAGAGACCTCACCTCCGTGGTTGCCGTGGGCCTGCGGCGGGAGCTCACAAGGTCGTTGTCGCTGCTGCGCTCAAGGTATTCCGCCGCGAACTCAAAGCGATGCCGGGTGGAGGGGTTCCACACCAGCTTGGTGAGCCAGTTGTTCACGTTGTAGTTGCCGGGGTCGGGCTGGATGGTGCCGCGGTTGTCCAGCTCGCTGCCGTCACGGCGTGTGTAGTGGAACAGCATCTCCAGGTTCCCGGCCCGCTGCGCGGTGGTCAGGGTGTGGCCCCAGGAGTCATCCGCTGTGTCATAGCGGTTCACCAGGCGGATGGCGAAGTCATTGCCGGTGAGGTCCAGGAGGTCGGATGGATCGATCGTGGTGAAGGACACCACACCGCCGAGCGCGTCGCTGCCATAGAGGGAGGAGGCGGCGTTTTTGAGGATTTCGACCTGCTTGAGCGAATCCACATCCACATAGTCACGCCCCACATTGTAAGAGCCGCCAAAGGTGAACACGTCCGCCTGACGGATGCCGTCCACAGTCATCAGCACGCGGTTTCCGTCCATGCCGCGGATGTTGATGCTGCTGTTGCCAGTGCGGGAGTTCCGGCCCGCCCCCAGGCCGCCCACGCCGTAGGGCAGGCTGACGCCCGGCTCGTAGCGCTGATAGTCACGCATGCTGGTGGCCAGGGAGAAGACGCTGGCATTCTGGTCCAGAACCGTCACCGAGGCGGGGACATCCGCACCTGCCTGCGCCGTCCGCGAGGCCACCACCACAACCTCCGGCAACACAGCACCGGCGGAAACATCATCTGCCGGTGCTTTTTTGGAGGGGGGCTGAACCGGGGGCTGCTGGGCCGCCAAAGGCAGCGAGCAGGAGAGGAGGGTCAGAAGGCACTTGGCCAGTGCGGTAGGGCTGTTCATGGGAGACCCCACGTTTATCCAGCGCCCGCCGCAGCCGCTGCGGGTGGATTGACCAAGACTGTCGGTGCTTTGCCCTCCCGGAAATGACATGTCATTTCACCGCCATCTTTTCGCAAACAGGCGCAAGCACCGGCGTGCCAGCGATGTACGCATGAGGCTGACCTCCCATCCCCCAATGAAACTGACCTCCCTGCTGCCCGCCCTCTTCTGCCTTATTTCCCCGCTGCATGCAGCCAATGATGCCCCGCCTGAGATGCCGCTGTCAGTCGCCAGCTTCGGCGCAGCAGGGCTGCCAGACGGCTCCCTGTATTTCTATGGGGGGCACAGTGGCAGGCGGCACAAATACAACCGCGAGGAGGTGCATGGCGACCTCTTCCGCTGGAAGCAGGGGGCGGACAAGTGGGAGGCTCTGGAAAAAGGCGAGCCCGCGCAGGGCGCGTCCCTGGTGGCCTCCAAGGATGGTGTCATCCGCATCGGTGGCATGGCCGCACGCAATGAGAAGGCTGCCAAGCAGGACCTGTGGTCCAGCGAGACGGCCTCCCTCTACAACATTGCCTCCGCCCGATGGACGCCGCTGCCCAAGCTGCCGCAGCGCCGCTCCAGCCATGACAGCATCGTGGCCGGAAACACGCTCTACGTCCTGGGCGGCTGGCGGCTGGAAGGCGAGTCCGACGCCGTGTGGCATGACACCTACCTCACCCTGGACCTCAGCAAGCCGGACGCCCAATGGGAAAGCCACCCCCAGCCATTCAAGCGCCGCGCCCTGGCCGCAGTGGCGGCGGACAACAAGGTTTATGCCATCGGCGGCATGGACGATGACAACAAGACCCTGAGTGATGTCTCGGTGCTGGACACCACCACCGGAAAATGGAGCGACGGCCCCCAGCTGCCGAAGGATAAAATCGGCGGCTTTGGCTTTGCCGCCATCTCCCAGGACAACCGCCTGTTTGCCAGTGGCGTGACAGGCCAGCTGCTGGAGCTGCGGGGCGACCAGTGGGTGCCCGTCGCCAAGCTGGCCCATCCACGCTACTTCCACCGCCTGCTCAGCGGCGGCAGCGGCAAGATCATCGCCATTGGCGGAGAAAGCCGTGAAGGGGCCAAGGCGCCACCAGAGGTCATCGTGCTGCCAGCGGCAGACTCCAAACCACTGCCGGACGAGCCTAAAAAGGCGGAAGCCACCGCCAAGGGCTGATTGATCCACACTGGCCTGAAACACCTTCTGCCGGCCCAGGCAGGGATTCACTCCCCGCCTGGGCTTTTTCATGCTTACGGCTGCGCCCTGGGCGCCGGCAGCGGCGGGGCATCCGGCTCGAAGTCCAGGACATCCTGGTGGGTGCGCAACGCACGACGCGCCTTGTCAAAGAAGGCGCTCAGGTCCTCCTTGTTCATCTGCTGCTTGTCGTCGATGTAGGCGTGCAGCTTTTGAATCTGCGCGTCCGCGTCCAGGTTCACGCCTGCCATGGACTTCTGGGCGCGCGCGTAAGTGCCTGTGAACTTGGTCTGCGCCTGCTCGAAGGCCTCCTTGGCCCCCTCCTGGCGCAGGTATTCTTTTTCCTGCTCGCGGAACCCCTTGCTGAACATGCGCTTGAACAGGCCGCCCTTGGGTTTTTCGATCTGCCTCGATGCCTGGGATTCAAAGTAGGCCACAAGCTCCTGAAACTCCTGCATCGGCTTTTGATACTGCCTCTTCAAATGGCCGAGTCCGGTGGTGATGATGGCGAGTTTCTCCACCTCGGCCTTCGACAGCATCTGCCCGGCCTTCACCTTGTCCTCCAGCAGGTCGATGTACTGCAGGGTGGTCTTGTTCCCCTCGAAGATGTTTTCAAACTCCTTCGCGGCGGTGGCCAGGCGCTTGCGCTCGCCTGAGCGCAGGTCATCCACCTTCTTCTCATGCTCGTCATTGAGCGCGGTGATCATCTTCTGATGCTGGGCGGCCTGAGCGTCCAGCGTGCGCTGGAACTCCGCCTCTTTGGCCTTCAAGGCCTCCAGGTGCTCGGCCTGGATCAGCTCCCTTTCCTTGCGCAGAGTGGTGACTTCAGAACGGGATTCAAACAAGAACCAGCCCAGCACGCCGGAGGCGAGGAAGCTGAGCACCAGCAGTGCGGAGAGATTTTTAATGGCTGTCATGACGGGAGGAGTTCAATGGACGTGACACAAGGCAGCGGCATTCAATACGCTGATGTCATCCGGTTCATGCACGCCCCCAGGGCGCTCGGCAAGCCAGAATCCTCATGCCGGCCCGGCCTCCACCCTGCCGGGCCCTTGAAGGAAAAAGTCTCCGCCGCCGCCATCCTCCGTGCGGCAGCCCGCTAAAATCCTTGTCACCGCCAGTATTTTTTCTGAACATGCCAGCCTCCTTGTCTCCCATGATCCACTCCCTTGCCCCCCGTCTCGCAGCGCTCGGCCCGCTTGGCTTGCCTGAGCTCATCATCATTGCCATTCTCCTGTCCATATTGGCCGGCGGGATCATGCTCGTCATCTTCGTCATCAAGAAGCTCAGCGGCAAAAAGTAGAACCGCAGGAAACTTCCGGGAGTGGCTCCTTCTCGCCACCAGGAATCCTGCTAGTCCAGGCAGAGTTCCTGCGTCTTGTCTCCTCAATGTCTTCCTCCGAGCGCCCCACCTCCGTCCGCCATCAGATCCTCGCCACGGCGACGCTGGTGGCCTTTCTGATGTATCTGGACCGCATCTGTCTGGCGGAGATCATCAAGTCGGACTCGTTTCAGCAAAGCATGCCGCTGGACCAGGAGCAGAAGGACTGGATCAAAGGCTCCTTCTTCTGGGCTTACGCGCTGGCCCAGGTGCCTGCGGGATGGCTGAGCGACCGCTTTGGCGCGCGCATGCTGATCTCCCTCTACATCGCCATCTGGTCAGTCTTCACCTTGGCAACGGGCTTTTGCACAGGCTTCCTGAGCCTGATGATCATGCGTTTTGGCTGCGGCCTGGCCGAGGCCGGGTACTACCCTGCCAGCAGCGGCCTCATGACCCGCTGGGCGCATGTCCAGAACCGCGGCTTTGCCAGCAGCGCCGTCGCCTGGGGTGGTCGCGTGGGCGGCACCGTGGCCCCCATGCTGACCATCTACGTCATTGCCAGCGCGGGGGACTGGCGCTGGGCGGGCTGGATCTACGGTGCCGTGGGCATCTTTGTGGCCGTCGCCTACTGGCTCATCTACCGCGAGCATCCGCGCCAGCATCCACGCTGCAATGAGGCCGAGGTCAATCTCCTGGCCGAGGGCCGCGGTGCCTTCCAGCCGGAGACGCGGCCCATCAGCGGCTTTCCTTGGAAGACCGTCTGGCGCAACAAGAACCTGTGGATGAGCAGCGCCATGCAGTTCTTCACCAATGTCGGCTGGGCCTTCCTGGTGCTGTCCTTTGGCGACTATCTCAAAAACGTCCTCCATGTCGAGGATGACAAGGCAGGCGGGACCATGGTCACTGTTGCCCTGGCTTTTGGTGCCGTGGCTTTGCTAGCCGGCGGTTGGTGCACGGACTTCCTCACCCGTCTGTATGGCAAAAGGCTGGGCCGCATCCTGCCGATGTCGGTGTCCAAGTTCATTGCCGCCGGCCTCTACCTTGTGGCCCTCACCACGACCTCCCCCTGGGTGGCCACCTTCTGGTTCGGCCTGGCCACCTTCTTCGCGGACATCGGCCTTCCTGCCGTCTGGACCACCATGCAGGACATCAGCGGCCGGCAGCAGGCCCAGTTCTTCGGCTGGTGCAACATGTGGGGAAACTTCGGCGCGGCCCTCATGCCCATCCTTTTCACCGGCGTGCTGAAGGCCTTCGACACCAACCATGACTACCATGAAGGGGTGTGGCTTTGTGCGGGCGCGTTTGTCCTTGCTGGCGTTTTTGCCATCGGCTTGAACGCCGAGAAGCCGGTGGAATTGAAGAATGCCGGATGAGGCCTGAATGACTCCGCGCCACGGGGAGGGGTGAGAGGCCTGCCATTCATAAGCCACCCTGGTTTCGAGGGACCTCCTTTGCCGACGAAAAAGCCCGTGGTGAGAAATCACCACGGGCTTTAAAGTTATTCAGTCAGGTCAACTGTAGAGGCGAAAAACAGGGCTTACCAGCCGCCGCCTTCGTCGCCACCGTAGCCACCACCGCCACGGTTGCCACGGTCAAAGCGCTTGCCACCGCCGCCGCCGCCGCCGCCACCACCGTAGCCGCCACGGCCACCGCCGCCGCCGTAGCCACCACCACCGCCGCCACCGTAGCCGCCACGGCCACCGCCGCCGCCGCCACCACCACCGTAGCCACGGCC
>CAZPSQ010000128.1:0-15139 GCA_964588755.1 uncultured Prosthecobacter sp. | reverse complement strand
TTCATCGGCAGCGCCCTTATTTGGGAGCTGAACCGCCGGGGCTGCGAGAACATTGTGGTGTGCGACCGCCTGAGCACGGATGAGAAGTGGAAAAACCTCGTCCCGCTGAAGTTTGCCGACTACATCGACGGCAACGACCTGCTGCAAAATGTGGTGGGCTCCCCCATCCGCCTGGGCCGCTTTGACCTGGTGCTGCACCTTGGGGCCTGCTCCGCCACCACGGAGAGGGATGCAGACTACCTGATGCGGAACAACTACGAGTTCACCAAGCAGCTCTGCCTGTGGTCCCTGGCCAGCCAGACACGCTTTGTCTATGCCTCCTCCGCCGCCACCTATGGCGACGGAGCCCACGGCATGAACGACCAGGACCCGGACATCCACAAGCTGCGCCCGCTGAACATGTACGGCTACTCCAAACACTTGTTCGACCTGGTGGCGAAGCGGGAGGGCTGGCTGCCGCAGATCGTGGGCCTGAAGTACTTCAATGTCTATGGCCCCAATGAGGACCACAAGGCGGACATGCGCAGTCTGGTGCACAAGGCCTGCGGCCAGATCCTGGCCACCGGCAAGGTGCAGCTCTTCAAATCCCACCGCCCTGACTACAAGCACGGGGAGCAGATGCGCGACTTCCTCTACGTGAAGGACGCCATCCGCATGACCCTGCACCTGGCGGAGGCTGAAAGCGCGGGCGGCCTCTTCAACCTCGGCTCCGGGGAGGCCCACACCTGGGTGGAGCTGGCCACCGCCATCTTCACCGCCCTGGGCAAGGAGCCAAACATTGAGTTCATCGACATGCCGGAGCACCTGCAGTCGAAGTACCAGTACTACACCTGCGCGGACATCGCAAAGCTGCGTGCGTCTGGCTTCACCACAGACATCACGCCCCTGACTGAGGCGGTGCGGGACTATGTGCAGGGGTATCTGGTGCCAGACAAACGCCTGGGGGATGAGGTGGCGCAGGCCTGAACCGGGCCGGCCCTCACAAAGACCTGCGTCGCAGACGCCATGAACCGGGCAAAGATCGAAGCGGCAAACACCGCGCTCTTCACAGACCGGCGGCTGGCGGCCGGGAGATTGTGTGGCGCGACATGGTCCCCAGCCGCTTTGATGCCGGGCTGATCGCGGAGGAATGGATGGTGTCAGATCTTGCCGAGCGTCTGCTGCGCGCGGAAGAAGAACTGAAACAGGCCGCCGTTTTCCGATCCTACTCGCGGCCAGTCAGACGGTTCCACAGCCCCCGGACGCCGGACTTTGCCTCCGCATCGCGCGACGAACGACCGGCTGGAGGCGGGGAGTTGCGGCGCGGACTGCCCCCTTGCCCCTGGCCGCCCTGGCCTTCGGAACGGCCGCCTCTCTGCCCCTGGCCATCACCACGCTGACCGCCCCGGGGTCCGCGATCGCGCCCCTGACCGCCCTGGCCACCACCACCGCCGCCCCCCTGGCGCCGGCCCTGCGGGTGCCTTTGCTGCTGCTGCCGCATCTGGCGGCGTTCCGGGCGCTCATCGCTGACCACTGGCGCGCTGGCGTTGTAATTGAAGCCCTCGAGCTTTTTGCGGACAAGGCCCCGGCCAATGAAGCGTTCCAGCTTCCGCAGGTCGTCCTGCTCCTCCGGGGAGACGAAGCTGATGGCGTCGCCAATGGCCTGCGCGCGGCCGGTGCGGCCGATGCGGTGGACGTAGTCCTCCACAATGTGCGGGAAGTCGAAGTTCACCACGTGGGAGATGCCGTCCACGTCGATTCCACGGGCGGCGATGTCGGTGGCCACAAGCACGCGCACCTTGCCGGACTTGAAGTCGTCCAGCGCGCGGAGCCGCTGGTTCTGCGACCGGTTGGCGTGCAGGGTGGCGCAGGTCTGGCCCGCCTGCTCCAGCTTGCGGGCGATCTTGTCCGCGCCGTGCTTGGTGCGGCTGAAGACGAGCACCATCTGCAGTTTGTCGTCCTGAAGCATCTGCTGCAGCAGCCCGAGCTTGAGATGCTTTGGCACCTCATAGACGAGCTGGGTCACGGTTTCAGCGGGATTGGAGCGCTTGCCGACCTGGACGATTTTGGGGCTGTGCTGGAACTCATGGGTCAGCGCCTCGATCTCCTTGGAAAGCGTCGCGGAGAAGAGCAGCGTCTGGCGCTTCCTGGGAAGCTGGTTGATGACGCGGCGGATGTCCGGCAGGAAACCCATGTCCAGCATGCGGTCGGCCTCATCCAGGACCAGATGCTCAAGCTGGGAGAAGTCGGCGCAGCGCTGGCCCATGAGGTCCAGCAGCCGGCCTGGGCAGGCGATGACGATGTCGCTGCCTGCACGGAGGGCGTCCTTCTGTGGCTTTTCACCCACGCCACCATACACCTTGGCAATTTTCAGCGGCAGGTGTTTGGCGTAGGCCAGCACGTTTTCCTCGATCTGCGCCACAAGCTCCCGCGTGGGCGCCAGGACCAGCACGCGGGTGCGCCTGCGCTGCCCCTCCGCCGCCTTTTTTTCAGCCAGCTTCGTCAGGATCGGCAGTGTGAAGGCCGCCGTCTTGCCCGTGCCCGTCTGCGCGATGCCAATGACATCCCCTCCCGCAATGACGGCAGGAATGGCCGCAGCCTGAATGGGGGTGGGCTCCGTGTAACCGGCGTCTTTGATGGCAGCGAGGATGTCGGCGTGAATGCCGAGGGCTTTGAAGGGCATTGACGCCCCTACACGAACATCAGGAATGATGCGAGAGGTTTAGGCGGGGGCAGGACACCTTGGTCAGACGGCGCATGACAGCGCAGCATTTGGACAGGTGGGCTTCTGCTCCCGTCTGCATGGTCCGAGTCTTGACCAGCGAGGAGCATCCTGCGGTTTCTATGAAGAATCCTTTGGATGATTCGTTTTTCTGTATTATATTTATAACCTTATCATTTGTTTTTCAAACTTTTAACCTGCGCTCCAAATGACCAGACTGGCCTTTGTTCTTGATGGCGGCAGAGAGGTGACTGTTCCACTCGCGGGGCATGTGCCTCTGGGGCGGCTGGCGGAGGTGACTGCGGCGGTGGAGGATGTGCAGGCCACCTACCAGCATTGGCAGCAGGCGTTGGAGGCCGTGGCGGCGGACCATCGGAAAAAGGAGGCCGAGCTTCAGCACGTCGTCGCGGTCTATGAGGCAAAAATTGCCGAGGTGCAACGACTGGCCGCCAGCGAGCTGGCAGCGCGGGACGAAGTTGCCTCACTTTCCTCACGGCGTGAGGAAACATTGAACCAGTTGCAGAACCTCAGTGGCAGATGCGCGGCCGATCAAGCGCGGCTGGACGCGCTGAGCCAGCACTTTGCAGAGCTGGAGAGCCGCTGCCAGGAAGGACTTCTCCTGGCGGAAAAGCGTGAGGCGCAGGCCCGGATGGCAGCCCAGGAGCTGAACCGGCTGAAACAGGAGCACGCCACCACGGAGGAGCAGCTCCAGGCATGCGGCAGGGAACTGGCCGCCACGGAGGAAAAGCTGCGGCAGACCCTCTCCTCCTGCGATGAATCCGAGACGCAAAAGGAGGCGCTGTCTGCCGCCGTCGCCATGCTCTCCCTGCAACGCCAGCAGCGCCAGACCACGGTGGAAGATCTGGAAAGCCGCATGGGCCGGCTGCAGGAGCAGCACGCCCATGCGACCAAGGCCACGGACCACGCCCTGGCCAAACACCAGGAGGCGCAGGACGAGCTTGCCCAGGTGCAGTCGGACTTGAAGGCCCGCCAGGATGAGCTCGCCGGCACCCGTCAAAACCTGACGGCGGCCTCGCAGGATTTTGCCACCACCACCTCCCAGCTGGAGCACCTGCGCAAGCAGCTGGCGGGCACGGAGCAGCGGCTGACAGAAACCGGGACACGCCTGGGAGACACCCAGGAGCTACTGGCCTCCACAGAGGAAAGACTGGCCGCCACCCAGCGCACCCTGGCCGCCACCGATGAAAAGCTTGCCTTCTGCGAGGAAAAACTCGCGGCCACGGAGCAGCGGCACGGCGACAAAACAGCCCAGATGGCCACCACCTCCCAGTATCTGGCCACGCTGACCTTGCAGGTCAGCGGCACACGGCAGCAGGCGGAGGAGGCCGAGCAGCAGCTGGCCGGGACAAAGGCCCGGCAGGAGAAAGCCGAGGCCGCTCTCAGCCACACCACTCAAGCGCTGGCAGCACGCAGGAGCGACCTGGCCTGCGCTGAGCAGCGCCTCACCTCCACCGCGCAGGTTCTTGAGTCCACGGAGGAAGCATCCGCCCTGGCAGAGGAACGGCTCAGCGACACATCGCAGAGGCTGGCTTTGGCAGAAGTCGCTCTCAACGCCACCCGGACGGAGCTGGAAGACACACGGCAGCAGCTTGCCGCCGCAACGGCAAAACTGGCCGACAGCAACACCGCGCTCTCGCTCACCGAGCATGAGCTGGCCGCACGCCACGCAGACCTTGTCAGCGCGGAAGACCGCCTCATGGCAGCCTCCGGCACTCTGGCCCGCACCCAGAAAACCAGCGCCCAGGTGGAGGGGGACCTGGAGGAAGCCAGCCGCCAGCTGACATCCACGACGGAGGAACTGGCCCGGGCCACCGAGAGCCTTGCCACCACCCAGCAGAACCTCGGCAATACCGAGGCCCAGTTCGCGGCCGTCGGCCAGAGCCTTTCCACTGCCTCGGAAAAGCTGGCGGAAGTCACCGGCACTTTGGCCGAGAAGGAACAGCGCCTGGCCAACGCCACCGAAAGCCTGGAGAAGACCGAGGAGCGCCTGTCCTCGGCCTCATCCAGCCTGGGGCGGGCGGAAGGGGCGTTTGCCGCCACCTCCCACAAACTGGCCAACACCGAGCAACGACTGGGGGAAGTCCGCACCCGGCTGGAAGACACCACCCGGGCGCTCGGCTCCGCTGTGGAAAAGCTCAGCACGGCCGAGGCCGGCCTTGCCGACAAAGAACCCCGTCTGGCCAGCACCAGCCAAAAGCTGGAAACGGCGCTGCAGGAGCTTGCCACGGCTGAATCCCTCCATGCCGGACTGCAGGAGGTCATTGCCAGCGGCGAGGCCAAGATAGCCACCTTCCAAGGCACCCTGGATGACCTGCTCAAACAGGAAGGCGCGGTCAAGGGACGCCTTGAAACCTGCCAGGAGGAGGAGCAAAAGCTGCGCGCCGCACTGGAGCTTCTGACAACGCAGGAAGCCGCCGAGCGCACGCGCCATGAGGCCGCATGCGCCGCAGCCGCCGATGCCGAAACCGGGAAGACAGCGCTGATCGAGGATCTGACCCAGCGCGCCACCGCCGCCCAGAACGAGCTGACCCTGCTGGAGGCACGTCTGTCACCGCTGCGGGACTGGAAAGAAGGCGTTCAGCAACGGCAGGCACGCCTGGCCGCCCTGCCGGAGGATTCCGTGGAGGCGCGCAACCTCCAGAATGAAATCATCATGGAGATGGCCAAGCTGCGGCATCACCTGACCGCCGCCCCTGCCCGCCTGCCGGCCACCCATCTGGCCACGGCAGCTCGCGAATCTGCCGCAGCAGCGTCCCACGCCGTGAACGCGCCCGCGGCCACCTCCGGCGTCGGGATGGAGACCGTCCTCAACGCCCGCCTCAACCGCTTGCGCGAGACCATTCAGCGCGAGGAAAACCGCCTGGGCTTCCTCCAGCAGGAACGCTCCCGCCAGGAGCTGCGCGCCCGCACCCGGCCGGTGGCCGACCCGGCCCTGCGCGACCAGGAGGCAAAGCTCCGCCTTGCGCAGGAACAACTGGCCATTGTGGAGTCCAAGATCAAACGCGCCGCGGCGGAGGAACAGAACCACCGCGAAAAGATCAGCACCCTGAAAGCCCTGCTAGCCAACATGCGCGCCGAATCTGCGGACTCCGGCCAGCCGGCCGAGGTGATGGCCTCCTGAACCGGCCCCTTCGGAGGTTCCCTGATCGTGGCCTGGGAGGAAAAAAGCGGTTGATGCGCCGCCTTTTCCGACGCAAACGGCACTTACACCGATGGCAAAGCTCACATTCGTTCTCGAAGATGACCAGGAAGTCGAGGCCCCGCTGGAAGACCGCATCACGGTGGGTCGTGCCGAAGACAATGACGTGGTCGTGGATGACGAGCGCATGTCAAAGCACCACGCCGAGGTCGTCCTCCTGGCGGATGGCGGGTTTGAGGTGGTTGACCTGAACTCGAGGGCGGGCACCTTTGTGAATGACCAGCGGGTGACCCGCCGCCTGCTGCGGGACGGGGATCTCCTGGCCTTCGGCCCTTTGCATGGGCGCTTCGACATCGAGCAGTCCGCTGCCAGTCCGCCGCCGGGGACGCGCACAGCGGCCGTGGCCTTGAAAACCGCCAAGGTGCCCCTGAAGACCACCAGGGTGCCCACAACGGAGGAGTCCAGACCCGCGCCGCCACCGGAGCCGCCCACAGAGTCCGCAAAAGCCGACGAACCAGCCCTCCGCTCCGTCATCGCCCAACTGGAAAAGGACAAGACACGGCTGGAGCAGGAAACCGCCGCCGCCGAGGAGACCCTGGAAGAATGGCGGATGAAGGCCGCCAAGGAACGCAACTCCCATGAAAACCGGCTGAGCACCCTGCGTTCCGCCGAGGAACGGCTGCTGCCGCTGCAGGCCGCCGCGAAGCATGCCGAAAAGACGCATGGCGAGTGGCTGGCAGCGATCAAACAGCTCTCCCAGGAGCATGAGGAAAAGTCCGCCGCGCTGGCCCAGTCCTCCCAGGAGCAGGAGCAAAAAGCGGCCCAAGCGGCAGAACTCAGCGCCGCCGCAGATTCCGCCCGTCAGGAGATCGACGCCCTGGCTCTGCGGCAGAAGGAGGAGGCCGAGCGGCTGCAACAAATCCAGCAGGACAGCACGCAACAGGAGGCCCGCCTGCAGCAACTGCGCCGTGAGGGCGAGGAGGAGGCCGCCCGGCTGGCCCAGCTCAAGGAGGAAGGCCAGACGCAGCTACGGCTGGTGGAGGAACAACACACGCTGAAACTCCAGCAGGAGCGTGAGGCCATGGAGGCGCAGCTTGCCGACCTCCGCCGCCAAGCCTCGGAACTGGAGCAGGGCGCCCAAAAGGCGCGTGCCTTGACGGAAAATCAGGAGAAGGAGACGCAGACGGCCGCCGAGAAAATCAATCAACTGCGGCAGGAGGAGAAGCAGGCCCAGGAGGCGGCCTCCAGAGCGCAGGCAGACCTTGCCACCCACGCAGGGGAGGTGGCCGCCGCCCGCACCAGACTGGATGAGGTCACCACAGCTATTGGCCATGCCACAGCCCGCCTCGCCGAGGCGGAGGCCCGGCACCAAAGCCTCTCCCTCACCGACCAGCAGGTTTCACAGCTAAACGACGGCCTCGCCAGCTTGGTGCAGGGGCGCGCCCAGGCCGAGCAGCAGCTGGCGGAGGTGCAGGCCCGCCTTGCCGAGGCTGAAAGCAGCCTTTCGTCACGAACGGCCACACTGCGGGAGCTGGAGGCGGAAGAAGCTGCCACCAAGTCGCGGATCGGCCACCTCGACCATGAGAAGACCGGCCTGCAGACCGAGGTGACCACCCTTTCCGCCACAGCCGAGGAGCACCGCCATGCCCTGGACGAGGCCCGCCGCCATGCTGCGGAGCATGAGGAGGCCGTGCGCGCCCTGGAGGAGACCCGCAACGAGCTGCAGGATCTGACCGCCCGGCTCACCCCGCTGCGGGACTGGAAGGAGGCCATGGACCAGCTTTACGCCCGCTTTGCCGCCCTGCCCCAGGGCACCCCTGACTCTCAGAACCTCTGGCGCGAAATCGAGACGGGCAAGGCCATGCTGATCAAGCACATCATGTCCCTGCACTCGCGGGTGCCGCGCATCGTCCACATCGAATTTTCCCAGGAAGGTGTGAAACCCGGCACGCCCATGAAGTCGGAGCGGGTCCGCAGCAAGGGCAGGACGTAAGGAAAGCCAGCCATGCCTGATGTCTTCACCACCGCCAAACGCAGCGAGGTGATGAGCCGCATCCGCTCCCGTGGCAATGCCGCCACGGAGCTGCGGCTGGTGGCGCTGATGCGGGAGCACGGCATCACCGGCTGGCGGCGGCATCTGGCGCTGACGGCGCGGCGTGCGCTGCCACGCGGCGCGGCCGCCCTGGTGGTGCGGGTGCGGCCGGACTTCGTGTTTCGAAGCCAGCGTGTGGCCGTGTTTGTGGATGGCTGCTACTGGCACGGCTGCCCCCTTCACTATCGCAGGCCCAAGGGGAATCGAAAATTCTGGGACGCAAAGATCCTGCGCAACCAGACGCGGGATCGTCTGGTCACCCGCGAGCTTCGGCGTGCCGGGTGGACTGTGCTGCGGCTGTGGGAGTGTGCGCTGGCAAGGAAGAGGGCCGGGCGGACAATGGGGCGGCTGAGGAGGGCGCTGTGGCCGGAAGACACGTGAAATCATCCCAATCCATTGCAGGAAATGATTCCACCCACCCTTCATGAAGGCGCTGGAAGCAGACGGACGTGATTTACTTCACACCGCTTTCCACCTGCTTTTTCAAGAAGCGGACGAGGCCCTCGGCCACCCCCTTCACCTGCCTGGCGGCACGCTCATCCTTAAGCCCGCCGTTGTCATCAAACACCTCATGCGCCTTCGGCACCGCCACCTGGTCCGGCAGCACGATGACGCCGATGTTTCCCAGGATGGCGCGCAGATGGACCAGACCACGCAGCCCGCCCAGGGCGCCGGGGGAGGTGGCCAGCAGGGCCGCCGTCTTGCCACGATAGGCGACCAGCGCCGGCTCATCATCCGTCTCCGTGCGGGAGACCCAGTCGAGGGTGTTTTTCAGCACACCAGTGATGGAGCTGTTGTACTCAGGTGATGAGATGAGGAGGGCGTCGTGCGCGCGGAACAGCTCCTTGAGCTTGCGCGCGTTTTCGGGCAGGCCTTCCTTTTCCTCCAGGTCTCCATCAAACAACGGCAGCGGGTAGGCGCGCAGGTCGATCAGCGTGACCTCGGCACCTGCGGCACGGGCCGCGTCCGCGGCAAGGCGGGCAAGCTTCTTGTTGAAGGAGTCCGTGCGTGTGCTGCCGGCGAAAGCGAGGATTTTGGGCGTGCTCATGAAGTGAGGGACGATGACCAGTTCGGCGGGAATGTCACGGCTGGATGCGTCGAAAGCTGGCGGCCGCCGCGAAGGCCCCACCGATTCCACATTGTCAGCGGCTTGATTGCTGGGACAATGACGAATCCATGAAGATAGACGCCCTGTCACGACTCGAGCGCCATGCGAAACGCATCGCGGAGATTGCCACCGTGCTGGGAAAGTATGGGCTGGCGGACTTGTTCGGCGGCTTTGACCACGCGTGGCTGCGGGACCGGCTGAAGAGTGCCGACGGACAGATGCTGACAGGCACGGTGACGACGGCGGCACGGGTGCGGATGGCGCTGGCGGAGCTGGGCACCACATTCATCAAGCTGGGGCAGATGCTGAGCACGCGCGCCGACCTCCTCGGCCCGGAGCTGACGGAGGAGCTGGCCCTGCTGCAGTGCGGCATCCCGCCCGACAGCGCGGAGGTCGCACGCACAACGATCGAAAGGGAGCTTGGCAAGCCCATCGGGCAGTTGTTTGCACGCTTCGAGGATGAGCCGCTGGCCGCCGCATCCATCGCGCAGGTGCATGGCGCGCTGCTGCCCACGGGCCAAAGCGTGGTGGTGAAGGTGCGCCGCGCCGGTGTGGCGGAGCAGGCGGTGACGGATGTGGAGATCGTGCAGGCGCTGGCGGAGCTGCTGGAGAAGCACTCCCCCGCCCTCCGCGCCTACCAGCCGGTGGCAGTGGTCCGGCAGTTCCGCCGCATCCTGGTGCGGGAGATGGACTTCACCTATGAGCGGCGGAACCTGGAGGAGTTCGCGCGCAACTTTGGCGATGACCCCACGGTCTGCATTCCCGAGGTCCACGGCCCCTGGTGCTCCCATCAGGTGGTGACGATGGAGCGGCTGGAGGGTGTGCGCGGCACGGACATCGACACCGCACGCCCGACGATGGCGGAGGGCGGGCTGGAGGAGTTCGCCCGGCGCGGCGCCAACATGTACCTGGAGATGATCTTCCGCGACGGCTTCTACCACGCGGACCCGCACCCCGGAAACCTCCTGATGCTGCCAGGAAACATCGTCGGAGTCATCGACTGCGGCATGGTGGGCAGGATCGATGATGATCTGCGCGACGAGGTGGAATCCCTGCTGGTGGGCATTGTGGAGAACGACTCCTCCCTGGTGGCGGAGCAGGTGCTGCGCCTGGGCGCGGTGCCTGCCACCTGCGACCGGGAGAAGCTGCGCGCGGACCTGCAGGACTTCATGGCGGACTTCACCGGACATCCGCTGAATGAGATCCACGTCGGCGCGGCGCTGGGCAGCCTGGTGGAGATCATCCGGCGGCACCACATCGTGCTGCCGCCGGCGCTGGCGCTGCTGCTGAAGACCATCATCGTGCTGGAGGGCACCTCCCGCCGGCTGAGCCCGAACATCAGTCTGGCGGAGCTGATGCAGCCCTACTGCACGCGGCTGATGCTGCGCCGCCTCTCCCCGGGCCGTGTGGCAAAGCGGGTGCGCCACACCTACCGCAACTGGAACCGCCTGCTGGGCGCCCTGCCGCGTGATCTGGCGGACCTGCTGGCGCGCTTCCGCGACGGCACGCTGACGGTGCATCTGGACCACCGGCACCTCGATCCCATTGTGAACCGTCTGGTGCTGGGCATCCTGACGGCCTCCATCTTTCTGGGCTCCAGCCAGCTGTGGAGCAGCCAGGCGGCGCCGCTGCTGTACGGGGTCTCCGTTTTCGGAGCGCTGGGGTATGGGCTGGCGCTTTTCCTGGGCTGGCGCCTGCTGCGGGCCATCCGGAAATCGGGAAACATCCAGTCGAAGGACTGAGGCTGGCCCCTGGAGGTTCACTTTGAGCCTTGAACTTTAGGCCGCCTCGCCGACAAGCTGGGAACACCACCCACCACCACCCCGATCCATGTACTTTCTCGGCATCGACAGCGGCACCCAGAGCACCAAGGCCATCGTCCTCGACCTCGACACGGGCAAAATTCTGGCCTCCGGCCACAGCAGTTATGACCTGATCGACGACCTGCCGCCGGGGCATCTGGAGCAAAATCCGCAGGACTGGCTGGATGCCGTCGAGGCCAGTGTGCAGGAGTGTTTAAAGCAGATCGGCGCGGACAAGTCCAAGATCGCGGGCATCGGCGTCAGTGGTCAGCAGCACGGTCTGGTGGCCCTGGGCGCGGATGACAAGCCGGTGCGCCCGGCCAAGCTGTGGTGCGACACCTCCACCCAGCCGCAGTGCGAGGAGATCGCCCATCACTTCGGCGGGCAGCCGGGCATCATCGCCCTGGCGGGCAATGCCATGCTGCCGGGCTACACGATCCCGAAGCTGCTGTGGATGAAGCAGAACGAGCCGGAGAACTTTGCCAAAACGAAGTCCGTCCTGCTGCCGCATGACTACATCAACTTCTGGCTCACCGGGGTGAAACGCATGGAATACGGCGACGCCTCCGGCATGGGCATCCTGAACGTGAACACGCGCCAGTGGGCCTATGAGCTGTGCGACTTCATCGACCCGAGCGTGCGCGCCATGCTGCCGCCCCTGGGCTCCTCCAAGGCGGTGCACGGCACCATCCGCCAGGACCTGGCCACAAAGTGGGGCCTCAGCCCTGATGTGATCGTGAGCGCGGGCGGCGGCGACAACATGATGGGCGCCATCGGCACCGGCAACATCAAGCCGGGCGTGGTGACGGCGAGCTTTGGCACCAGCGGCACGCTCTATGGCGTGGCAGGCTCCCCTGTGGTGGATGGCCAGGGCGAGGTGGCCGCCTTCTGCGACAGCACGGACCAGTGGCTGCCGCTGGTCTGCACGATGAACGTGACGGTCGTCACCGAGCAGGTGCGCGAGATGTTTGGCTGGGACCTGAAGCAGCTTGAGGCCGCCGTGAAGACCGCGCCCGTCGGCGCAGAGGGTGTGATCTTCCTGCCGTATCTGAACGGCGAGCGCACCCCCAATCTGCCGAATGGCAGCGGCGTGATCCATGGCCTGCGCCCCACCAACATGGCCCCGGCCAACATCGCCCGCGCGGCGGTGGAAGGCGCCACGCTGGGGCTGGCCTACGGCCTGAAGCGCTTCCGCGACCTGGGCATGAACCCCACAGAAATCCGCCTGACCGGCGGCGGCAGCCGCAGCCCCGTGTGGCGGCAGATCGCCGCAGACTGCTTCAATGCGGAAGTCGTGACCTTGAACACCAGTGAAGGCGCGGCCCTGGGCGGGGCCATCCAGGCCGCCTATGCGCACGCCAACCAGGGCGGCACCGAGAAGGTGAGCTACGAGCAGCTCTGCGCCAAGCTGGTGACGCTGGACGAGTCCACCCGCTGCAAGCCAAACGCGGAGAATGCCGCCCTGTATGCGAAGCAGCTGGAGAAGCAGATGGAGCTGACCGGGCGGCTGAACCAGGTGGGCTGGCTGTGATTCATGAGCACCTTCAGCAAGGTGTCCGGCATGGCAAAGCTGGCTGCCATTCTCATCCATGATCTGGGCAAGAAATCCGCCACCGCCAGGTGAGCCCCGCTCTTCAACCTGGCACCGGACTCGAAGCAGACCCTTGAAAAGGTTGCGGTGGCGCTGAGACTGGATTGATGTGAAAGAGAAGACACCCCATGGCAAAAATTCGCATCAAGTCCGCAGGCAAAATCATCGCAGGGATCATGCGTGCCATTGGCATGACCATACGCTGGGAAATCCGGGATGAGGCGGGGGTGTTTGACTCGAAGCGGCGCGGGCTGATCTGGGCCTTCTGGCACAACCGCCTCTTCCTGTTTCCGTGGACTCATCAGGAGTGGTTTCCGCAGATACCGGGCACCATCCTGACCAGCCCCAGCGGGGACGGCCAGATCATCGCGGATGTGTGCGAGAGCTTCGGCATTCAGGCGGCGCGTGGCTCCAGCTCCAAGCCGGAGAAAGGCATGAGCGCGCTGATGACGCTGGCGGCCAAGGTGCGTGAGGGGCATGAGATCGGCATCACCCCGGACGGGCCCCGCGGCCCCATCTACACGGTGCAGCCGGGCATTGTGAAGCTGGCGCAGCTCACCGGCGTGCCGATCATCCCCGCGCACCTGCATTACAGCCGCTTCATTCAGTTCAAGACCTGGGACAAGTTCATGCTGCCGCTGCCCTTTGCCAAGGTCACCCTGGTGCTGGACAAGCCCCACCACATCCCACGCCGGATGACGGAGGAGGAGTTTGAGCAAAAGCGCGCCGAACTGGAAAACGTCATGCGCTTGGGCACCGACCTTGAATACCTGCGGCAGCGCCGCTAGCCTTGGCGGAATGGAGCCACCTCCCACACGCTGCAACCACTGCGGAGCGCCGCTGCGGGGTGGGGATGAAATCCCCCTGGTGGCCTGCCCGTCCTGCGGACACAGCCTGGATGGCGCGCGAGCGGAGCCGCCGATGAGCAGGAGCAGCCATTTGCGCCACAAGCTGGAAGACCTGGACATCGTCGGCCGGAAAAACAGGCTCCTGCAGTGGTATCACATCTACGGGGTGGGCTTTGGTGATGAAAAGGCGGCACGCCTGACGCGGATCACAGGCCGCACAGGCGGGCTGATTGCCATGCTGTTGTTCACCGCTGCCGCCCTCTGCTTTGTCATCGGGTCGCACATGCTCGGCGCCCCCTTGATCATCCAGCTCATCACCAGCGTTTTCGTGGTGGTCGGCGTGCTGACGCTGGCGGGCATCCTCAGACAACCGGCCACAGGCGTGGACAAAACCAAGGTCGAAGGGCAGCGCAGGCAGACAAAAAAACGCAACCGCTGACCGCCCCCCCGATGCTGCTGGCCTTTTACAAGCCCTACGACGTGCTCTCCCAGTTCACGCAGGAGCACCCTTCCCACCGCACGCTGGCGGAGTTCGGGTTCCCAAAAAATGTCTATGCCATCGGCCGTCTGGACCGGGACTCGGAAGGTCTGCTGCTGCTGAGCGACGAGGCCAAATGGAACGACCGGCTGCTGAACCCGCGCCACGCGCACCCGCGCACGTATCACGCCCAGGTGGACGGAACCGTCACGGACGAGGCCCTGCTGAGCCTGCGCGGTGGCGGCATTGATTTGAAGGACTTCCGCACCCTGCCCTGCCGCGCCGCACGGCTGGCGGCGGACCCCGGGCACCCGCCCCGAAACCCGCCGGTGCGCTACCGCAGGGAAATCCCGACTTCCTGGGTGGAGCTGACACTCACGGAGGGCAAAAACCGCCAGGTGCGGCGCATGACGGCGGCGGTGGGTTTCCCCACCCTGCGGCTGGTCCGCGTCAGCATTGGAGGCCTGAAGCTGGCAGAGCTGGGCCTGGAGCCGGGGCAATGGCGGGAGCTGGGGGCGGCGGAGCAGCGGCAAGTGCTCGGCTGACCCCCGCCCCAAACTCGCCCTTGCGCACCGGCCCCGGCATGCCATTTTCCGCGCCCCTTTCCCAACCCCCAGCATGGCCCTCATTGTCCAGAAATACGGCGGCACCTCCGTCGGCACCCCAGAACGCATCCGCAACTGCGCGCGCCGCATTTTGGAAACGCAGCGTGCGGGCAATCAGGTCGTGGCCGTGGTGTCTGCCATGTCGGGCGTCACGGACAACCTGATCCGGCTGGCCAAGGAAGTCTCCCCGGAGCAGGACCCGATCGAGCGTGAGATGGACGTGCTGCTGGCCACCGGCGAGCAGACCACCATCGCCCTGACAGCCATGGCCATTCACGCGCTGGGCGGCAAGGCCGTCTCCCTGACCGGCGCGCAGGCGGGCATCTCCACCGACCGCATGCATACAAAGGCACGCATCGTCAACATCACGCCCGACGCCGTGCACAAGATGCTGGACGAGGGCAACATCGTGATGCTGGCCGGCTTCCAGGGCGAGACCGCCAGTGGCGAGATCACCACCCTGGGCCGTGGCGGCAGCGACCTGACCGCCATCGCCATGGCCGCCGCCATCAAGGCGGACCTCTGCCAGATCTACACCGACGTGGATGGTGTGTACACCTGTGATCCCCGCGTGGTGAAGACGGCGCAGAAGATCCAGGAGATCAGCTATGAGGAGATGCTTGAGATGGCCTCCTCCGGCTCCAAGGTGATGCAGAGCCGCAGTGTCGAGTTTGCGAACAAATTTGGTGTGCGCTTTGAAGTGCGCAGCAGCATGAACAACAACCCCGGAACCCTCGTGAAAGAAGAAACTCCT
>CAZPSQ010000127.1:0-15171 GCA_964588755.1 uncultured Prosthecobacter sp. | reverse complement strand
GAGTACAACCACTATAACTCAACACTCTCGTTTTTACTGCTGCGTCTGCCCTGGGGGGCGGGGTGAAGGCTGAACTGCGGGTTGCGCGGGAGTGGCAAAGAATGTATCCGAGGCCTTTCCCGTTTTCGTTTTTTTGCTCCCGTCCGCATGAACCTGCTTTCCGCCGCCCGGCCCCTGCTGCCCGACCTTCAGCGCATTGCCGCTGAGACTTCCTATGAGCAAAAGGGGATTCTTTTCAGTGAGATGCTTTTTCTGGGGGCGTGCCTGGATGGGAGGAAGCCGGGCCGGATCATTGAGTCCGGGCGGGCGCGGGGACAGAGCACGCATGTGCTGGCGCTGATGTTTCCGGAGACGGAGATCGCGAGCATCGAGTATGATGACAAGTCGCCCGACTGCCCGATCGCGGCGGAGCGGCTGGCTCCTTTCAAGAATGTGAAGCTGCTGTTTGGGGACTCGACGAAGCTGATCCCGGAGATGCTGCGGGAGGGGGATGTGGTGCTGATCGACGGGCCGAAGCATTTCCGGGCGATCCGGCTGGCGCTGGAGCTGGCGGCGACGGAGAAGGCGCAGGCGATTTTCATTCATGATGTGGACCGATCCGTGCCGGAGCGGCACTACCTGGACAAGCATGTGCCCGGGGTGAGCTACAGCGATGACGAGAGCTTTGTGCAGGAGTTCCGCAGCCTGGATGACAAGTGCTGGCCGGTGGGCGGCGCGAATGACACGGCCTGGGAGCCGTACCAGTTCGGCGTGGACGGCCTGCGGAGCTATGGACCGACGATGGGGTGCATGCGCCGCGGGGAGGTCCGTGTGGGGCTGGGGGCGCGGCTGGGACTGGAGGCGGCGTCTTTGAAGCACCGGCTTGGCAGGTCGCTGGCGAAGCGGGTGAAATGAGATGACGAATGACGAAAACGCTGAACCGATCTTTTTCCAATGTCCGCTGTGAGCCCTAACACCACCCCGCCGGGAACTGACCTGCGCGTCATGGTCGCTTCGTGTGATGCGTACAGCGACGTGTGGCAGTTCTTTTTCCATTTCCTGTTCAAGTTCTGGCCGGATGTGCCGACGCCGATCTACCTGATCAGCAACCATCTGACGTATGATGATCCACGCGTGGTGACGATCACGGTGGGGGAGGACAAGTCGTGGACGGACGGGATGGCGCGGGGGCTGCGGCAGATACCCTCGGAATATGTGATCAGTTTCCTGGATGACTTTCTGCTGAAGCAGCCGCTGCCGCTGGATGACATCTTTGCGGTGTATGGGGAGCTGAAGAGGCGGGGGGGGAACTGGTGCAACCTGAAGCCGATGGCGCCGCCGCCGGAGGACCAGCCGGAGGCGCTGATCGCGCCGCTGACGAACACGAAGCAGTCGGCGGGCTTTCACAGCGGGCTGTGGCGCACGCAGTATCTGGCGGACCTGTGCGCGCAGCGGCACATGAACATCTGGCACACGGAGGGCTACATCCGGGAGCGGATCAATGGCGGGCAGATCGAGGGGCTGTTTTACCTGACGCGGAACAAGCCGTGGCTGGTGTCCTATGTGGAGGTGATCAAGCGGTTCTGGAAGAAGGAGGGCATTGATTTTCTGGCGCAGCATGGGCTGAAGCCGGACCTTTGGCGGAGGCCGTATCCACCGCAGGGGGAGGACCCTTTCTCCCGCTTTGCCCGGAGCATTTTGAAGCGCTACACGTCGTGGGCGGTGTCCCGTGATGTGAAGCGGCGGCTGGGCGAGCAGGGCGGCAAGGTGCAGCCGCTGCCGCAGGACCGCGTTTCTTCGACCCCTTCTGCAAAAGCATGAGCCGCGAACGAACGCTCCTTTGCCTCATCGACAGCTCAGCGGCGTACCGTGACCTGGTGCATGGTCCGGCGCTGAAGGACCTGCTGGCCCAGGGAAACTGGCGCGTGGTGCTGGCGGCTGTGGACTACTTTGAAGTACACACGGAAGACCTGCCGACGGACCCGAGGGTGAGCTACCGGGCCTTTTCGCCGAAGCTGGGCGGGCCTTTCAAGAAGCTGGCGTACCTGCTGGACAAGACGGTGCACAAGATCGGGCGTGACCTGATCGTGGTGGAGCACCCGAACACGACGATCAATGAGATCCGCAAGAACCGCTGCGCGGAGTTTGGCAAGAACTATGAGCTGCATGTGGGCTATGCGCGAGTGCTGAAGGCACTGGGGCTGCGGTGGTATCATTTGTCCCGTCTGGCGGAAAACTGGGGCAGCTACCCTGCCCTGGCGCAGATTTTGGACGAGGTGAAGCCGGACCTGGTGACGTACTCCAACATGCGGGTGGGCCAGATGGACTGTCTGCGGGAGGCGCGGAGGCGGAAGATCCCAATCCTGCTGGACGGCATCTCCTGGGACAACGCGACCTCCAAGGGGGCGATGCTGCTGATCCCGGACCATGTGTTTGTGTGGTCTGAGCGGATGCGGCAGGAGATGATCACGATCCACAGCATGCCGCCGGAGCGTGTGGTCATCACCGGGGGCATGTGCTGGGACGGCCATGCGAAGCCGAATGTGACGACGACGCGGGAGGAATTCTGCGCGCAACTGGGCGTGCCGCCCACGCACAAGATCTTCCTTTATGCGCTGTCACGACCGAAGACGGTGCTGTGCCAGCTGGATTTTGTACGGATTCTCTGCCGGATCTTTGAGGAGAACAAACTGGGCGTGCCCTGCCATCTGGTGGCGCGGGTGAACCCGGTGGACATGCATGCCTTTGACAAGGGGGACCTGGACCACCCGTGCCTGACGCTGCAGAGCCCGTCCGGCACGCTGGACCGCACCACGGGCAAGTGGAAGGCGGACAAGAACAATCTTTCGACGCTGAGCACGACGCTGACGCATTCCGACGTGATCGTGACAGTGCAGTCGAGCATGATCATTGATGCGAGCTTTTACGGCAAGCCAGTGGTGAACCTGGGCTACGACGCTGGCAAGAAGCGCCCGTTTTATGAGAGCGTGGAGCGTGTGTTCCACTTCACACATGCGCGGTCGGTGATTGAGTTTGACCCGACGTACATCGTGAAGAGCGAGGAGGAGCTGATCGACGCGCTGGAGAGGTCGCTGGCGAACCCGTCTGAAAAACATGCGCAGCAGCGGGAGTTTTTGGGCGTGGTGTGCGGCCCCCTGGACGGGGAAAGCCACAAGCGGTGGGCGGAGAAAGTGGCGAAGCTGGTTCCGGGCTGAGAGGTGAATGGAGGAGCGTGAGGGGAAGGTCTGAAGGACGGGGCATGAAGAGGCTGGCGGAGCCGCGCCCGGGGGGCTGACGCTTTTTTTGGGCTTTTCTGAAACCGGCGGTCCCGCATTCCTTATTCTTTGGCAAGAACTCATGAGCCAAGATCCCACACACCCTGCCAAAGATGCCGATCTCAGCGGCGTGGGCCGTGCCCTGCTGGCCACGAGCGCAGGCAGCCATCCGCCCGGCCCCTGGGTGCCGCCGACGGCGGAAGAACTGGGCAAACTGCTGTTGGATTATGAGATCGTGAAGATGCTTGGCCGCGGGGGAATGGGGGCGGTGTACATGGCGAGGCAGAGGTCGCTCGACCGGCCTGTCGCCATCAAAATCCTTTCCACCACGCTGGAGGATGCCGATCCCAGCTTCGCGGAACGCTTCAAGAACGAGGCGCGGGCGATGGGAAAGCTCAACCACCCGGGCATCGTCTCCGTGTATGACTTCGGCGAGACGAAGGACGGCCTGCTCTACATTGTCATGGAGTTCGTCGAGGGCACCGATGTGGCGAGGATGATCGCCAAGGCGGGGAGGCTGCACACGGAGCATGCGATGGCCATCACCGCCCATGTGTGCGACGCGCTGGCCTATGCGCATGAGCGCGGCATCATCCACCGCGACATCAAGCCGGCGAACATCATGGTAAGCTACGATGGTGCGGTGAAGGTGGCGGACTTCGGGCTGGCAAAGGTGAATGTGGGAGGCAACACCCTGGGGCTGACGCAGAGCGGGATGGCCATGGGCACGCTGCATTACATGGCACCAGAGGCGCTGATGCTCGGCTCCGCAGTGGACCACCGCGCGGACATTTATGCGGTGGGTGTGATGCTCTACCAGATGCTCACGGGCAAGATTCCGCAGGGCATGTTTGAGCTGCCGTCCTTGCAGGTGTCAGGGCTGGATCCCAGGTACGATGGCATAATCGCCAAGGCGCTGAGGGAGGACCGCAATGCGCGCTATCAAAACAGCACGGACATGCGGACGGACCTGGACGGCATCCTGACCCAGCCAGTCGTGAAGGCGGACGCGCAGGTCATGGAGGCTCCGGCCGCACTGCCCGCCCAAGCACGGCCCCTGCGCCCCTCCGGCCAGCCACCCCGTCCCCCCCAGCCTGCGCCGCCGCCGCCCGCGCCCAAGTCATCCGGCGGGTGGCTGATCGGAACGGTGCTGGGAGTGTGCGCGCTGGGTGGCGGCTATCTTTGGATGCCCCAGGCAACGCGACCGGACATGCCGACGGCAAAGGTGGAGGAAACGCGTACCGCGCCCGCTGCGATCCAAGCACCGCCCCCCGTCCCGACTCCGAAGCCGCCCACACCCGCGCCGCCCATGGCAGCGGCACCGCCATCCACTACTGTCGCTCCACAGCCCGCCCCAGCGTTCGACCTGCGGGGGCTTCCGGAATTCCGCGTCCGCGTTGCCAACTATCAGAAGGCAAGACACGCCAAGCTCAGCGACCTCACGACCCGGTATCGCACCGCCCTTGTGAACGCCCAAAGCCAGGCTCCGGGCGATGCCGCAGCCTACGCCAGCGCATTGGCTCAAGCCGACGTGCTGATGACGGAGATCGAGAAAAACCTCACCGCCGCCCACGCCGAACCACTGCCGCCTTTCCCAAGCACAGACGGCTCCGCACCGCAGCGGGTGCAAGAGCTGCGACACATCTTCGCAAGTGAGGTGGCCAAGCTGGAGGCCAGCCTGGCGGGTGATCTGGATCAATCGTTGTCCGCAGTCCAGGCATCGCTGGCCCAAACGGGCAATCAGGCCGCCGTGAAAGCGCTGGAGACGAGCCGGAAGAGTCTCGCAGGCGTGACCTTCAAGGTCCCCGCGCCTCCACCGCCTCTGGCGGCCACTCCTTCCACGGTATTCACCTCCGCCATGCCGCCAGCCAGCGCCACGAAGGACAGGCCCCACACCAACTCCCTCGGCATGAAATTTGTTCCCATTCGCATCACCGGCGGGCCGACGGGTGGCAAGACGCTGCTCTTCAGCGTGTGGGAGACACGGGTGCAGGACTATGCTGCCTTCGCCGAAACGAATGCCGTCACTGACTCCTCCTGGAAAAAAGCCAGCGATGGAGGCACGACGCAAACGCGGCTGCACCCTGTGGTCAATGTGGCATGGGAAGACGCGGTGAAGTTTTGTGAATGGCTTTCCAAGAAGGAGCAGCTTCTCTGCCGCCTGCCAAGCGATCACGAATGGAGCTGCGCGGCCGGCATTGGCGAGCATGAGGACGCCGGGCAGACACCGGTATCCAAGGGTTCCTGGAAGACGGGTGCCTACCCATGGACACCTTCCTCACACGAGCCGCCGCATGGTTTTGCCAACTACAGAGGAACCCTGACGGATGACTTCCCCTTCACCGCGCCAGCGGGCAGCTTTCCCGCCACGCCCGAGGGGCTGCATGACCTGTGGGGCAACGCCGCCGAATGGTGCGCCGACTGGCATGATCCCGCCACCGAGGTGCAGCGAGTGATCCGCGGGCATTCGTGGGCCAACTACGGCCCGGTGCGCAGAATGAACTGGCGCCTTCCCGCCATGCCGCCCGACACAATATTCGGAGCCGAAGCCAGGATGACCGGCTTCCGTGTCGTCATCGAGCTTCCCTGAGCCTTCGCCCGAGCATCGTGGTTTTATCGTCCCCTATTCACTGACACGCCCACTTAGGCTGATCTTTTTTTTGCCGCATGTCATCCCCTGCCCTTCTGAAACAATCCGACGCTGTCATTGAATGGTACTGGTCGTATGGCATCCGGCGGGATGATCCGAAACATGCGGTGTCACGCGGCAACTGGCTGGACGCAGTGTATCGCGTGCGGGACAAGGCGCGGACGATCAGCAAGGGCGAAAGCTCGGCCAAGCCGGTGATGGCGCTGTGGGGACCGTCGCAGACGGGGAAATCGACGCTGATGTCGGGCTACCTGGATGATCCGAACGACGGCCTGGGCGAGCGCTCCGCACTGCGCTGGAGCGAGGGCGAGCCGGTGCGGTATGTGGTGGGGAAGGACAAGAGTGATGCGGTCATCACGCTGAATCCCTTCAACTTTGGCTCGGACGCCTCCGGCTGCGTGTCGCGCTATGTGTTGTGCGACGAGGTGCCGGACGTGGACCATCCGGTGGAGGTGACGCTGGCGACGGAGACTCAAATTTTGCACGCGCTGGCCGTGGGCTACCTGTCGGAATGCGAGGAGCGTAACCCGAAGGGTGAGATCACGGCGTGGGACGCGGAGAGCTTCAAGGCGCTGCTGGACCGGCAGCAAGGAAACGCACCGGTGAAGCGGGAGGCGTTTGAGGCACTGCAACAGCTTGCCGAGACAGTGGACCTGCTGATCCTCTCCGAAATCCGCCGCTACTCGAACCTGGCCACGCAGTGGGACGGGGCGCTGCGGCCGCAGATGCTGGAGCGCGATGCGCTGCTGGGGAGTGTGCAGGCGGTGGAGGCCTTTGCCGCAGAGCTGCTGTGGGACTCGTGGAGCAGCATCACGGACAGTTATCAGAAGCTGGTGGGCAAGCGGCGGCAGTGGGAGAGCGGAACGCTGCGTTGCTCTTTTCGCACGGCGAGCATTCTGCTGGACATCGACTCGTACAAGAAGTGCGCGGAGCGGCCGGAGACGCGGGAGAAGGTGATGTCCCTGACGACGAAGACACGCGGCGATGTGGCGTGTGTCTCCAGCCTGCCGGGGGGGGCGGCGCTGGCGCGGGACAATGACGACTTCGGCCTGTTTCAGGGGCTGGTGTGGGAGCTGCGCATCCCCCTGCGGCGTGACGTGCTGCGGGAGCGCGCGCCTGTGCTGTGCGACTTCCTTGAGGCGGCGGACCTGCTGGACTTCCCCGGCGTGGCGAACAACTACGGCAATGCCACGAAGCACCAGGACGGCGATCTGGCCGGGAAGCCAGTGGTGATGCTGACGGAGGTGCTGAAGCGGGGCAAGACGGCCTCCATCGTGGTGACGGGCGCGCGCAGCCTGGACATCGACGGGTTCTCGCTGCTGATGCGGCTGGGCAAATTCCCCGCGCAGCCGGTGCAACTGGTGGCGGGCATCAGCAGCTGGCTGCGCGCCTTTGGCCACCCCTGGCCGCCGAAGGGCAAGGCGATGCCGCTGAACCTGATCATGACGTTCTGCGCGGACCTGGTGAACAAGGTGATGTCCGCCGGTCTGCGGGATGGTTTGCAGGGCTGCTTTGACCAGCTGAAGTCGCTGGGCCACCTGGCGGACCCGAAGGTGGTCAACGCGCTGTCCACGAACTATCCGCAGTTCAATGAGTGCCATCTTTTCGGCACGCCGGGGGAGCAGCAGGTGGCGCTGGAGGGGATCGTGGGGGATGGCGCGTTCAAGGAGCGCTTTGGTGACAGCGCGCAGACTTTCCGGGAAATGGTGGCGAACGGCGGCACTGATTTTGTGTTTAAGACGTTGCGGGAGCAGGCGCTGACCTCGAAGCGCGCGGAACTGCTGCAAACACGCCTGACCGAAACCACGGAAAAGTTGCAGCAGCTCATCCTGCAACATCTGCCATCGGAGTCGGCTGTGAGCGATGACCGCGACGGCGCCCTGGATGCGTGGACAGGAGCGATCAAGGCGCGGCTGCAGCAGCCGCGCCGCAATGACTTCGACCTCGACAACCCGATCGTCGTCAGCCGCCATCTGCGGGCGTTTTTGAACATCGACCCCGAGGAGATCGATGATGTGCCGCTGAACGCCGCGCGGCTGAAGCTGAACCTCCGGACGCATGTGGAGAAGCAGTTCCGGTCCTGGCAGTCGCGCCGCGCGCAGTATCCGGCGCTGGCGGATGTGGGGATTCTGGATGGCAACCACGCGGCGAGGCTGCTTTCGTATCTGATCGAAGTGGTGGATCTGGACAGCATCGTGGCGTTTTTCCGCGACAACCTGGGGAACATCACCAGCCGCGTGGAAGGCCGACAGGCGCGGCGTTTCCTGGCGATCCAAATGAGCAACGCGCTGCTGCGCGGCAGCGAGGAGCAGGCGCCTCATCGCGCGCCAAAGGCGGTGAACGAGGTGCTGGAGGAGCTGGCGCAGGTGGACGAGCTGCACAACGCCGCGCCGGAGCAGTCCACGCACTACCGGGCGGTGATCGAGCCTTTTTTGAAGCGGCTAGAAAAGGTGAAAACTATCTCGACAGGCGCACGACCGCCGCAGGCCGGGGATGCCGAACTGGCCGTGCTGCTGAACGCCTGATGAAACGCTGAATTATGAACCACCGCCACTCTTTCTCCCCCTCTTACTCCTACTCCTCCTCCCGGAATCAGGGGGTCAGACTCCAAGGCGGCCGGGAGGAGGAGGATTATTAGCCATGACGACGATCGATGTTTTTCCTGACAGCGGCCATCACTACACCTTTGTGCCGCTGCTGTCCGAGGCGCTGCAAAAATATCCGCAGTTCAAGCAGCTCTGCCAGCAGGGCCGCCAGCCCTGGCGTGAGGTGAACCACCCGTGGATTCGCGCGCGCTTTGCGATGAAGGACGGCCAGCCGGGCCTGTGGGTGGCGGTGGAGAGCAATGTGGGCAGTGTGAAACGCGGCAGCATCTTCGAGCCACGCCAGCCGTCCGGGCCGGCGCCTGCCACGGTGGAGGGAACCCCCTACGCCGCGAGCGACATCACGAAACTGCCGGGCGAGGCGAAGGTCATCACGCTGAAGGTCCCCGCACCCAAGAACCCGCAGGAGCTGGTGGAGGCGGCGCAGTTTGAGGTGATTTGGAAACGGCCCGCAGGCGAGTCCATCGACGTGGATCTGGTGATCGACTTTGGCAACACGCGCACTGTGGTGCTGGCGCTGGAAAACATGGACGCGCAAGGGGGCAAGCTGGCCTCGGTGTGCCGCCCGATACGGTTCATCAAGCAGGGCTTTGACTATGAGCCCTTCACCGGCCCGAACAAGGGCGATGACACCGCCGCGATCGTGGACTCATGGTTTGTGCTGCATGAGCCGGTGTTTTCGAACCTGGAGCCGCCCTCTTCCCGCTTCCGGCCGGTGGAGGAGCATGACAGCGTGGATGAGCAGGTGGGCGGCGGGCTGCTGAAGGCGGCGACGAAGCAGACGAACCACTTTGTCACGACGCGGGTGCCGCAGATGTTTGTGGAGCTTTCCCCCGTGCTGATGGGCGACAGCGCGCGCGAGGACCTGGGGGCGCTGCAACTGGATGTGGGCGGCAACTACTCGCTAAGCTCCCCGAAACGCTATGCGTGGGACACGGACCCGGTGGGGCGTGACGCGCTGCAATGGTGGACGATGATGCTGAACCCGTGGAACCCGCTGGCGCAAAGCCGGGTGGAGCTGCCGAAGCTCTCCGGCGCGATGCTGCGCTTCCTGCCCGGTGACGGCCGCGACTGGGACATGCATGAGCCGCCGAACGAGGCGGAGGACCCGTCCCACCGCCCCTCCGCCGCGCCGCAGACGCCATCGTATCCACGCTCGGACGCGATGACGTGGTCCGCGCTGGCGATCATGGAACTGGCCCACCGGCAGATCACGTCCTCCGAATGGCGGAAGGGGAACCATGAGTTCATCCCGCGCCGCCTGCGCAACATCGTGGTGACCTTTCCCTCCGGCTGGAGCCGTGAGGAGACGCAAAATTACCGGCGCAAATGGGAGAAGGCGCTGAACATCTTCACGCTGGGTCATCTGCGTGACAAGCGGCCCATCCGCGAGGGTGGCGACCGCCCGGAGCTGCTGATGCACCTGGATGAGGCGGTGGCCAGCCAGCTGCCGTTTGTTTTCTCTGAAATCCGCCGCCTGTACAACATTGGTGAAAACTGGATCGAGCTGGTCGGCCGTGGACGCGGCACGGCGGCGAAGGTGCGGCTGATGACGGTGGACATCGGCGGCGGCACGACAGACATCTCCATCCTGGAATATGGCGACTCGCTGGAGGGCGGAGGAGTGAACCTGGAGGCGAGGCTGCTGTTCCGTGACTGCAGCTCCGTGGCGGGTGACGCGCTGGCGAAAGAGATCATCGAAAACGTGCTGCTGCCCTCCATCGGCGCGAAGTTCCGCCGTGATCCGCAGAAGATGGCGTGGTTTGAAAACCTGTTCTCCGGCGCGCATTCCACCGCCGCCTCCCGCGCGAAGTGGGGCCGCATTGTGAAGCTGGTGCTGATGCCGATCGTGCGGCAGTGGCTGAAGGATCTGGCGCGCGGGGAGTATGGCAATCCTGAGACGGGGGCCGCGTGGGCTGCGGCGGAGATCATGGGGTCCGAAGGCCGATTGGTGGATGCCACGGCGCTGGCGGATCTGAACCTGATCGGCCGTGACTCGCCGCTGCGGGAGGATCTGCTGGGCGACAGCGACCCCGTCGCCTACCAGCCCTCGGCGATCGAGGCCTGTGTGGAGCGTGTGCTCACACCGGTGATCGTTTCCCTGGCGAAGTATGTGGCGGCGTACGATGTCGATCTGGTGACGCTCAGCGGCAAGCCGTCCGAGCTGCCGAAGGTGAAGCATCTGCTGGAGGACCTGCTGCCGATCCTGCCGCAGCGCATCATCCAGGCGAAGTCCTTCCCCGCAGGGGACTGGTACCCGATGAGCAGCGACAACACGATCCATGACGCGAAGAGCGTGACGGCCGTGGGGGCCACCTTGTATCAAGCCATCCACAACGGCCGCATCTCGGGCTGGAACATCCGCATCATCACGAACCAGGAGTCCCACAAGTGCCACTGGGGAGCGATGCCGACGCGCAACCAGCCGAACCAGTTCAGCAGGCCCTACCTGGAGCCAAAGCAGAACGAGGCGACGCACCCGGTCCTGATCGGCACATGCATCGGCCGGAAGGTGCTGCCCTCCGCCACGAAGCCGGAGCAGGTGTACCGCTTCCGCTGGGTGGACCGTGGCCGCTTCAGCGGCGCCGCCCACAACGCCACGCTGCAAGTGACGCTGCGACGTGTGCCGCCGACGCAGCCGGGCGACATGGAGAGCCTGAGCATTGTGAGCGTGAAAGGCAGCGCCGGTGAGCACAGCGTGACCAAGGACGATGTGGAGCTGCAGCTCTGCACGCTGGAGGGCGACGAGTTCTGGGTCGATGCCGGGCGGTTCGAGATCACCTGGCCGGACTAACCGCACGCAGCCCGCGCTTTCCGGAATTGTTCCTTCGGATTTTTCCATTCACCGAGCCCCGCCACCAAACCCACCACTCCCGCCCCCCATGTCCCTCTCCCCCGAACCCGGCAAAGGCCTGCGCCTGAAACTAGGACGTCTTTCCCCCATCCGCACCTGGCATGGCGGCGGCAACTTCTGGAGCCATGAGTTTCAACTGACGATCCGGTCCGGGGCGCTGGCAGGATTCTTGCCACGCGCCATGGAGGACGAGGACAGCGTGCTCTTTGAACACCGCAGCGGAGGCACGGAGCAGGCCGGTACAAGCAGCGCGATCGGTGATGTGAGCGAGATCCCCGCGCGAGAGCTGCAAGCGCTGCGCGCGGCGGTGGACGACCTGAAGAAGAAGGCGGAAGACCCCCACTGTGACCGGACGAAGCGCCAGATGATCGAGAGCTTCCGGCTGCCAGATCCACAAAAGGACCGGGACCTGTACCGGCTGATCGGCAAGGGTTCCGGAGCAAAGCTCATCGTGCTATGGGGCATCGAGCGGGAGGAGGGCAGCGCGCTGTCCCCAGGGGCGGCGGTGGACCTGATGCACACTGCCGGAGGTGAGGCTGCGGCAGCCGCGCCGAAGCGGTCCAAGCTGGTGCCTGTTCTGCTGTTTCTCTCCCTTGTGGGTGGCGGGGGCTGGTATTACTGGCAGGAGAAGGAGAAGGCGCGGATGGCCGCAGAGATGGCGGCACTGGCCGCCCGGCGGACTGAAGAGACCCAACGAGCCGAGGAGGCCCAGCACAAGGCCGCACAGGAGCGGGAACGCAGCGCCGCAGCCTCTGCTGCTGCGGCGGCGACCAAAGACAATGCGACGGCTGGCAGCACGCCCACGACTGCGGCGGCGGCGATGCCCCCTGTGGCGGTGGGTTCCCCCGCACCGAAGCCCGCCATGCCTGCGGGCGCGGCCCCCAGTGATGCCAAGAAGGCATCCGCCCCCCATAGCACTGCGGGCACCGATGCGCCGAAGAAGGCGACCGAGCCCCCCAAGGCCGCGACAGCGAGCAGCACGGCAAAACCAACGACTGCCCCTGCCCCCGCCGCAGCGAAACCCGCAACCAGCGGCAGCACGACGCAGGCGGCCAAGCCCATCTCCGCCGCGCCGGGTACGATCGTGCGCAACAGCAGCAGCGGCAGCATCACCGGCGTGGTCGGCAAGGATGGGAAGGTGGCCCAGGCCAAGCCGGGGACGTCCGTGGGGAAGGATGGCAAGGTGACAACGAGCGCGCCAGGGACGGTGACACGCGGGAGCAGCGGGGCCTGCACCGGTGTGTGCGGGGCTGATGGGAAGGTGGTGCCTGCCACGCTGGGCAGGATCGTGGAAGACAGCAAGGGCACGCTGAAGAGCGCCCCGCCGGGCACGGTGATCCGCGATGGCAAAGGCAGCATCACGGGGGTGTCCGACGCGCAGGGAAAGATTGTCCCCGCAACGCCGGGCACTGTGCTGGACAAGGAGGGCAAGATCATCTCCAGCAGCCCAGGCACGGTGCTGCGCGACAGCCACGGGACCGTGACCGGTGTGGCGGATGCCGATGGCAAGATCGTGAACGCGGCACCGGGAGCCGTGCTGGAGGATGACAGCGCCGCCAGCCTGCCCCCAAGCAGCAGCCCACCCCCGGGCGCGACGCCTCCAGGCTCCATCACCACGCCGATGACCGCCCAGGGCGCGCTGCCGGGGGGCATCTCCTCCCTGAGCGTGGTGTCCACCAGCCTGTCTGGTGTTCTCGGCAACGGCCATGTGGAGGTGCTGCTGAACGTGGTGGCGCGGGACACCGCCGGCGCGGTGGTCAACGCGCCTCAGATCAACGGCTGGAAGGTCAACGGCCAGCTCCAGAACGAGCCGGACGGCACGCCTGCGCACGGCCCTGTGATCCCCGTTTCACTGCCGCCTGGGACGCACCGTATCAGCACTGTGGGCCGGGGGGCCGACGGGCAGCCCTTCCAAACGGACGCGGATGTGGTGGTAAGCCCGAAGCCGTGAGCGCGGGTGACGGTGTGTGTCAGGGGCCGTCGAAGACGAGACGGCCGTCGTCGCCGGGCTCCGTGCTGTCGTCTTTGGCCGCGCCTTTTTTGTGCGCGAGGCCTTCGGCGCGGCGTTTGCGGGCCTCGGCGAAGAAGGACTTTAACACGTGGACGCATTCATCCTGCAAGATGCCGGGGGTGATCTCGCAGCGGTGGTTGAGGTTCGGCGCCTGGAGGAGGTTCCAGAAGCCGCCGGCACCGCCGCCTTTGGGGTCGGGGCAGCCGAAGATGACGCGGCGGATGCGGCAGTGCATGATGGCGCCGGCGCACATGGGGCATGGCTCCTTGGTGACGTAGAGGTCGCAGTCGGTGAGGCGCCAGTCGCCCAAGGCGCTTTCGGCCTGGGTGAGGGCGAGCATCTCGGCATGGGCGGTGGCGTCCTTGAGCGTCTCCACCTGGTTCCAGGCGCGGCCGATGATGTTCCCCTGATGCACGATGACGGCGCCGATGGGGACTTCATCCAGGCGGGCGGCCTTGCGCGCCTGGCGCAGGGCCTCATGCATGAAGTGCGCGTCGTCGAAGATCACGGTGGGAGGTTCCAGGTTCAAAGTTCTAGGTTCGGGGTTAGGCCGGAGAGGGGTCTGTTTTAGCCATGGAAGTTGAAACTTGAAACTTGAAACTTTGAGCCTTGTCCCTTTAAGAAAGGCATGGCCACCCACGAAACGAAGCTGATCCTCCCCTCCCTCCTCGCCGCTGACTGGTCCAAAGTGGGCAGTGAGGTGAAGCGGGCGGAGGACGCGGGCGCGGAGTGGCTGCACCTGGATGTGATGGACGGCACGTTTGTGGACAACATCTCCTTCGGTCCGCAGATGGTGCAGGTGGTGCGCAAGTGCACGGACATGTACCTGGACGTGCACCTCATGATCCACCGCCCGGACCATTACCTGGAGCGCTTCATCCTGGCCGGGGCGAACAACATCACGATCCATGTGGAGGCGCAGTATGACACCAGTGTGGCGGAGACGCTGAAGCGCATCCGCGCGGCGGGGCTGCAATGCGGCATTGCGCTGCACCCGGACACGCCGTTCGAGGCGGCGCTGCCGTATGTGAATGACATCGACCTGCTGCTGATCATGACTGTGGTGCCGGGCTTCGGCGGGCAGCCGTTCATGGAGAAGGAAACGATGCCGAAGCTGGCCGCGGCGCGTGAGCACCGCGATGCGAACGGGCTGAAGTTCCACCTGGAGGTGGATGGCGGGGTGTACACACACACCGCGCCGGTGGCGAAGAAGCATGGCGCGAACCTGTTTGTCTGCGGCACCTCAGCCTTCGGTCAGGCGGACATGGGGCAGGCGATGCGGGAGCTGGCGGCGGCGGTGGAGTAAGAAGGGGCGTTCCCTGGCAGGAACGGCCACGTGGCCGGAGGCACAAAAAAGGGCGGGAAGTGAATCCCGCCCTTTTTGTTTGTGGATTTGATCCGAGCCGGTGGCTTTAACCTGCCGCAGGGGCCTGAGCGGCGGCGGGGGCCGGAGGCTCGGTGGAGGCGGCGGCAGCCGGAGGCGGCGCGGCGTGGTTGTCGTCATGATGATCGTCGTGGTGATCGTCATGGTCGTCCTCGTCGTGCTTGTCCTCGCGCGGGTCGTGGCCTTCGGCGTGCTTGATCTCGTGGTGCTCGGTGACGCCCTTGAGGTGGGTCTTGAACTTACGGTGGCGCTGCTGCGCGGGCAGCGGGCTGATCTGCATGTTGATGTTGCGTCCGGCCATCTTGGGCTCCTGATCAATGTGCCCCATGGTCTTGAGGTCGTCCTTGATCTTGGCGGCAAGCTGGTGGCCCAGCTCCTGGTGGGCCATCTGGCGGCCACGGAACTGAAGCTGGAT